>DOUU01000239.1:176-7505 GCA_003520425.1 Deltaproteobacteria bacterium
TCCGTCTGCCACCGCGAACTCAGGCTTGCCGCCAAGGGCGAGGGTCGCTCTCACCTCTCCCCGCGCCGCATCGATGATCGTGACCGACCGTGAACGCCCATTCATCGTGAGGACGAGCTGCGTTTTGGGATCATAGACGATGGCATCGGGCCCCTCGCCCGTTTTCACGCTGCCGATCACCCTCAGGGTCTTGAAGTCAAAGATCGTGACGCTCGCCGAGCGGCCATTCGACGTGAACCCGCGCCCAAGCTCGGGGGCGAGCGCGATGCCGTGAACGCCAGGCGTATCGGGGATCTCGCCGACTACCTTCCCGCGGTCCACGTCCAGCACGAGTACGCGCGTCTCCCGGGCAATGAAAAGCCGCCGCATGGCGGAGTCCATGGTGAGATAGTCCCAGCCTTCAAGGCCCCCGAGCAGGAAGGATGCGATGCGCTGATAGCCCGAAGGGCCCGCGGGCGCTTCGCTCGCGAGGGCGGTGAGAAGGGCAAGGACGCACGCGGCGACGAAAAAAGGAGTTTTCCACGGGGATCGGCGGTTCACGCTGTGCCTCCCGGAGAAGGGGCGGCCTTGCAGCTTCCATCCGGCGCGGCGGGCTCCCGCAAGGCCAAAGCTTCCGCTTGGGGACCGGCGCGGAGCATGGGATACCCCGCTTCGCCCCGCCGCCCCACGCGACGTTGCCCGGCTTTGAGGGCGCGCTCCCGCGCGGTGTGGCCCCGGCAGGCGAGTTTCATGCCGACGCATTTTCTCGCCTTCATCTCACCCAAGGGCAAGCCAATGCTGCGGCGACACGCAGGGCTAAGATGCTCGCAAGGGGATCGCATGCGCAGAGGGCGATTTTGCTTCCGTCCGCCCCGCGGTGGGCCTGCGGTTTGTGGATGACTGCGGAGGGGCGGACGGGCGTCCTCCCGTCCGGGTGCCGACCTCGCTCCACCTTAAGCGTGGCGGTGCGTGCGCTCCGGGCCCTCGCGCTCCCTGCCAGCTCGATCGCGCTCTCCTTCGCAGCTCTTGCCTGCCGCCACTTCGAGCCCGCGCCGCTTTCGCCCGATGCCGCGGCTGAAGCGCTCGAGAAGCGCTCCCTCGCCGACCCTGGTCTGCGTTCTCTTTTCGAGACGGTTCTGCCGAGCCCCCCGCCGCAGTGGCCGCTCGAGAAATGGGATCTAACCGCGCTCACTCTCGTCGCGCTCTACTTCCAGCCAAGCCTTGATCTGGCCCGTGCACAGGCGCACGTAGCGGAGGCCGGGGTCGCGACCGCAGGCGCGCGCCCCAATCCGACGCTTTCTTTCCTCCCGCAATACGTCTCGAGTAGCGAACCCGGCGTCGGGCCGTCGCCCTGGGTGGTCACGGCCTCCCTCGATTGGCCGATCGAGACGGCGGGCAAGCGCGGGTACAGGATCCAGCACGCGCAAGAGCTCGCCAGCGCAGCGCAGCTCGCCCTCGACAGCGCAGCTTGGCAGGTTCGCGCCCGGGTGCGGGCACAGCTCCTTGATTTTGTCGCGGCCCGAGATCGGGCGCTTCGACTCGCCGAGCAGTCGAAAAGCGAGGAGCAGGTGGTCGCCTTGCTGGAGGAACGCGTGCGTCTCGGAGCGGCGTCGCTCGCCGAGCTCGCGCCGGCTCGCGTGGCCGCCCTCCAGTCCTCCGCAGATCTCGCGGAGATCGAGCGACAGCGAGCGGAGGCTTGGGTCCGGTTCGCCGAGGCGCTCGGTCTTACACCGCGCGCCCTCGAGGGAATCGAGATCGAATTTTCCGTCGATACCGATCTTCGGGGGGGAGCGCTCGCGGCTCTCCCTCCGGAGGAGATCCGGCGCCGAGGGCTCCAAAACCGCGCCGATCTCAAGGCGGCACTCATGGAGTACGAGGCCTCGCAGTCCGCTCTCCAGCTGGAGATCGCCAAGCAGTACCCGGACCTGCGGATCGGCCCTGGCTACGAATACGATCAAGGCCTCAACAAATGGGCGGTGGTGGGAGTCTCCGTCGAGCTCCCGGTGATGAATCGCAACGAGGGGCCCATCGGGGAGGCGGAAGCACGACGGGGCGAGGCGGCGGCACGCTTCGTCTCTCTCCAAGCCCAGGCGATCGCCGAGATCGACCGCGCGCTCGCGAACCAGGAGGCGGCCCGCGAAGCCCTGCGCCGGAGCGAGTCCGTGCTCGCGGCGGAGCACGAGCGGGTGCGCGCCAACGAGCAGGCGCTGCGTGCGGGAGCGGCGGACCTCCTTGCGCTGCGTACCGCACAAGCGGAGGCGGCTCGCGCAGAGCGCATTGCGCTCGACGCGAAAGTTCGTGTTCAGCAGGCGATGGGAGACCTTGAGGCCGCGGTCCAAGAGCCCCTCGAAGCGGCTCCGCCGCCGAGTGGGGGAAAGCCCGCGCCTAGCGAACCCGGTGCCCCGTGAGGCGAACGCTCTTGGGTGTCGCGCTCGGGCTCGCGCTCGGGGCCCTCCTCGCCTGGATCGCGCTGCGACCGGCCGTGCATCGTGCGGACGAGGAGAAAAATGGAGAGGGCGCGCAGGCCCCGGCGGTCGTGAGGCGCAGCGCCGAGGGCGCCGTGATTGCGCTCGGCCCCGGAGCACGCGAGCGCATCGNNTTCAGCTCGGTGGAGGAGCGCGCGATCGCATCGGGCTTCAAGTCGCGACGCTCGCGCAGACCGAGCTCCCGCAAGAGCTGCGGGGAGCGGGCCGCGTGCTCGATCCCTCCGCACTCGCCGTACCCTTCTACGATCGGGAATCCGCACGCACCGCACTCGAGGTCGCGGAAAAGGAGTATCAGCGCGTCGCCACGCTGCAGCGGGGCAACGCGAACGCCTCGAAGCGCGAGCTCGAGACCGCGCGCGCCGCGCTCGAGCGGGACCGCGCCGCCTATGACAGCGCGCAGGCGCATCTCGTCTCCGTCTTTGGCCCCGAGCTCGTGGCGCGTCGGGATGAGCTTGCGGCGCTTGTGCGCGCGCTTGCGGCCCGGGAGGCCGCGCTGGCGCGCATCGACCTCTCGGTCGGTGATGCGCCCGCCTCCCGCCCGACGGCGGTGCGCGTCGCAGCCCTGGGCGACGAAGAGGCCGAGCCCGAGGAGGCAGCCCTTTTAGGCCCGGCTCCGGACACAGACCCCATCACCCAGGGCCGGGGCTTCCTCGTGCGGATCTTGCCCCCGCGATGGCCGCCGGGCACCGCGCTCGTCGGATTCCTCGCCTTGGCAGACCATCCAAGGTCCGGCGTCCTCGTGCCGCGCGCGGCCCTCGTCCGCTACGATGGACGCAGTTTCGTGTATGTAGCACATCCGGACCAGAGCTTCGAGCGTCGAGCCGTCGAGGTCGCGCAGACGACGCGCGAGGGGGCGTTCATCCCCGCCGGCCTCTCGGCCGGAGAGCAGGTCGTCGTCGTGGGCGCGCAAGAGCTTCTCTCGACGGAACTCGCCGGCGCGACAGCGGAGGAATAGGATCGTCGGATCCTAAGACACACGATGCTGCGCGCCATCGTCTCCTTCTGCCTGCGATTTCGTGGCGTCGTGATTGCGCTCGCCGCGATCGTTCTCGTGCAAGGTGCCCTCTCCGCGCGCCACTCGAAGCTCGACGTCTTCCCCGAGTTCGTCCCGCCCCAGGTGGTGGTTCAGACCGAGGCTCCCGGCTTCGCGGCAGAACAGGTCGAGACCCTGGTCACGACCCCCGTAGAGGCGGCAATCGGGGGCCTAAGTCGCCTCAAGTCCCTGCGCTCCGAGTCGATTCAGGGCCTTTCCGTCGTGACGGTCGTGTTCGAAGAAGGCACCGACATCTTCCGAGCGCGCCAGCTCCTCGCAGAAAAGCTCACCTTGGCTGCGGCACGGCTCCCGCTCGGGGCCCATCCGCCGACGATGTCGGCGCCCACGTCGTCGACCATGGATCTCTTGAAGATCGGCCTCGTCTCCGACCGCCTCTCGCCGATGGAGCTCCGCGCCCTCGCCGACTGGACGGTTCGGCCGCGACTGCTCGCGGTTCCCGGGGTCGCCCAGGTCACGGTGTTCGGGGGTGAGGTGCGCCAGCTCCAAATCCAGGTCCAACCCGATCGCCTTGCCGCCCATGGCCTTGGCCTCGCGGAGGTGCTGGCGGCGGCGCGCGCCTCGACGGGCGTTCTTGGGGCTGGCTTCATCGATACCCCGAACCAGCGCGTCGTGCTCGAAACCCAGGGTCAGGCGATCCAGCCGAAGGTGCTTGCGCAGGTCGAGGTCGCTCGGCACGGCCCGGCGGTGGTGCGGCTCGGAGATGTGGCCCATGTGGTGGAGGCCGGGGCGCCCAAGTTCGGAGATGCTCTGATCCAGGGCCGGCCGGGCGTCCTCCTCACCATGCTGAGCCAACACGGTGCGAATACGCTCGAGGTGACGCTTGCCGTGGAACGCGCACTCGGGGAACTCCGCCCCCTCTTCGATCAGGAGGGTGTCACGCTCTACCCGAGCCTTCACCGCCCCGCAACCTTCGTCGAGACGGCCCTCCACAATCTCCGCTCGTCGCTCCTCCTTGGCGCTTTTTTCGTGGCGGTCGTGATCTTCGCTTTCTTGGGACACGCCCGCACTGCCCTCATCTCCCTCTCTGCCATCCCCCTCTCGCTGCTCTCGGCGGTGATCGTGCTGGGCGCGCTCGGCCAAACGCTGAACACGATGACCCTCGGGGGCCTCGCGATCGCGATCGGCGAGGTGGTGGACGACGCGATCATCGACGTCGAGAACATCTTCCGTCGGCTGCGGGAGAATGAGCAGCTGGGGCGCCCGCGCCCCGCGCTCCGCGTCGTGCTCGACGCCTCGCTCGAGGTCCGCAGCGCGGTCGTGTTCGCAACGCTCGTGGTGGTGACGGTCTTCCTGCCCGTCCTGACTCTCACGGGTCTTCAAGGCAGCTTTTTTGCGCCGCTCGCCCTCGCGTATATCGCCGCGGTCCTGGCGTCGCTGGTCGTGGCGCTCACGGTGACTCCCGCGCTCTCCCTCGCCCTCCTCGGCTCCAATCCTGGCACGCTCTCCGAGCCTCGCCTGCAGCGCTGGGTCAAAGCGAGCTATCTGCGCCAGCTCTCGCGGGCGGCTGCGCATCCAAGGCGCATCGTTTACGCGGTCGCCGGGCTCTGCGCGGTGGCGCTCGCGGCGCTGCCCCTCCTCGGGGGTGAGTTCCTGCCCGACTTCCGGGAGGGACATTTCGTGCTCGAGGTGTCCGCCGTTCCGGGCACCTCTCTCGATGAGCTGCGTCGGATTGGAACTGCGATCTCGAAGGCGCTTCTCAAGCTGCCCGCGGTCGCCACCGTGGAGCAGCAGCTCGGCCGCGCCGAGCAGGGCGAGGATACCTGGGGCCCCCACCGCAGCGAGTTCCACGTCGAGCTGACGCGGGAAGGAGCTTCGGGGCACGAGGAGCTGGCGGATCAGATCCGAACGCTCCTCGCAGGCTTCCCCGGCATTCAATCGGAGGTGCTGACCTTTCTCGGGGATCGCATTGGAGAAACGATCACCGGGGAGGCGGCGCCGGTCGTGGTGAACCTCTTCGGAGACGATCTCGACGCACTCGATACGACGGCACGCGAGGTGGTCCGCGTGCTCTCCGCGATCCCCGGGGCCGCAGACGTCGTCACGAAGTCTCCGCCGGGGCTCCCTCGGACGACGATCCGGCTCCGTCCGGAGCGGCTCGCGCACTTTGGCTTCCGGCCCACCGAAGTCATGGAAGGCGTCCAAACCGCATACCAGGGAACGGTCGTCGCGCAAACGCACCGGGCCAACCAGACCTCGGACGTGGTCGTGATTCTGGACGAGGCNNAGCCGCAGGGACCCCGAGTCGGTGGGCGCGCTCGTTCTGCGCAACAGCGACGGGCAGCGCGTGCCCCTGCGGCTTCTGGCGGATGTGTCGCTCGCGAGCGGGCGCTACGACATCCTCCACGAAGCCGCCCGTCGGCGCCAGACGGTGACATGCAATCCAACGCGACGAGACGTCGTCTCGTTTGTGGCCGACGCCAAGCGCGCCCTTGCCGAGAAGGTCGCGATGCCCGCCGGTGTGTATGCGATCTTTGGCGGCGAAGCCGAAGCCCGCACGACGGCGCAAAGGGAGCTCCTCTCCCATTCTGCGATCGCCCTGGTGGGAATCGTGCTCCTCCTCGCCGTGGGCCTGCGCAGCTGGCGGAGCCTCGTGCTTGTGTTCGCGAACCTGCCCTTCGCGCTTGTGGGAGGCGTGCTGGCCGTTTTGGTGACGGGCTTTTTCGACCCCGAAGCGGGCCGCGTCTCGATCGGGACGCTCGTGGGGTTCGTGACACTGTTTGGGATCACTACCCGAAACTCGCTCNNCTCATGATGATCTCCCACTTCGACCATCTCGTGAACCAGGAGGGAGCGGTGTGGGGCCCCGAGACGGCGCTGCGGGGAGCCGCGGAGCGCGTCGTCCCGATTCTCATGACGGCAGGTGTCACGGGCTTGGGGCTGGCCCCCCTCGCGTTCGGAAGCGGCCAGGCGGGAAGGGAGATCGAAGGTCCGATGGCGATCGTGATTCTCGGCGGCCTCGTGAGCTCGACCGCGCTGAATCTTCTGGTGCTGCCCACGCTCGCCCTGCGCTTTGGACGCTTCGAGCGGCGCGAGGAAGAAGCCGAGGGGAGCCGGGGGGCGTAGCGGCTCTGGGACCCTCCTGCGTGCGTGCTCGCGGCGCTGGCTGCCGCCGAGAAGCCCTCAAGCGGGAGCGAAGAGATTCTTCCCGTCCTTGTGCGAGACGGTGCCCTTGCGTCCCACGCCCTCGCTTGCCGCAAAGTCCTCGAGGAGAGCGCGCTCGCCCGGCGTGTGGGCGAGGAAGCGTCGCCCGTCCTCCAGGTGTCCCACCACAATTCCGCGTTCCGGCGCACCCTCGCGGTCATACGTCACGGTGTAGGTGTCGACCGTCGCGGGCCCAAAGGCCGCCTCCACGAGCTCGACGGGCTGCGCGGCGGACTTTGGCGGGAGGGATTCGGAAGTCGGCGCGAAGGGCTCCTTGGCCGCCGCTTCTCGGCGCGGGGCCGAGGCCAAGACGGCGGCCGAGTGCTTGGTCAGATACCACCCGTTTCCTGTGACAAGGCCCTGCCTTCCGGGCAGCTCCCGCAGGCGCTCGGCCATCGCGGCGACGGCATGAAGTGTATAGTTGTTTCCCGGCCCTCCCGCGTACGGGAGCCCCCCCGTCACGGTGAAGCCGCGGGGATCCTCTTCGGAAAGCCCGAGCATGTCGCACGCCATCTCGACGGCTACGGGAAAGCAGGAATAGAGATCCAGGGCCTCCAGTTCGCCCTGCGTCGTGCCTGCGCGCGCAAGGGCTTCGCTCGCTGCACGCCGGAGCGCGGGGCTCTCGTGAAACGAGGTCCGCTGCGTCGGGAACCAGATCTCTTCGGTCGC
>DOUU01000409.1 GCA_003520425.1 Deltaproteobacteria bacterium
GCGTCCCATCGCTCGCGCTTGGATTCTCCGCGGCTCAGGAGCATGCGGAGGCCATGCGGGACTCCAAGAGGAACCGCATCGCACGTTCGTAGCCGACCGCGCGGGAGGAGCGTCCACGTCAGCCCGAAGTCGGGCGACGTCCCGACCCGCGCAGGGGTGGAATCCCGCCGACGGCGCGGCGATCCAGATGTCGGCGTTCATTGCCAGCGACACGCCGACTCCGACCGCAGCTGGCCACGATCGGCCTCCACCCGAATGAGCACCGACAAGTGCCACTGACCGGCCTTCGCTCGTGCTGCGCCATCGCTCGAACCTGTTCCCGCGGCGGCCCGGTCTGCCAGGTCGAGCCTCGAGCAGCAGGCGGTGCCGGCTGCCCGTGATTGCGATCGCCCAGACGCCGTCGTCGGCGGCCGCCGCGCGCAGTTGCTCGGGAAGGGCGCGCATAAGCTCGCCGTTCAGGGCGTTCTTGCGATCGGGCCGGTTCAGAGCCGGAGGATCCGGAGACGGCCCTCGTCGTGGACCTCGAGCACGCTCACAACGCGCTCCGCAGCGCCTGCTCGGTGTCGAGGTCGAGCAGCGTTTTGGTGAACCGGGCGATGAGCCGGTCGCCTACGCCACCGGGGTCCATGCCGCCGATCGCGAGGGGCGCCCAGGCGGAGTTCCAGGCGTCGACCATGAACAGCCGATGCAGCTCGAACGCCACCGCCAAGTCGGGTGCATTCCGGACGCCATGTGTGACGAGGTTGTCGAGGTAGCGGCTGATGAGCGTGCTCTCGTGGGCACGGCGATCGTCGGGGTCGAGGCTCCAGCCGATGAAATAGGTGACGTCGCGCATGCCGTGCAGTTTGTGGACGTTCTGCCAGTCGAACACGCCCGACCTGCCGTCGGCCCTCTGATACGTGTTGCCCGCGTGGGTGTCGCCGTGGCAGAGCGTGACGGGCAGCGCCTCCCACACTCGGTCGAGGGCGGCCTGGTTCTGCAGGTAGAACGAGGTGAGCCGCTTCACCAGCGCAGGGACGTCGTCGCGCTTCTGGAGCCACCGGCTATTGAAGTAGGGCATCACCCGGCGCCCGATCGGCCAGCCGGGCCGGCGCGAGTAGACGGTGATCCACGAGAGGTCGGTGGTGAACCGGGGCGACTCCCAGTACTGCGCGTGCAACGACGCCAGCGCATCCATCATGCCTTGGGCATGAGAGAGCGGCACGGTGTCGCCGGTCTGGAAGAAGTGCGCTTCGTCCTCGCCGATCGTCTGCACCGCGATCGCGAACCGGCCACCGGTGCGGACCCTTGCGACGTACGGCCTGAGGGTGATCTCGGCGACCGCCGCCTGCAGCTGGTTGTAGAACCGCACTTCGGAGTCGCACAGCCCGAACGCTGCGTTCAGGATGCGGCTCGAGATCGTGCTCGGCGTGCCCTTGGCGAACGCCGATTTCGGGAGGCCCGCCGCCTTCCCGGCGTCGTTCCACGTGAGGGCGAGGTGGGCACGGTCGGTGGTGCCCTTGGCGTTACGGTTCACAGTGATGCGTTCGATGCGGGCCCCGGGGACGCCGTGGGCGATCGCCGCCGTGAGCTCGCCTGCAGTGAAGGAATCCAACCCGAAGCGCGTCTCGCCCGGCACCCACGGCGACAGGCCGAGTCCGATGTTCTTGATCGTCCGGAGGACTTCCACCGCTGTCTTCATCCGTTCCCTGCCCACCATTCGGCGTCGTAGCGCACTGTAACGCTGCGGTCTATCCAAACCGAAGTTCAGCCTGCATTCGCGCTCGCCACCGGCCGGAGGCGGGCGACCCTGCTTGGTGGAGCGGCTGGCGTTCGCGTCGGCGCGCGTGGGATCATCGCCGCCGAAGGGGGCCACATGATTCCGAGTGGAGGGGCGGTGCCCATCATTCGGAGCGGCAGGGTCGACGGCGCGTGCGGCATTGGCGGCGCGAGCGACGAACAGGACGAGGAGTGTGCGCGCTCAGAGGCCCCGATTCGATCGGGCCTTTCCTATCCCTATGCGAGGCACTTGTGCAGTCGGCCAAAGGCGAGGCTCGATCGGTCCGGATCCGAAGGACCGAAGAACCCTCTTCTCCGGCTCAGCAAAATGCCTCCCAAGGGGCATGCTGTTTGGCGTGCTCGAACGAGCGTGGTCATCCCCCCCCGGGTTTGTCACAAGAATCGAGCGGTTGCCCGAATTCTCCTAAGTCGCGCGAGAAAAAGAATTGGAACCCGCGTTCAGAAGCTCATACTGCGGACGCTTATCGCGGCAAGGAAGCGACGTCGCGCAGACCCTTGCCGCTCTGTGAGCGGAGCGCACGTGCCGGAGGCCTTCCACTCTTCCGATCGGGACTTGGCGGTCATCGGAAAGTACTTCGCGGTTCTGGAGTCTCACCGGGTCAAACTAAGCAAGTTCCTGGACTGGGCCGCCGCGGCTACCATCCACCTTGGCTTCGCCTCAACATCGGAGCCAGGGACGCGCGCTTGGCACCTGGGCCGGCGCCTATTTCGCGGGTACCTGCACAGCGCGGCTCATCCTCGACGGACGATCGGGTCCCGGGCCGCCGTCAACGACGAGTCTCCCATGAGGGAGGGGGGCTGCTGGGTCGAGGGGAGAAGGATGCGCTGGCTCGGGGCGGCTTCCACTTCCCTCGTAGGGGGGATCTTCGCCGCGGAAGCTTGGGCGCGTGACGCCGTTCCGCAACCCGACATCTTCGCTCCTGCGTCCACGCCAGCCTACGCGATCCGCGAGCTCTCCTGGCTCGTGCTCGGCGTGACAGGGGGCATCTTCCTCGTGGTCGCGGTGCTTCTCGCGTACATCTTGGTGCGATTCCGAGGTCCCTCGCGGAGTGCGAGCAGCGAACCTCCCCAGGTCTACGGCAGCTCTCGCATTGAGCTCGCTTGGACCCTCGTGCCTCTCCTCATCGTCGTCGTGCTCTTCCTCACCACCGCCCGGTACGACTTTGCAATCGAGCTCGCGAAGCCCACTGGGAATGCCCTCGAGGTTACGATCGTCGGCCACCAGTGGTGGTGGGAGATCCGCTATCCGGCCCTCGGGATCGTCACTGCGAACGAGCTTCACGTTCCCCTGAGTGAGCCCCCGGGAACGAGTCCGACCTTCATTACCCTGCAGTCGGCCGACGTGATCCACAGCTTCTGGGTGCCGCAGCTCGCCGGGAAGCTCGATCTCATTCCGAACAAGACCAACCGTCTTTGGTTGGATCCGCGTAGCCCCGGGACCTACGTCGGCCAGTGTGCACAGTTCTGCGGCGTACAGCACGCGGGAATGCTTCTTCGGGTCACCGTCCATCCAAAAGCAGAGTTCGACAACTGGGTGGCGGCGCAGCGCCAGCCGGCCGTGGACGACCCGTCTGCGCGTTCCGGGCGGGAAGTGTTTGAATCCGTGGCATGTGTGAGCTGCCATACCATCCGCGGGACCCGCGGGAACGGTCTTTTCGGGCCAGACCTAACTCATCTCATGAGCCGAACGACCATCGGCTCAGGCGTGGTAGACAATACGCCCGAGCACCTCCGCACTTGGGTCGACGATCCAAACCGGCTCAAGCCTGGAGTGCTCATGCCGGCCATGACCCTCTCGCGCGAGGACCTCGATCAGGTCGCCGCGTACCTTGCAACCCTGAGATAGAGCGGAGCGGAACGTATGAGCGCAATCAGCGGACCGTTTTCCACAGAGGGAGCGGACGCTGCCCCTCGACCCTGGACCTCGGTTCTCCACGAATGGATCGTCACCGTAGACCATAAGCGCCTGGGCATCATGTACGTCCTGGGGGGTCTCGCCTTCCTGGTGGTGGCAGGTACCGAGGCCTCGCTCATCCGTCTTCAGCTCATGGTCTCCAACAACACGCTGATCTCGCCCCAGCTCTTCAATCGTCTTCTCACCATGCATGGAACCACGATGGTGTTCTTCATGGGCATCCCGATTGTCTTCGGGTTTGCAAACTATCTCGTTCCACTGATGATCGGAGCCCGCGACCTCGCTTTTCCGCGTCTCAACGCCTTCGGCTTCTGGCTTTTTCTGTTCGGGGGGATCCTTCTTTATTTTAGCTTTCTTGGTGGGGAGGGCCTCGCCGGAGCGGGAACGGCACCGGACGTCGGCTGGTTTGCCTACTCGCCCCTCGCGGGCCGCGCCTTCTCGAGGGGCCACAGCACCGACTACTGGATCCTTGGCATTCTGATCGCGGGGATCGGGACGAGCGCAACAGCCATAAACCTCGTGACGACCACCCTCACGATGCGTTGTCCGGGAATGAGCCTGGGACGCATGCCCGTCTATGTTTGGATCATGCTTGTCGTCTCTGGGATGACAATTATCATCCTTCCACCGCTTACTGCGGCACAAATCATGCTGCTCTTCGACCGTTTTCTCGGCTCTCACTTCTTCGACACGCAGGCAGGTGGATCCGCCCTGCTCTGGCAGCACTTCTTCTGGTTCTTTGGACACCCCGAGNNGGAGATCATTCCCGTGTTCTCGCGGAAGGTAATTTTCGGCTACGCGATGGTCGTCGGCGCGTCGGTCACAATCGGGTTCGTAGCGCTCGGGACTTGGGCTCACCATATGTTCACCGTGGGCATGGGAGCCGCTCCGAACGCACTTTTTGTGGCCTCGACCATGCTGGTTGGAGTTCCGACGGGAGTTAAGCTCTTCAACTGGCTCGCTACGATGTACGGGGGGCAGATCCGCTTCCAGGTCCCGATGCTCTTTTGCGTCGCCTTCCTGATTCAGTTCCTGTGTGCTGGGCTTACAGGCATCATGCTTTCCGTCGCTCCCTTTGACTGGCAGCTTCACGATTCATACTTTGTGGTCGCACACTTCCATTTCGTCCTGATCGGCGGGCTTCTCTTCACCGTCTTCGGTGCGATGTACTACTGGTTNNCACGTTCGTGACCCTCCATTTCGTTGGCATCGAGGGTATGCCGCGGCGCATCTACACGTATCCGGCGGATCGAGGGTGGGACTTCTTGAACATGATCGCCACGCTTGGGGTTCCGTTCCAGATCGCTTCCGTCGCTCTCTTCGTCGTAAATGTGCTCGTCTCTCTGCGACGGGGCACCCCTGCGGGCGATGACCCATGGGACGCTTGGACTCTCGAGTGGGCGACCAGCTCTCCACCGCCCGTGTACAACTTCGACGTCTTGCCAGTGGTGCGGAGTCGCCGGCCCCTGTGGGACCGAAAGCATCCGCACGACCCCGACGGTCCCCACGAATAAGGAGCGCGGGATGAGCGCCCCGGGCGCAGCCAAGGAGTTCCGGGAAGAGGTGTCCGCCTCTCGCGGAAAGGTGGGCATGATCGCGCTGATCGTGACCGAGTCCTCGCTCCTCGGCGTCTTTGTCGTGGCCTACCTTTTCTACATCGGCAAGAGCCTAAGCGGCCCCTACCCGAAGGACGTTCTCGACTTTCCCTGGACCGGCACGGCTTGCCTTCTCGCGAGCAGCGTGACCGTGGTGCTCGCCGTCGGAGCTCTCAAGCGAGGGGCAGCGAGCATGAACGCTCTGTGGCTCGGGGTGACCATTCTCCTCGGAGTCGCGTTCCTCTCTCGCACGGCACGCGAGTGGCGTCGCCTGATCTTCGACGACGGACTTAGCATCAATACCAATCTTTTCGGAACAACTTTCTACTCCCTGGTCGGACTTCACGCCGGCCACGTGCTCGTAGGCCTCTGCATGTTGATCATTATCCTCGGCTGCGCACTTCGCGGCGCGCTGCGGCCGGCTCACGCCGAGCGCGTCGAGCTCGTCTCCTGGTACTGGCATTTCGTGGACGTCGTCTGGCTCGTCGTCCTGACGGTGGTCTACGTCGTGGGTCGGTGATGAGACCTGAGGTGCGAGATCACGATGGAAGAATCGCCGAGCCTGCGGCCGGCGAGAGCCTAGAGCTTCCGGCGCCGACGGCCGCGCCGATGATCACAGCGTTGGGAATCACCCTCATTGGCGCGGGTCTTCTGACAAACGCAGCCGTGAGTATCGTGGGAGGGACCCTCGCGCTGGCCGGAGCAGTCGGTTGGTGGCGCGCGGTGCTGCCGTTCCCGAAGGTGGAGAGGATCTCGGTTCTGCGAAGGGGCATTGCTCCGATGCCGGAGGCTCCCCAAGTGGAAAGAGTGCAGAGGCCTGTCGCGATCGCTGGAAGCCGCCTTCGCCTTCCAATCGAGGTGCCCCCGTTCTCCGCCGGGATCACCGGAGGGATCGCGGGCGGGGTCGCCATGGCTGCCGTGGCCCTCGCCTATGGACTCCTCGCGGAGCACAGTCTTTGGTATCCGATCAATCTTCTCGCGGCCGCCGGGCTTCCGAACTTGGCGACCGCCAGCACAAGCGCACTCTGCGCGTTTGACGGAGCGGCCTTTTTCGTCGCACTCTTGGCTCATGGAACGATTTCCCTCTTGGTCGGGCTCCTCTATGTCCTGATCTTGCCCATGCTTCCGCGGCGGCACCTCCTGTGGGGTGGCCTCGTGGCTCCCCTCCTGTGGACGGGGGTGGTCTGGGCTGTGCTTGGGATCGTGAACCCCGTGCTCGATGCACGCATCGACTGGCTTTGGTTCGTGGCCTCCCAGATCGCATTCGGCCTCGTCGCCGGTCTGGTGGTGGCCCGCACTCCAACCGTCGGAACCCCCCAGACCGGCTCGGTGCCGGGGGGCTTAGGCGGCGCCGGTCCTTCCGAACGCAAGCGATGAGGCGAGGGGCGTCTCAAAGGGCCGGGAGCGGTGCCTTCCTCGTTCTCATGTTGGGTTTCTTTGTGCTGGGATGCGATTCGCTTCCGGGAAGACCGAAGGAGAGCGCGGAAGAAGCTGCGCAGTCTATGGACTTTGAACTCCTTTACGCCACCCACTGCGCCGGCTGTCATGGGGCCGACGGCAACCTCGGGCCGGCTCTCGACTTACATGATCCGGTGTATCTCGCGCTGGTACCCCCGAATCGGCTCCGCGCCGTGATCGAAGACGGCGTCCCCGGGACAGCCATGACCGCCTTCGCGAAGGAGCGCGGCGGATCGCTTACGGAGCCACAGATCGAGGCCCTCGTTCAAGGCATGTTGGCGCGCTGGTCGGATGCGCAATCCCTTCGCGGCATGGCGCTGCCGCCCTATGCGGGGCCCTTAGGAGATCCGAGGAGGGGGGCCGAGGTCTACGCGACAGCGTGTGGGAGTTGTCATGGAGGGGAAGGGCGCGGCGGAAAGAAGGGCCACGACATTGTCGATTCGAGCTATCTCGCGTTGGTGAGCGACCAGGCGTTGCGCAGCGTGGTGATCGCCGGCCGGACGGATCTCGGAATGCCGGATTGGCGGGGCACGCGCGGGAGCCCCCTCACCTCGCAACAGGGTTCAGACGTGGTCGCCTGGCTGGCCGCCCATCGTGCTCCCGTGGTGGGTCGGCCGATCTTCGAGAAGCCAAGGGGATAGGGGGTGGGGTCGCCCCCTCACAAGAGGACGAGTGATCATGTGCCCCAATTATGAGTTCGCGACTCCGGCATCGCCTTCCCGCCGCAGCTTCCTCTTCAGGCTCGCTCTGGCGCTGAATGGCCTGGCGCTGCTGCTCGCCGGAGTTCCGATCCTCGGATACCTGCTCGGTCCGCTCTCGCGTAGGGCCGCGCAGACCTGGATCGACCTCGGTCCTGTGGCGAGCTTCCCGGAGCGGGAGACTCGACTTGCCGTCTACGAGAACCCGTATCGGGTGGTCTGGGACGGAGCCACGGCGAAGATCGCCTGCTGGGTGCGACGGCTTGAGGGCGATCGTTTTCAGGTGTTCGCGGTGAACTGTGCACATCTTGGTTGTCCCGTGCGCTGGTTTCCGCAGTCGCGCCTTTTCATGTGCCCTTGTCATGGAGGCGTCTACTACGAAGACGGTTCCCGCGCCTCAGGACCGCCTCCTCGGGGTCTCTTCGAGTATGAATGGGCGGTGCGGGCGGGAAGGCTCCACGTGCGGGGGGGACAAATTCCTACCCTCAGCGAACCCGTGTAATGCCCATGCGATTCGCGACTGCAATTGCGAAATGGTTGGAAGATCGCACGGGACTCGGTGCGGCACTCACTCCCATCCTTGGACACACCGTTCCGCGCCGTACCGCGAGCTTCTGGTATGTGTTCGGAAGCTCGACGCTTGCCCTCTTCGCCCTTCAGGTGGCGACGGGAGTCTGTCTTGCGCTTGTGTACGTCCCTTCAGCGGATCAGGCCTATCAGAGTCTCGTCTATCTGAATCACGGAGCACACCTGGGATGGTTCCTTCGGGCCGCTCATTTCTGGGGCTCAAACGCGATGGTGCTGGTGCTGGTCGTTCACATGCTCCAGGTCTTCCTCTTCGGAGCGTACAAGTATCCAAGAGAGCTCACCTGGATCTGCGGGGTGTTCCTGCTCCTGTGTACCCTGGGGATGGCCTTCACCGGACAGGTTCTACGCTGGGACCAGGATGCGTACTGGGGCCTGGGGATTGGCGCATCGATCGCCTCCCGAGCTCCAGGCATCGGACCGGGCCTCGTGCACGTCCTCCTCGGGGGCCCGATCATCGGTGGGCGCACCCTTTCCCGCTTCTTCACGGTGCACGTATTCCTCGTCCCCGCCCTGTTGATGGCCCTCCTCGGACTCCATCTATGGCTCGTGCTTCGCCTTGGCGTCAACGAGTGGCCCATGCCCGGGCGCTTGGTCGACCGAGAGACCTACCGCAAGCGCTATGAGGAAGAAGTGCAGCGGGACGGCGTACCCTTCTTCCCGCTGGCAGCCCGCAAGGACATGATTGCCATGGCCGCAGTGGTCCTGGCCGTCTTGGTGTGTGCGGCTCTCTTTGGGCCCCACGGACCTCGCGGCTTCCCGGATCCGACGGTGATCGACACGGCCCCGCGTCCCGACTTCTTCTTTCTGTGGCTTTTCGCCCTCTTCGCGCTCCTGCCCGCGTGGACGGAGACCTTCATCCTCCTCGTGGGACCCGTGGTCGCGATCGGTTTTCTCGTGGCCCTGCCTTTCCTTTCGGGGGCCGGAGAGAAGAGCTGGCTTCGTCGTCCCGGCTCTGTGCTTGCCGCTCTTTTGATTCTGCTTGCGATTGGGACGCTCACTGGGCTCGGAACGACGTCGCCGTGGTCCCCTCTCATGGACGGATGGAGCGCGACGCCCGTGCCTCCCATCTACGTCAAAGGCCGTTCCGCCCTCGAGTTGCGCGGTGCCCTCGTCCTCCAGTTCAAACAATGCCGCAATTGCCACAGCCTCGGGGGAGAAGGGGGACTACGCGGGCCCGCACTGGACGGTGTGGCGAGCCGACTGACGCGCGATCAGCTGATCCGACAGGTGCTCCAGGGCGGAGGCAACATGCCCGCGTACGGCAAGAACCTGAGCCCCGCCGAGGTGACGGCGCTTGTCGCCTTTATGCAGACCCTGCACCCTGTGGACGAGCCCGTTGCGAGAACAGCGGCCGGGCCATTGCTCGGACCTCGCTGAGTAGGCGCCATCGTGTCCGATTGTTGGAGCGCGGCCCAAGCGCTAGTCGACTGGGTTCTTGACCACTGGATTTCATTCGCGCTGATCCTTGCCTTCGGGGTATATCTGCGTGGATTCCTGCGCCTGCGCCGAAGGAAGAACCGGAGCGCGACGTCCCTTCGGGCGCTCGCCTTTGGCGGAGGGGTAGCCACCCTCGGGGTCGCGCTCGCTTCCCCGATTCACGAGCTCGGCGAGAGGTTGCTCCAAGTCCACATGCTGCAGCACGTGCTCCTCATGATGGTGGCTCCGCCCCTTCTCTGGCTCGGGTGGCCCCTAGCGCCGATCCTGCTCGGTCTCCCACGCTCCTTGGCGCACCCGATAGCCCGCATCTTCGCCGTCTCCTGGGTGAAGTGGACTGCTCGCACCCTTTGCCATCCTGTTTCCGCATGGCTTGCGTTCGCGGCGGTGATGTGGGGCTGGCATATTCCGGCGTCCTACGAGCTCGCCCTTCGCTCAGGAGCCTGGCATCATGTCGAACACGCGTCCTTCTTGGCCGCTGCCCTCCTTTTTTGGCGCAACGTGGTAGAGCCGTGGCCGAGCGCCTCCGCGTGGCCGCGCTGGAGCATGATCCCTTACCTCGCGCTCGCCGACGTTCAGAACACAGCCCTCTGCGCGCTTCTCACGTTTTCCGATCGCGTCTGGTACAAAACCTACGCTCTCTTGCCGCGTCCTTTCGGCCTATCTCCACTCGAGGACCAAGCCACCGCCGGCACAATCATGTGGATTCTTGGATCGGCGGTGCTCCTCGCGGCTGTGGGATGCATCGTGCGAGAGCTCCTCGTCCCGGGGCAAGGACAGGTGTGGCCTCGCGAGCCCCTGCCGGAGGTGAATGCCCACCTGGGGGGCACTCCAGGGCCGGACCCGGGCTGGGTCCGCGGCATCCTGGCACGACCGAATTCCCCCGGAATTCCGCGGGTTGGCTCTTGAATGGGGTTCCGGAGCTCGTGGCTTTCAAATTCCGGCGGGCGTAACGGATCTCGGCGAACTCGCGCGTCTCACCCGCGACGAAGCCAGCCCGGAGCGGGCGTTGCGCAAGGCGCACAGGCTCGTGGTCGAACTCGGTGCGACGGCGGGCGCTGAACAGATCGCGGGAGATCGGCCGGTGAACTGCTGGCCGTAGTTTCCTGAAGAGCCACGACGCGTGGGATCTGACGGTTGTCTGGGCCGTGGAGGGCGCTGAGCGCCGAACCAGCACGTTGGCCCGGCGTGCGCCAGGGTGTGTCAGGCCTTGGAACGAGCGCAGCGATTGTTACCCAAAGATCACAGCTGCCGGCGACGGCGCCACACGGCGATACCGGCCAGCCCGAGACCGAGAAGGCCAAAGGTTGCAGGCTCTGGAACCATCGTGATCGTGGCATCAAAACCGGTTCCGAGATTGCTAAAAAGAGCGCCGGTGGCGACCACAAAGCCGAGGGTATCGCCGGCGTTCAGAACTTCAGTCCCAGAGAAGGATGATCCTGAGCCGGGACCGCTGATCGGGATGGACCAGAGTGTGGTCGAAGAATCCAAAACCACGTATGTCGTGTGCGCGCTCGAGGTGGCGTCCAATCCCGAGAAAAATCCGCTATAGGACCACGTCCCTGCGCTCGGTGCAGTCCATAGAATCGTAACGTTCGTGTTGCTTTCGGGATCCACATCGAATGCCCCGGCGGGGATGGTCACACTGGAGTTAACGAAGATAGAACTGCTGGTTGTGTTTTGTAAGATGCCAGCGAAATTGGGCACACCGAGGCCGTTCTGCCAACAAGCGATTCCGGCTACGCCATTGCAGCTGGCCTGCTCCTCGGTGAGGAGCGAGCCGCTGACAAGATAGCTCCAAACGCCATTGGGGTTGCCATTCGTGATACTAAAATCACCGGCTGCATCATACGAGATGGCTCTTGCAGGCAGGCACACGCCCAGGGCAAGAGAGCCCAGCACAATGCACGAACAAAACTGACTGCTTCTCTTCCGATGCTTGGACTCTGAGCCGAATCGCTGACGCATGAATAACTCCTCGACACGATTCGCTGGACGGCCAGAGGACGAGAAGTAGCTAGACCCTTCCCTCCTAGTCACTATGTGGTGTGCCTTGGCAGAAAGTGTCAAAAAAGCCTGGCACCGATCGGGGGGGCGGGATATGCGAGCCGCAGTGGGCACTGAATTGGTGGCGAGCGGCGGCCCCCAAGGTCCTATGCCCGTGCTGGCCGGAGGCTACGATGGGTCGGGGCCGCTCGGCTCAACGCCATCTCCCTCCCGGCGCGTTGGGTGTCCACACCATCTCGAACCGCGCCAGATGGTTACCCGTTGCGGCGCAACAGCCTGGCTCGCATGGCACCCCGTCGAGGGCCGATGGCTAGTTAAGACGGCGTCCAGACAAAGGGTCGCGGGTTCGACTTCCTCGCCGGGCAGAGTTGCTCCCTCCGCCCGCACTCATGTGAATCTGGCGTCCTTTTGGCACCTGGATCCACCCGGCGGTTTGCAGAAATGCCACAAAGCGCGCCCGATGGCCGGGGGGGTCGCTGGTGACATTTCGTGGCCGGACCGCGTTCCTAAGGCAGTGAAATACGGATTCTTCTCATTCGGAACCGGGCGTGTCTGCCCCGCCGTCTGGTTCGTTGTACTTACGCTCGCGGCCTGCGCGCCACAAGCCTCCACGCCTCCGCCGCCGAGCGACAGCGCGGCACAAGAGCATCAGGCCCCGGTGCCGTGCAATATCAATGAACAGGTCACGCACAGTGGTGCGGATCTTCCCGACCGGCGATTTGCAGTGGGTGGAGCTCGCCGCCGGCAATTCGGCTGTTTTCGGTTCGTAGATGATGCGCTGTCTTGGGCGAGAGACCTTTCGTCACGGGACGCGGTCTATGGTGCGAGGAGAGGGACTTGACCTGGATGTCCCCCCAAGGATCGATTGGATCGCTGCAGGTACCGGATAGATACTACAAGAGCGACTCCCGGCCAGCCGATTGGGGCCGATGGTCGTCCACCCGTGGGCGGAATACGCTGGAGGAGGCCCAATGAAGGCACCTGAGACGAACGACAACCGGCGCAAGGAGGGGTATGGGGATCGGCACGAAGGGTCGCGAGCCCTCGTGGGAGCCGCGGTCGCTGCCACCGTTCTCTATGTGGTTAGCGTGATGGCATTGGGAACACCGCCCCGATCTGCCGACACAGGTCTCCAAGTGGTGGACTGGTTTCGCGAGCATCGCGACGGCGTGCGATGGTCTGTATGGGCGCTCACCGTCATGGCGCCGCTGCTCGCACTTGTGTTCGCACTTCTGCGCCGCTTGCTTCCGGCGCCGCACCGCGATGTGTTCCTTATCGGGGCGATCGTGTTCCTGGGGACAACGGCCGTGCAAGCTTGGACATGGGGTGGGCTAGCGCTTCATGTGGATCAACTGGAGCCAGGGGCGGCGCGAACCGTGCTCGATGTGGCCGTCTTCTGGGGTCCGGTTCTGACCGGCGCGACAATAACCATGATGGCGCCGGTCACGCTGTTGGCATTGGGTGGAAATGCGAGGCTTCCGCGGTGGCTCGGCCTGCTCGGCGTGCTCGCCATCGCGGAACAAGCGATCGAGACGGTTACAGTGTTTGGCTCAACCGGCTTTACTGAGCCGGGTGGAGCGATGAACCTGCAGCTCGGTGCGGGTCTTGTCGCGGTCTGGCTGCTTGCATTTGCATTGTGGGGAGGCCTACGGGGGTATCTAGTGCTCCAACCGCAATAGCCCTGCTTTGGTGGTGTTCTATCCTCCTGGCCATCACCAAGTTTCGCAATCCATCTTTGCGCGAGGTATACGCGCCCGAATCGTCGATGAGAGGGGTGGGGCCTGGGGTAAGTTTTGCGAGGCGTGTGCCGCACCGCTGGGCCAATCCTGCACAAGCTGCGGCACCGAGCTGAGTCCGAGCGCAAAGTTCTGCGACGAGTGTGACGCCGAAGTACAGTCGGGGATCGGCGGTCAAAGGTTCAGCACCACGGCGCGAGCCGAGCAGGTCGCGCGAGAGATCGGTCGCTGAAGCACGGTGGTTCTCTCCTGCCGTGGCACGCGAAACCCACATCAAGGTACAGCTGCCGCTTGCCCCCGAGCCGCCCGCCGTAGCTCATCCGCTCGGCGCGCCCACCCCGGCATGCCGATTGTCTCGAAGGGCCCGCGCGCAGCGTCGAGNNCTCCATCCACGCCTCGTCGAAGTCGGTTATAGCGCGCAGGGGTCGCGCTCCCTGTTCGTCGAGCACGCGGCGCGCTTTCTCGAACCACTCCCGGGCTTCGTCAAAGCGCCCGGTCAGCGCGCAGAGTCGCGCCAGTGCAAGGCGCGCGTCTGTGTGGGGGTAGCGGAAGTCGGGCTTGAGCGTCTTCTCACGGAGGTTGTGCTCGAGCACCGCGGCGTGATCGCGCCGCCCGAGGACCCAGAGCGCTTCAATCACGAAATAGAGGAGCGCGGTGTAATTGAAGGCCCAGCCTGCAGCACGCTCTATGGCAGGGAGCACACGCTCGAGCGCCTGGAGCGCGTCCTCGCCGCGCCCCGCGTGCGCATAGAGGAGCGCGGCCAACGCCCGTATCGCTGCGGTCATGTAGCGCATCTCCGGCGCAGCCTCCGCAAGGAGCCGCTCTGCCACAGGCACAAACAGCCCATATCCCTCGCCGCGGACATACGCGTGGTCGAAGTGCGCCGCCTGGAGACCGGCTGCGAGGAAAGGTGGATTCCCCACGCGCTCCGCAAGCTCGGCGGCGCGCNNAGTGCCGACTGGCAGCGAGCCATCGCGATCAGCAACGCCGCTGCCATGCCTAGCTGACCACGCTTGACGTAATCGGCCACGCGTTCATCGCTGGCCGCTGCCGAAGCTCGCGCGTATTCGCCAGTCCAATACGCCATCACCGAGGGAACTGAACCGGCGCCCTCGATTGCCTCCCCTCGTGACTCGAAGATTCGCGCAGGGAGCTTGGCGCCGCCC
>DOUU01000414.1:0-621 GCA_003520425.1 Deltaproteobacteria bacterium
TCCCACGAGAGCAGGATGACAACCGGCTCGCCTGCGCTCGCGGATACCGCAAGCGCAAAAGCCGCCGCGAGCGCCCACGCGCACAGGCCAAAGGCGCGCAAGAGCCGTCGCATGCGATTCGCCGCGCGCAGTCGCAGAGGATCCCCCACCCCGCCCATCATCCTACAATCCGCCGCGCGTGCGCCAGCCCGCACGGGACCGTGTGTTAGCCTCGGCCTCGGCCAGGACGCAAGGAGCCGAAATGGAGCTCGAAGGCAAGGCGGCACTCGTCACCGGCGGCGGTACGGGCGTGGGATGCGCGACCGCGCTGGCCCTTGCGCAAGAGGGCTGCGCGGTGGTGGTGAACTACAGCCGCTCCAAGGCCGAGGCCGAGCAGACGGCTGCGGAGGTCGCACGGCTCGGCGTGCGCGGGCTCGCTGTCCAAGCCGATGTGGCGCAGGACTCCGATTGCCGCCGCCTCGTCGCGACCGCGGCGCGCGAACTCGGCCGGCTGGACGTCCTCGTGCAGAGCGCGGGGGTCACGCGCTTCATTGCCCACAGCGACCTGGAGAGCGTGACCGACGAGGTGTGGGACGAGCTCCTCGGCGTGAACCTCCGCGGCGCATTCCAATGTGCACGCGC
>DOUU01000414.1:674-1236 GCA_003520425.1 Deltaproteobacteria bacterium
AACGCGGTCGCGCCCGGGTTCATCACCGGACGTTGGCTGGAGGGCGGGCTCGGAGCCGGATATGAGGCCGTGAAGCAAGCCATCGAGAAGCGCGCCCCGCTCGGGAAGGTCTGCGAGCCCTCCGACGTCGCCCGTGCAATCCTCGGCTTCGTGACCGGCTCGCAGCTCGTCACGGGGCAGGTGCTCGTCGTCGATGGGGGCATGCTGATCGCCGGATAAGCCCGCCCTCGCGTCAAGCCAGGCCCGAGGCCGACCGATGAGGCCTGCGGAGGCCTGCTCCGTGACCCACCGGTTTGCCCGCTCTTTGCCCGAGAGGGCCCTTCACAGCCTTGCAGCGCGGATCGGCTTCTTCGTGTTCGGGGCCACCCTGATCAGCGCCTTGGCGGTGGCTTTGACCTCCGCCCACGCGCTTCGCGAGTTTCTGCGGACCAAGATCGAGGAGAAGATCCCCTCCATCGCCTCCCAGGTCCACGATCGGCTCGACCTGTGGTTCGCGCAGCGCACCCTCGACGTTCAGGTCTTTGCGCGCAGCGCGATCCTGGTCGACGGTCTCGCGCGGCGC
>DOUU01000414.1:1297-2141 GCA_003520425.1 Deltaproteobacteria bacterium
TCGAGCCCGACCTGCGCCGCTCGCTCGCTGCCGTCGAGGACACCGCGGTGAGCCAGGTCGTGCCGATGGGCGACCGGCGCGTGCAGATCGTCTCGAGCGTGGTCCGCGCCCGGAACGACCAGGTCCTGGCCACGCTCCACGCCGTGCTGGACGTCGACGCGCTGACCGGGCAGCTCGCAAGCCGCGAGCTCGGCGAGTCCGGGCGCCTCATCCTCTTCGACCGCGATGGAACGGCACTGGCGGCCTCCCCGGGTGTTCCTCTCGCGGGGCTTGCGCGTCCGGCCGAGTCCGTGGGGGCGGACCCCACGATTGTGCACGAGTACACCCGCGCCGATGGCGTGCACGTGGTGGCGAGTGCCCGGCCGATCGAAAGCCTCGGCTGGACGCTCGTGGTCCAGGAGACGAGCGACGACGCCTTCGCGCCGATCGCCTCGATCCTGCGCCACACGTTGCTCCTCAACATGGGCATGGTCTGCGTGCTGAGCTTGATGGCGTTCAAGATCGGCGCCTCCATGGTCCGCCCCATCCATGATCTCTCTGATGCCGCACGCCGCGTGCGCGATGGCGAGGCCGACGTGGTGGTGCCCGTGACAGGCGGAGGCGATGAGGTCGGAATCCTGACGCGCACCTTCGCGGAGATGGTCGAGCGGCTTCATGACGCGCGGCTTGAGATCGAGGTGCGGCGCCAAGAGAGTGAGAACGCCAACCGCCTGCTTCTCGCCCAGAACCACGAGCTGCAGCGCGCGAACGAGACGCTCGAGCAGCTCGCCATCACGGACGGGCTCACGAAGATCCACAACCACCGCTTCTTCCAGGACCAGCTCTCACGCGAGATCAAGCGCGC
>DOUU01000414.1:2172-6277 GCA_003520425.1 Deltaproteobacteria bacterium
GAGACCCGCGACCACGACCTGGTGGCCCGCTACGGCGGGGAAGAGTTCGCGGTGCTGGCCCCCGCCACCGATCGGGAAGGCGCGCTCGCCGTTGCGGAGAAGCTGCGCACCGCCGTGGCGGAGCATCGCTTCTGTCCGAAGGGGAGCAGCGCTCCCCTTTCGATCACCGTGTCGATCGGAGTCGCGATCTACCACGGGGACCGCTCGGCCTTCTTCGATGAAGCGGACCGCGCGCTCTACGACGCNNGTTTTGGGACGAGAAGTAGACTAGTGACCCCGCACGAGGGAGGCGCTGATCCAGCCCACCTGTCCGGAGATCGTGCGCACGAGCAGCCACTCCCCCCGGTTCTCCTCCGTGAAGATCGGAAACCCGCTCGGCAGGACGGCGAGCACCTTGGCGTCTGGTGAAGGTTCTGCGCGCAGGTTCGCGCGCGCCGACCGCACGTACTGAGTGCCGGGGCTGTGCTCGGCCCGCTGACCCTCGGCCAGCACGTTGGCGGCGATGCGGGAGGCTCTCGATGCGAAGAAGACGGCGGCGGCCGCCCGGCCCTCGGCCATTTGCTGGCTGGCCTCGTCGAGCTTCTGGTGCGCCTCGGCGACCCAGTCGCTGCGCCATGGCACCTGCTTGCTTGCCCGATCGACCTGAATGCGGGCTTCGGCGATGGCGGATACGGCCTCCGCTTGGGTATGGGTCGTGCGAAGGCCGGATTCGAGCTCGACGAGGGACGCCTCAGCGTCATTCACGTCGGCCCGCAGCCGGTCGTTCTCGCGCTCGAGCAGGCGCACGCGATCGGCGTCCGCCCGCCGGTAGACCTCGGGCGGTGGTTCGTGAAACGCCGCGGGGACCTCCGGTGACGCCGGCGGGGGCTTGGGCTGGAAGAGCGAGCAGCCGAGGGCAAGGGGCGCCGCGAGCCACGCTAGGCGGCGCGCAGGTCGGTCCACCCCCCCAAGGCGCAGGAGACTCCTCACGGCTTTCGGATCGGCGAAATTACGGTGCGGCTTGAAGCAGACAGCTGGGGCGAGAAGGCACCGTTTTGCAAGCGCGCGGGATCCGGGGTAAAGAGGGGCGCGCCAAGGATCTTGGCGGAAGACGAAGGAGCCAAGCGCCATGCGCAAGAGGCTGAGCCCTGTGCCGGGGAAGGTCACCGGCACTCTTCTCACCGCCCTCGTTTTTGTGTGCTCCGCCGTGTGCTTCGCGCGGACACCTGCGACAAATGGAGGAAAGCCCGTGGTCGTCCTCGCCACGTCTCTTGGAGACATCACCCTCGAACTCGATCCTGAAAAGGCGCCGATCACCGTCGAGAACTTCCTTGCCTACGTGGACGCCGGCTTCTTCGATGGAACGATCTTTCACCGTGTGATCCCGAACTTCATGATCCAGGGCGGAGGCCTCACGCCAAACCTGTCTCAAAAGCCGACCCGGGCGCCGATCAAGAACGAAGCGGACAACGGGCTCAAGAACGATGCGGGCACCATCGCCATGGCGCGTACCTCGGCGCGCGACAGCGCGACGGCGCAGTTCTTCATCAACCTCAAGGACAACGACTTCCTGAACCACGGCGTGCGCGACTTCGGCTATGCGGTTTTCGGGCACGTCACCCAAGGCATGGACGTGGTGCGGAAGATCGGTGCGGTGCCGACCGGGCCGAACGATGTGCCCCTCCAGCCGGTCTTGATCAAGAGCGCAAAGCGCGGGTAGAGCCAACCCGATTGCGTTTTCAGCGCAGGCGCTTGGAGAGGAGGCGCACGGCTTGGGCCATCTCCTCGGGCGGGATCGAGGTAAAGCAAAGGCGCACCCAGCCCGCATAGTCCTGGCCGCAGGAGAGGCCCGGAGCGAGCACGACGCCATCTTCGAGACAGTCCTCGAGGAAACGGAACACATCCGAGTCGCCGCAGTGGCGCGTTACGTCCCAGAACAGGAAACACGAGCCCTCGGGCGGGGCCTGGCCCAGCACCGCAGCCGCATCGAGGCCGGCGCCACGGTAGGACGCGCGCGTCTCGTTTACCCACGCATCCCCGTGTTGGAGCGCGCGAAGAGCGGCGAGCTGACCGGCGGTCGGTGCCGCGTAGAAGGTATGGGTGGAGATCTTTCGTGCCTGCGCGATCGCAGCGGGCGGCCCCGTGAGATAGCCGGTCCGGTTGCCTGCCATTCCATAGGTCTTGGAGAATGAAAACGCCGAAAGTGTGCGTTCCGGCGCGTATCGGCCGATCGATACGTGTTCGCCGCTGTACACGTAGGCTTCGTACACCTCGTCGGAGAGGATCCAAAGGCCCTCTCTCCGAGCCAGCTCGGCGAGTGCCTCGAGCCACGCCGCCGGGAGCACCCGGCCGGTCGGATTCGACGGCGTCGAGACGTAGAGTGCAACGCTGCGCGGTGTGATTCGCTCGCGCACTGCCTCGACCGCACCGAGCGCAGAGTCGACCCGGTCGTAGAAGGGGACGTCGATGGGAACCGCCCGGAAGGCTTGGGCGATGCCTCGGATCAAGGGCCAGTAGGGGGCGAGGATCAGGATCTCTTCGCAAGGCGCGGCCAGCATTCCGATGGCCGCTCCAAGGGCACCGGTCGCCCCGGCGGTGACGAGGACGGACTCGCGCTCGCAAGGCAGGCGGTTTTGGGTGCGCACCTTTTCGACGATCGCGTCGATCAGCGCCGGTACGCCTTGGGTTTCGCTGTAGCGGTGCATCCCGGGATGGAGATCGACGCGCAGGTCCTCCATCCGTGCGCCGGGAAAGGGCTCCATCCAGGTGTCGCCCACGTGCAAGGGGTAGAGCTTGCCCTTGTGTGCAGCGATGCGGGAGGCAAGGCGCGAGAAGATCGCCCCGGAGATCTCGGCCACGGCGGGTGCGGGATGCGGAACGCGGGGCATGCTGGAACCTCAGGCCGAATCCTTAGGGCGGAGAGAGGGTATAAGATGGGCGCGCCCGTTGGGAGGCCGCAGCATGCTCACCCAGGTGGATCGCGTACAGCTTGTGGTTTCCGATCGCACCCGCGCCGGGGTCTCGTTCTCAAAGCTCCTCGGTGCGGAGCTCGTACGCAAGGACGCGATTCGCGCCCTCGGTTGTCTTCGCAGCGTGCTGCGCGTCGGCCGGAGCGAGGTCGAGCTGCTCGAGCCCGACGGCGTCGGAGCGGCCGCGGACTTTCTAACGCATACGCGGGGAGGACTTTTCGCCGCCGGATTCACAGCCGCCGACCCCGCTGCTTTGCGCGCGCATCTCGCAGCGCGCGCGGTGGAGGTCGCCGAGGCGGGAGGGCAGCTCCTGCTGCACTCGGAGGCGCTCGGTGTACCGGGCTTGCGGGCTGTGATTTCCCCGGAAGCGGAGCTCGAGCCCGCCGGTCTGCTCGGCCACCTGTATGAAGTGACCCTTCTCACCCACGACTGGAAGCGGAGCGCCGAGCGGATCGCAGAGCGCTTTTCGCTCGATTCCCGCAGCTTCGTGCCCATCCGCTCGGCGGAGTATGGCTACGAGGGGGTCCTCACCCTCTTCCACCCCGCTCGGCTCGACCGGATCGAGGTCGTGACGCCCTCTGACGTCACAAAGACCATGGGGCGATTCTTCGAGCGGCGCGGCCCCTCGCTTTATATGTGCTACGCGGAATCGCACGAGACTGCGGCAGTCCGCGCACGCCTGCTCGAGCACGCACCGGAACACTGGACCGGCCCCCGCGAGGGCCGCACGCCTGACAACCTCTTTGTCCACCCTGCGGCGCTCTCGGGTCTTTTGCTCGGCGTCTCGCGCCGCACGTTCGCATGGACGTGGTCCGGCAGCCCGGAGCGCGTCGAGCCGCTGGGATGAGCCACGCGGCGCTCGTGACCGGGGCGAGCTCCGGCATTGGAGCCGCCAGCGCCGAGCTCCTCGCGAGAGAAGGCTGGCGGGTCTTCGGGACAAGCCGCCGGCCTCCTGCGGCTGCGCAGGCGGGTCTCGAGTGGATCGAGATGGACGTGCGCGACGAAGATTCCGTCCGCGCCGCGGTCACCCTGGCGAGCCGGCGTGCAGGGCACCTTGACGCTCTCGTGTGCAGCGCCGGATTTGGCGTCTTCGGCAGCATCGAGGAGGTTCCGCTTGCGACCGCACGCGAGCAGTTCGAGACCAACGTGTTCGGCGT
>DOUU01000322.1 GCA_003520425.1 Deltaproteobacteria bacterium
AGTATCCGAACTCGCCGCCCGCAGAGCGGGCAGAGGTCATGAAGTACCACGATCTCGACACGCTCCCCGCTCTCCACAAATTGGCTCGGTTCTTCATGGTCTGCGATCGGTGGTTCGCCTCCGTTCCAGGACCGACCTGGCCGAACCGACTCTTCGCGATGAGCGGAACCTCTCTGGGGCGGGTCAAGATGCCTTCTGGGATCATGAATCTAGACGTGCACTGGTACGATCAGGCGACGGTCTTCGACCGTTTGAATGAGCGCAAGCAGTCGTGGAAGGTATATTTTGGAGACGTCCCCCTTTCTCTCCTCCTCGTGCACCAATGGGAACCCGAGAACGCGGCTCGACATTGCCCGATGACCGCGTTCTTCGCGGATGCCGCAGGCCCCCCGGACCAATTTCCCTCGTTTGCGTGGATTGAGCCAAGCTACCTGGATCCTCACGCGAATGACGATCATCCGCCGCACGACGTGTTTGAAGGCGAGGCGCTGCTCGCTTCCGTCTACAACGCTTTGCGAGCGAACGAAGCGCTCTGGCAGAGCACGCTGCTTGTCGTTCTCTATGACGAGCACGGGGGCCTCTACGATCACGTCGAGCCGCCGGCTGCGATCGCCCCGGATTACCACCAGGAGGAGTTCAGCTTTGATCGGCTCGGCGTGCGGGTGCCGGTCGTGCTGGTCTCTCCGTGGGTCGGATCGGGAGTGTGCTCCACCCCCTTCGATCACACGAGTCTTCTGCGATTTGTGCAGGACAAGTGGAATCTCGGGCCCCTCGGAGCGCGGGTGGATCAAGCTGCGACGTTCCATTCCGTCATCTTGCCGGAATCCCGAGAGACGCCGCCGGTGATCGTCGCTCCTTCAGGCGCTGTGCCTCCTCCTCCTCCCGTCGCGGGAGGGGACCTCACGGCGCATCAGAGCGCTCTCGTGGCCTTATCGCACGCGCTCGAGTCGATGGGAGGAGAGGAGGCCTCGGTCATTGCAGGGCGAAGCCAGCACATCCTTAGCGGCGCCCAGAGTCAGATGGACGCCGCGGTCGATCGGGTCGAAGCGTTCCTTCGCAGCAAGCGCGCACAGGCGGGCTAAGCGGCCTCGCGCGCTCCAAGGGATCGATTCCCCGAAGAGGAGCGGCCCGTCGATCCCGATTTCCCACTGGACCGTCTTCTGCGGCGAGACGGCCGGCGGCCCTCTTGCTCGGGGCTGGCCCCCGGCTGCACCGAGGCTTGGCTTTGTGAATCCCGCCTTCTCGAGCAGCGGCCGTCGCGAGGAGAAGGGACGAGGAGAGAGGCTGCGGCTCCCCTCGCCGCGGCGTCCGGCTCCCGGGCCGCAAGAGCTCGGGGTTCGAGCTCATGCAACGGGGCCCGGAGCTTGCGACGACATGCTGCGCGCAAGCTGCACTTTGAGATTCGCGCGGGGCGCTTGAACCCAAACCGCCTACGATCGCATTTCTGCCATCGCCTCACGGAAAGCGCGCGACAGGAGGCTTGGCCCGGGACTACACTCGCTCGATCCCGCGTGGCTGGGTGGAAGGGTGGAAGATCGGACGGGGAGTGGGCCTGCGCGAAGGCGGCACTCTTTGCCTTGGTCTTGGGCCGCGCGGATCCCGGGTTGGAGGAGTACCCTTAACCCGGGCCTCTAAGGAGTGGGAAATGGCCCGGATTCCTTCCGGAATGAAGCGCTGGCAGTGGGCGATTGTGTGCGCGCTTCTTCTTGCGGCATGCGCATCGCCAAAGGCCAAGCATTCAAAGGCCGCGTTCTCCGCTTCCCCCCCTTCCAAGACGGCGCCTGAGAGCGCGGCTTCATTTACGATCTACGAGGTACAGCGGGGGGACACACTCTCGAAGATCGCGGCGCGATACCGGGTTTCGACGGCGGCGCTTGCGAGCTGGAATGGAATCTCCGATCCCAACCGGATTCAGGTCAACACGCGGCTGCGAGTGCCAAGCCCTGGCACTCCCATCCCGCCGGTGCCGCCGCCTGTGGGAGCCCCTCCGCCGAACACGGCTTCTGAAGTCTTCGCGCCCCTGTCGCCGAGCGAACTCTCCGGCGTGAGTCTCAACCCCGGCTCTCCGGCAGGAGGGAGCAGCTCGGAGCCGCGGGGCGCTACGGGCGCGTCCACCGAAGAGCCGGCGCCGCATCCGGTCGCGTCGTTTCAGCCTCCAAAACCTGGCGTCTCGTTCTCCCCGGAGCTTTTGGCTCGTGCGCGCGGGGAGCTCGAGCGGGCTGAAGAGCGTTACGCGGTTTCCGACTTTCAGGGAGCTCTTGCCCGCGCGAACACGGCGGAGCGGCTCGTGGAACCCCTTCCTGACAATGGGGACGCCCGCCAGGTGTTCGCGCGCGCGGCAGTGCTTGCCGGGATGGCACAAGCCGCATCGCATCACGACAGTGAAGCGGTTGCGCGCTTCCGCGAGGCGTTGGCGCGGGATCCCGATGCGACGCTGGAGGCCGACGCCGCCTCGCCGAGGCTCGAGCGCCTCTTCGAAGAAGCCAAGCACTAGACTGGGGATGCGCTTTCGCGCACTCCCGCAAGCGACCAACCCCCTTCCAGGAGCCCGTCGGAAGCGGTTCCCTACCTGCCGTGCGGAGGAGCGGGAGCGAGCGTGATCTTCACGACGGCCCCATCTTCGGCGATCTTTTTCAGCTGCTCGCCCGTAAGGCCAGCTCGCCGGTCGTAGGAGATGCCGAACTGCCGCCCAAGCCCGGGCTGACGCTGGAAGGTCGATTCAAACGCCTCTCGGAACTCCTTGCCGCCGCATGGCACGCATCGAGCTTCGCCGCACACCGTCCGTCCGCGCACTCGAAGCTCAACCGGGCCAGGATCGATGTAGTTTCGCCACCAGCGTTTGCGACGCGCCTTCGACACGAGGACGAGAAGACAATTCCCGCGCCGCTGATAGCCGACCGGGATGGTGTAGCGGCGGCCCGAGCGGCGGCCCGTCACCGTGAGGAGCATGAGTCCAAGGCTAAGGGGGAAGTGAAGCGGGGAGCGCAGGACGAGGGTTACGAGGGGATTCAGCCTCGTCATGATCCAGTCCGCGTCCAAGGCGAGGCCTCCTCCGAATGGCAACTCCCTTTGAACGGGAAGCGCGGTTCGCACTCTTGGCTAGTGAGATTGCGACTGGTCCGCGCTCGACCCTTCCGGAGCCGGCTCTGCCTGGGATGCGTCGCTCCCTTCGCTCGCCGCCCCTTTTGCCGTGCGGCTCCAGCCGCGCGATTCCATACACTTCGCATAGACGCCTTCGTCGCGCGGGAATCCATAGGCCCAGGTTCCAGCCTGCGCCTCCGCGAAGCAGGCGTACTTGTCGCGCTCGAAGTCCTTCGTCGAGGCGCCCTCCTTGTGGTAGGGCGTCTTGCATGCAAGAAGCCCAAGACCCGCGGCGACCGCGAGGGCAGCTCGTGCGACCTGCGGCGGCAATCGCTAGAGGTGCTTCAGCACCGCGTCGGCGCTGCTCACCTCGAACTTCATCGGCTCTTCGACGAAAAGCTGCTTGAGGACGCCGCGCTCCACGATCGCGGCGTAGCGCTGCGAGCGTACTCCCATGCCGAACCTGGACGCGTCGAAATCGAGACCCACCGCCCTCGTGAAGTCGGCGCCGCCGTCGGCGACCATCTTGACCTTGTCACCGACCTTCTGGTCCTTGCCCCAGGCACCCATGACGAAGGCATCGTTCACCGAGAGGCAGACGATGGAGTCGACGCCCTTGCCGAAGAGCTCGTCGGTCGTAACGTCCTTCGGTCCATCGGCGGTCGCGAGCTTGAGCGTCAGGCTCGGGATCTTGTCACCAGGCTTGATCGGCATCGAGTCCTCCTTGTCTTTTGATCGCCGTGAGTCTAGGCCGTCACACCGCGCACGGGCTGCAGCAGCCGCGCGGCATTTTCGCGCATGATCTGACGGACCTCGTCGTCCCGGAACGCTTCGAGATCCTTTACGAACGCGATCGGGTCCGCGAGCCCCTCGGCGTGCGGCCAGTCGGATCCGAGCAGGACGTTGCTCACACCGATCAGGTCGGCGAGCTCGCGGATATCGTCCTCGTAGTACGGCGCCACGAAGATATGACGCCGGAAGGTATCGATCGGCGGCTCTGAGAACTCTTTGGGCATCTGGCCAAAGACCTTCTTGAGCTTCTTGAGAAGCGGGGCCACCCACTCTGATCCATTCTCGATGCTGCACACACGAACGCGGGGGAAGCGGTGGAAGACGCCATGTATGATCAGGGCCGCCATGGTGTCATAGATGGCGCGGTCGGCCTGGGTGACGTTGCCGAAGGCGTTGCCGCGAAACGCCTCCATCTGGCCGCGCGGCTCCCAATCGCTCGAGTACTTGCCGTACCCGCTGTCGCTGGCATGAAACGCGACGGTGAGGCCTGCCTCGTGCACGCGCGCCCAGAACGGGTCGAACATGCGGTGTCCGAGGGAGCGGCTCGTGGGGCTCCCCGGCACGGGTGCGGGGCGGACATGGACGAGCCGTGCGCCCAGGGAGAGGCACCAGTCGACCTCTGCGACGGCCTTCTCGGGATCCATGAGGGAGATCATCGGAGCCGCGAAAAGCCGATCCTTGTAGGCGAATCCCCAGTCGTCGTTCAGCCACTGGTTGAAGNNTGAAGCGTCGCGTGGGTGGCCTCGGCGTCGTGTCGCATGGGATGCTCGATCCCGACACCAAGGGTCGGGAAGAGGAAGCACCCTTCAAGGCCTTGCTCGTCCATGCGCTTAAGTCGCGCGTCGCGATTGCGGTATTCGGGCCGAATGGGCTCGAGCCCTCCGAAGAGTTCCACCATGCTCGCGCCCGTGGGATTGAGCCCGCGGAAATACTGATCGAGAGAGCCGGGCTTTGCGACGGGATCGAATGTGGGGTTCGGGATGAAGCGGTCGAGCTTGCCGCAGACGAGAAGGCGCTGCTTTCCGTTGAGGGTCACCCACTGGACCGCGCGCTTCGCCATCCGCCGGTCCATGTGCCGGGTAAACGCATCTGTGGCTTCGTAGTAGTGGTTGTCCGCGTCGATGGCCTTGAAGGGCAACTGGGGCGCCATGCGCTGTCTCCTCGCTTCGCAAATTCATGATACCCCAGGGCGCTTCCGGGCGGTCGGGGCTCGCGAAACCGTCAAGAAGGAGTCTCGGCCTGCGGTTTGCGGTTCTGCCGAGCAAGATCCTCACCGCTTCGCTCTCCTGCGTGCCCATTCGAGGGAATTCCTCGATGTTCGCGACAGGCCGGGGCTTTCGGCTACT
>DOUU01000118.1:0-1052 GCA_003520425.1 Deltaproteobacteria bacterium
GGCTACAGCCTCTCGCACGCCTACGGCATGGCGCTCGACAATCCGGAGCTCATTGTCACGTGCGTGGTGGGCGATGGTGAGGCCGAGACCGGGCCGCTTGCGACCGCCTGGCACTCGAACAAGTTTCTCAATCCGATCCGGGACGGCGCCGTGCTGCCGATCCTGAACCTGAACGGCTACAAAATCGCGAATCCCACGATCCTCGCGCGGATCAGCCATGAGGAGCTCGAGGCCCTCTTTGTGGGCTACGGCTACACGCCCTACTTCGTCGAAGGCTCAGAGCCCGCCGAGATGCACCAGAAGATGGCGGCCACGTTCGACGAGGTCGTCGCGAAGATCCGCTCCATCCAGAGCGCGGCGCGCAGCTCCAAGACGGCCGAGCGGCCGCGCTGGCCGATGATCGTGCTGCGCACCCCGAAGGGCTGGACCGGCCCCAAGGAGATCAACGGCCACAAGGTCGAGGGCTCCTGGCGCTCGCACCAGGTCCCGTTCTCCGATGTGCGCAGCAACCCTGCAAGCCTCAAGGTCCTCGAAGAATGGATGCGGAGCTACAGACCGGAGGAACTCTTCGACGCGAGTGGCCGACTCCTCCCAGAGCTCCGCGAGCTCTCCCCCAAAGGGGCGCGGCGCATGAGCGCCAACCCCCACGCGAACGGGGGCCTCCTGCGCAAGGACCTCAAGCTCCCCGACTTCCGAGAGTACGCCGTCGACGTTGCACAGAAGGGAGTCCTCTCGTACGAGAACACCAAGCCCCTTGGCGAATTCCTGCGTGATGTCATGAAGAACAATATGACGAGCTTCCGGGTCTTCGGACCCGACGAGACGGCCTCCAACCGCCTGCAGGCCATCTACGCGGTGTCCAAGAAGACCTGGCTCGCCAATCGCCTGCCCGAAGACGACGACGGCGGCGAGCTCGCGCCCGACGGGCGGGTCATGGAGATGCTCTCGGAGCACACGCTCATCGGCTGGCTCGAAGGATATCTGCTGACCGGCCGCCACGGCTTCTTCCACACCTACGAGGCTTTCGCCCATGTGATCGACTCGATGTTCAA
>DOUU01000118.1:1088-6572 GCA_003520425.1 Deltaproteobacteria bacterium
CCGGGCTTCATCGACCTCGTGACCAACAAGAGCCCGACCGTTGCGCGCATCTATCTGCCACCGGACGCAAATACGCTCCTGGCGGTGGCCGATCACTGCCTGCGCTCGACCAACTGCATCAACGTGATCGTCGCCGACAAGCAAAAGCATCTTCAGTTCACGACCATCGATGAGGCGGTGATCCACTGCGCAAAGGGAATCGGCATCTGGAAGCGTGCCTCGACCGATGCGGGCGAGGAGCCGGACGTCGTTCTCGCGAGCTGCGGCGACGTGGCCACCCTCGAGGCTCTGGCCGCGGCCGCGATCCTGCGCGAGCGCGTCCCGGACCTGAAGCTCCGCTTCGTGAACGTGGTGGACCTGTACAAGATGCAGCCCATCACGGAGCATCCGCACGGCTCCACGGAGCGTGAGTTCGATAGCCTGTTCACGACCGACAAGCCTGTCATCCTCAACTACCACGGCTACCCGTGGCTCATCCACAAGCTCTCCTACCGCTTCAAGAACCACGAGAACGTGCACGTGCGCGGCTACAAGGAGAAGGGCAACATCAATACGCCCCTCGAGCTCGCGATGCTGAACGAGACCTCGCGCTTCCACTTGGTGATCGACGTGATCGATCGCGTGCCGCGGCTCCGGGCCACTGCTGCACACCTCAAGGAAGACATGAAGAACGCCATTCTCGACAACCTTGCCTACGCCCATGAGCAGGGCAGAGACCGGGAGGAGATCAGCAACTGGACCTGGCCCTACTAGAGTAGAGATGTGTTGGACGCGGCCTCGTGCGAGGCGCGATCCTCGAGGAAGTGCATGGCAGGTGGGCGGAGATCGATCATCACGCAAGAAGCGGGCATTGGATGAGTCCCGAGCACCCGGCAGCCCCGCTCGGGACGGTGCGCTTGGACGACGAGGAGGGCGTCAAGCGCATCCTCATCGATACGCTGTCTGCACTGTGGGCAACGGTCAACAATCTCACCCGGCTGCGCCCCACGAAACGCGAGCGCTACCGCGTGACCATCTTCGGCTCGGCCCGCACCCATGCCGGACACTGGGTCTATGAGGAAGTGAAGCGCGTGGCGGCGGCTCTCACGGAGATGGGTTGCGACATCGTGACTGGCGGGGGCCCTGGACTCATGGAAGCTGCCAACGCGGGCGCAAGGGAGGCGGGTGCCGGCGAGCGTACGCAGAACATCGGCATTCGCGTGGAGCTCCCCTTCGAGCAGGAGGTCAATCCATTCGTCACGGAGGCCTTCGAGCACCAGACGTTCTTCACCCGCCTGCATCATTTTGTTTTGATCTCCGACGCCTTCGTCGTGGCACCCGGCGGCATCGGTACGGTCCTTGAATCGCTGATGGTCTGGCAGCTTCTCCAGGTGCGGCATCTGTACGAGACGCCGCTCATCTTCGCGGGCCCCATGTGGCGTGGGCTCGTGGAGTGGGCTCGGGCCAGCATGCTGCGGCCGGGCTTCGAGCTCGCGAGCCCTGACGACTTGAAGATCCCGCACTGTGTGGATACAGCGGACGAGGCGATCGCGATCATTCGTGCAAGTCACGCGGCCTGGCGACACGCGCAAACTGCGTCCTGAGGCCCTGGCTGCAGGGCAAGGACGTGGGCGGCGTTGCACCAAGGCGCGGCCGTCCACGGGGGCGCCGCCGAGGTTGAAGGTGGCTCGATGAAGCCGGGGGAGGAAGGCATGCCGGAGAAGAAGGAGCAAGCCCGCCGCAAGACATCTCCGACGCAGCCGGAGCAATCGACCCGCAGCGGACTCGACGCAGCGGCCCTCGAGCGGGCACTGATCGAGAACCTCTCCGCCTTGCTAGCCCGTTTCCCGGCATTCGCCACGACGTACGACTGGTACATGGCGCTCTCCTACACAGTTCGAGATCGGCTCATGCAGCGCTGGATTCGCACGGTGCAGAGCCTTCAAGGCCATGTGAAGGTGGCCTGTTACCTGTCGGCTGAGTTTCTCATGGGACCCCAGCTCGGCAACAACCTCGTGAATCTCGGTATTGAGGAGGAGGTGCGTGCGGCGACGCAGGCGCTTGGGGTGAACCTCGATGAGCTCATCGCGTACGAAGAGGAACCGGGACTCGGCAACGGCGGGCTCGGAAGACTTGCGGCCTGCTATCTCGATTCCCTCGCGAGCCTCGAGATGCCCGCCATCGGTTACGGCATCCGATACGAGTTCGGAATTTTCGATCAGTTGATCAAGGACGGCTGGCAGGTGGAGGTCACCGACAAGTGGCTCCAGTACGGAAACCCTTGGGAGCTTGTGCGGCCGGAGATCGCCTTCTACGTCAAATTCGGCGGTCACTGCGAGGCGAAGACCGACCCGCAGGGACGCTACACCGTACGCTGGGTGGAGGGGCACCAAGTAAAAGGGGTTGCCTACGACACCCCCATCCTGGGTTACCGAGTCAACACTTGCGACACTCTCCGCCTCTGGAAATCGGAGGCCGTCGAATCATTCGACTTCGAGGACTTCAACGTCGGCGACTACTACGGGGCGGTGGCAGAGAAGACGCTCTCCGAAACCTTGACCAAAGTGCTTTACCCGAACGACGAGCCGGAGGTCGGGAAACGCTTGCGCCTCGCGCAGCAGTACTTCTTCGTCTCTTGTTCCCTGCAAGACATGCTGCGGCTCCTCGACCTGAAGGGCGAGCCCATCGAGCGCTTCCCAGACCTCTTCGCGGTCCAGATGAACGACACCCACCCCTCGATTGCAGTGGCCGAGCTGATGCGGCTACTGATCGACGAGCGGGGCCTCCCCTGGGAGCAGGCCTGGGACATCACGGTTCGCACGCTTGCCTACACCAACCACACGCTCCTGCCCGAGGCGCTCGAGACCTGGGGCCTGCCCCTCTTTCAGCGTCTCCTGCCGCGTCCGCTCGAGATCATCTACGAAATCAATCGCCGCTTCCTCGCGGATCTGAGAACGCGCTATCCGGGCGACGAGCCGCGCATCGCCCGCATGTCCCTCATCGACGAGCACGGCGAGCGGTCCGTGCGTATGGCACACCTGGCCACGGTGGGCAGCCACGCGGTCAACGGCGTTGCAGCCCTGCACAGCGAACTCTTGAAGAAGACCGTGCTCCGGGACTTCCATGAGCTTTGGCCTGAGCGCTTTGCGAACGTCACCAACGGCGTTACACCCCGTCGATTCGTGGTCCTGAGCAACCCGGGGCTCTCGCATCTTTTGGACGCAGCTGTGGGACCGGCCTGGGTCACGGAAATGGACCGCCTCAAGGGACTTGAGGCGAAGGCAGGGGACGCCGGGCTCCAGACCGAGTGCCGCCGCGTCAAGCGCTTCAACAAGGAACGCCTGGCCCATCTCATTCACGAGCGCACCGGGACGACCGTGGATCCCGATTCGATGTTTGACATCCAGGTCAAGCGGATCCACGAATACAAGCGCCAGCATCTCAACGCTTTGCACATCGTCGCGCTCTACAACCGGATCCGGCACGATCCCGGCTTCAATCCGGTGCCGCGCACCTTCATCTTCGGCGGGAAGGCCGCGCCCGGCTACCACATGGCGAAGCTCATCATCCGGCTCATTGGCGGCATTGCGGAGGTGGTGAATCGCGATCCGGCGGTGCGCGACAGACTCAAGGTCGTGTTCTTCCCGAATTTCAACGTCAAGAATGCACACTTCGTCTACCCTGCCGCCGACCTCTCCGAGCAGATCTCGACCGCCGGCAAGGAGGCCTCGGGCACGGGCAACATGAAGTTCTCAATGAATGGGGCCCTCACCATCGGGACCCTGGACGGTGCCAATGTCGAGATCCGCGAAGAGGTCGGAGCGGAGAACTTCTTCCTGTTCGGGCTTACCGCGGAAGAGGTGCTCGCCCTCAAGGCGCGGGGCTATGACCCGCGCGGCTACTACGAGGGCAACGCCGAGCTTCGGGAGGCCATCGCGCTCATCGAGAGCGGTGTCTTCTCCCGCGGCGACCGCGGCCTTTTCGCGCCCCTTACTTCCGCACTCCTCGCACGGGACGAGTATCTCGTCTTCGCCGACTTCGGGGCTTACGCCGAGCGCCAGCGCGAGGTGGACGCCGCCTACCGGGATCCGGCACGCTGGGCACGCATGTCGATCCTGAACGTGGCACGTATGGGCAAGTTCTCTTCGGACCGCTCGATCCGCGAATATGCGGAGCGGATCTGGGGACTCTCGCCCGTGCCGGTGAAGCTCGAGGCGTGAGCCCCTCGCCTCCGGGAAAGTATACGACCCGTCCCGGTCAGCGATACCCGGTTGGGGCAACGCTTGGTGCCGAAGGCGTGAACTTCTCGGTCTTCGCCCGCCACGCGACACGCGTCGAGCTCTTGCTGTATGCGCAAGGCGATAGTCCGGAGCCTTTTCAGGTGATTGCGCTCGACCCCGAGGAGAACCGCACCTTCCTCGTATGGCACGTGTTCGTGGTGGGTCTTCCTGCAGGAGTCCATTACACCTGGCGGGTCGATGGACATGCGAACACTGCAGTTGATGGGCGGCGATTCGATGCGAAAAGGGAGCTGTGCGATCCCTGGGCGCACGCTGTGACCGACATCGGGTGGGATCGGGGGCGTGCGTGCGCAAAGCACAGCAGCTCCCATTCCGCGATGCGCGGGATCGTGGCCGAGGTGGGGCCCGATGCGGCGCCACGCGCTCTCGCGTTCGAGCGTGCCCCTCTCGAAGGAGCGGTGATCTACGAGCTCCATGTCGGCGGCTTTACCCGCCATCCGTCCGCGGGCGTCGAGCATCCCGGCACTTTCGCGGGCGTGATCGAAAAGATCCCCTACCTAAAAGAACTCGGAATCACGCACGTCGAGCTTCTCCCCGTCATGGCCTTCGACGAGCAGGACGTTCCGCTTGGCGCGGCGGCGCGTGGCCTTCGGAACTACTGGGGCTACAGCACCCACAGCTTCTACAGTCCCCACCCCCACTACTGCAGGAACCCCGCGAATGCGCCCCGCGAGTTCCGAGACCTGGTGGAGGCGCTGCATGCTGCCAATATCGGCGTGATCCTCGACGTTGTCTTCAACCACACGGCGGAAGGCGGGGCCGACGGCCCCGTGATCAACTTCAAGGGGCTCGCAAACGAAGTCTTCTACCACCTCGATCCAAGCGATCGTCGCCGCTACCTCGACTTCACCGGGTGTGGCAACACCGTCTGCTGCAACCATCCGCAGGTGACTGCCTTCATCGTGCACTGCCTCGAGCACTGGGTGGAGCGGCTCGGGGTCGACGGGTTCCGCTTCGATCTCGCGAGCGTTTTTGTACGCGGCGAGCGGGGTATGCCGCTCTCCGACCCGCCCCTCCCCTGGGGCCTCGAGCTCNNCGCCGAGGCCTGGGATGCGGCTGGCCTCTACCAAGTCGGTGCTTTCCCGGGCCTCTCCTGGATCGAATGGAATGGAAGGTACCGCGACAGCATCCGCCGCTTCGTGCGCGGAGACGGGGGCATGATCGGTGAAGTCGCAACCCGCCTCGGCGGGTCGAGCGACCTCTA
>DOUU01000007.1:0-120 GCA_003520425.1 Deltaproteobacteria bacterium
TGAAGATCCCGCCGAGCGACAAGCGCTCTATGAAAAGCTGGTCGCCGCCTCCTATGCGCGCGGGAAGGCAATCCACACGGCGGAATCGCTCGACATCGATGCGGTGATCGATCCATCCGA
>DOUU01000007.1:210-3312 GCA_003520425.1 Deltaproteobacteria bacterium
CCCCAAGGCTCTTCGGAATGCACTTGCGCCTCAGCCTCTCGCGCCCAGCGTCTTGCTCGGATCCGTTTCCGCGAGATTGGCCCCCTTCGACGCTGTCACCGCGCGCCATGATAGGCGCTGGGCCGGCTTTGAGTTCTATCGGGAACGAGTACGCCTCGAGGGGCCGGTGTTGTATCGGACGCCACCATCCGGCCCGGCGAGCCGAGAGCTTTCCCGTCGAAATCGGCCGAGGAGGCCTGCGGCCCCTGCCCCGGTGTTTTTCGCGGACTATCGTCTGCGGCCCCCGCCTGCCGTCTGATTAGATCAAGGCGCTGTCTGGAGGGCTTCCTTGCGTTCGCTCGCTCACCTCCTCGAGAATAACCGCGCGTGGGCCGTGTCGATGCGCGAGCAAGATCCCGCCTTCTTTTCGAAGCTCGCTGAGCAGCAATCGCCCGAATATCTGTGGATCGGCTGCTCCGACAGCCGCGTCCCGGCGAACCAGATCGTGGGTCTTCTCCCGGGTGAACTTTTCGTTCACCGCAACGTGGCGAATGTCGTCACCCATACCGATCTCAACTGCCTCTCGGTCTTGCAGTTTGCGATTGATGTGCTTCGGGTGAAGCACGTGATCGTCTGCGGGCACTACGGGTGCGGCGGGGTGGGCGCGGCGCTGAGGCAGGAGCGCCTTGGACTCGTCGACAACTGGCTCGGACACATTCGCGACATCGTCGGAAAACACGAGCGCCGGCTCGCGGGATTTCGAGACGACGACGCGCGTTTTCGACGGCTGTGCGAACTCAACGTGATCGAGCAAGTCGTGAACGTGAGCCAGACCACGATCGTACGTGACGCGTGGGTGCGCCATCAATCGCTCATGCTGCACGGTTGGATCTACGGCATTCACGACGGCCTGCTTCGGGATCTCCAGATTACTGCCGAGAGACCAGAAGAGATCGAGCCGCTCTACACGGCATGCCTCGCTGGCTCGTGAGAAGCCCTTCTCGAGAGTGCAAGGGGCGGCCTGGCCTTCAATACAGCTGGCGCTGTCGTTTAAGCCCATCGATCGAATGATGAGAACTCGCGCCCGGGGACTGATCAGATCGCGAGAAGCAAGCGTACGCACACCCTCCTCCTCTTGGGTGGGTGGAGTGGCGGCATCTCGACCAAAACCACGCAGCATGGATCCGGCACGAGCCAATCCCAACGTTGGCTCCGGCGGCATTGCCTGATCGACCTCCCCACGTCGCTGGTCGAATTACCCGTCTGGATCGCTCCGCGAGCGGCCGGACCCTGGATCGGGGGGGCCTGCGGCGGAACGACCTGCTTGGAAGGCCGCGGTTGCGGAGGTCCAAGCGTGACATCGGACTGAGCGAAGTTCATCGGCTCGATCGGATCAATCCGCCGGGTGCAGGGAGGGCGCCGGGCAAGGGACACCAGTGCGAGCTGCCTCCCAGAATGAGCCGGAAAGGAGAGAGGCACCAAGGGTTGATCCGAGCGATCGACGCCACGCTCTGTGCATCAGGCTCCTGCCGCGCCCCGGGCGTGGAATCCCGCGCCAAGACTGCGAGCCGGAGCGAGAGCCAATATGTCACAGGGCTCTCGATTGGCGGACGCGCACTCGGGAATGGTAGTGTGTACCCCCCGTTCTTCGAGCACGCCCGCCGGGAGAAGCTCTGGCTGGGGTCGGTCCCGCTGCTTTTCGTTGCCCGGCGATTTGCAAGCCGAGACCATTTACGACGGCCGGAAGTGCCGGATGTACGGGGACCTCTGAGCCTGAGATGGGCGGGCGGGGATACTCCGGCTTGTGGCCGGAGCTGGCCTGGCTCCTCAGCGGGTCCTCAGAACGGTGGGAGCGCGCACGACGGACCGGCTGACACGGGTCAGACTGGCCGATAGCGGCGTACAGAGCACGCGATCCAAGTCCGCTCCTCTGCTCGGGAGTGGAGATGAGACAAACGGCCTGTGACGGATCAGCACAACGAAATCGACGACACCGAGGAGCCTCAGGCCGGCGGCGTGCACCTGCGCTGGCTGATCGAACATAGCCTCACCGGGATCCTGCTCACGTCGCCGAGCGGCAGGATCTTCTCCGCAAATCCTGCGGCGTGTCGCATGTTGGGACGCTCGGAAGACGAGATCTGTAGAGGCGGAAGAGCAGCCGTGGTGGATCCGGCGGACACCGGGCTCGCCGCACTCCTCGAAGAGCGCAACAGAAAAGGGCACGCGTCCGGAGAGCTGACCTTCATACGTGGCGACGGGACTCGCTTCACGGTGCATGTTCATTCGGCGGTGTTTCACGATGCTGCCGGGCGGCAGTTTACAAGTCTATCGTTTCAAGACCTGACCGGGCTCATGCAAATCGAAGAGGAGCGGGCGAAGACTCTGCGCGCTCTGCGCGAGTCGGAAGAACGATTCCGCCTCATGATCGAATATGCTCCCATCGGCATGGCGCTGCTAGCACCGGATGGTCGATTCGTGCGTGTGAATCAGCGACTCTGTGAAATCGTGGGTTACTCCTCCGAAGAGCTGGAAAGGCTCCGCTTCCAGGACATCACCCACCCCGACGACGTGGGGCAAGACGTTGCGGCGCTCGCTGCGCTCCTTCGCGGGGAGATACGGCGCTACAGCCGCTCCAAGCGCTATATCCGGAAGGATCATGGGGTTGTAGACGCGGTTCTCCATACCTCGCTTCTCCGNNAGCGAGGAGGGAGAACCGCAGATGTTCATTGCCCAGATCCAGGACGTGACCGAAGAGAAGAGACTGGAAGCACGTCTTGCACTTGCAGATCGGATGGCCTCCGTCGGCACGCTCGCAAGCGGGATCGCCCACGAGATCAACAANNTGAAGCAGGTGGCTCGCGTGTCACCCACCGAGCCGCTGCCCGAGGTTTCGAGTTTGCTCGACGAGGCGCGATCGGGTGCAGACCGGATTCGCGAGATCGTGCAAGGCCTGAAGAGGCTTACCTGGACGGAGAGCAAGAAGCGGACACTAGTCGATCTCAGCGCCGCACTTGACGCTGCAATCAAGATGGCAGCTCATGAGATCAGTCATCGGGCGCGTCTTGTGAAAGAATATGCGGAGTCTATCCGGGTGGAAGCCGATGAATCCCGACTTGTGCAGGT
>DOUU01000242.1:0-5880 GCA_003520425.1 Deltaproteobacteria bacterium
GAAGAACTGGAACTTGAAGTCGTCAATGCGGATCGCACCGAGATGGGGGCCCCCGAAGTAGAGCAGTTCGTGGCGGGCGGAGGGTCCCTTGCCCAAGAGAACATCCATCTGGTTGTAGCCGTCCAGGTGGTTCTTGTAGGTCTGGTCTCCAATCTTTAGACCCTTCAGAAGCTGATCGGTGATGTCGGAGTTGCCGGCCGCAGCCACAAGGGTGGGGAACCAGTCGAGGCCAGAAAAAAGCCCGTTCTCCACGGAGCCCGCCTTGACGTGACCCGGCCAGCGGATAATCGCGGGTACGCGGAAGCCCCCTTCGAAGACCGTACCCTTGGTCGCTCTGAAGGGAGTCATGCCGCCGTCCGGCCAGGTAAAGACTTCGGCGCCGTTATCGGTGGTGAAGATCACGATGGTGTTGTCGGCAACGCCGATGTCCTCAAGGTGCTTGAGAAGCGCACCGATGCAATCGTCCAGCTGGGCCATCCCCGCCTCTTCCAAGCCGTAGTTACTCTTGTCGTTCATCATGGCCTGATACTTGGGCGGGATGTAGGTGAAGACATGCATGCGGGTGGTATTGTGCCAGATGAAGAAGGGTTTTCCGTCCTTCTTCGCCTTGTCCATGGCACCCTTGCTGTGCTCGACCAGCACCTCATCAAAGGTCTCCATGTCGTACTTGGCCTTGCGCCCCTCTTGCCAGTTCTGCATCCCCTTCATATTGGGGAAGGGCGCGAGCGGGCCTTCGTCTTCGATCTTCTGTTTTCCCACCTTGCCCCAGCGCGGCATCTCCGTCGCGTCATCCGTGTCGGTTGCCAAGCAGTGCGTCAGAGTGCGCGGCCCCGTCTTGTCGATCCAGTCCTGCGGGTAGTCGAACCAGTAGGGATCCGACATGGCGTCCAGGTGGTAGAGGTAGCCAAAGAACTCATCGAAGCCGTGCACGCAAGGGAGGTATTTGTTCTTGTCGCCGAGGTGGTTCTTGCCGAACTGGAAGGTTTCATAGCCCTGGGCTTTGAGAGCGGTGGCAAGCGTAATCGCCTGGTCCGGGATGCCGACATCCGCACCGGCCTGGCCGACGGTTGTCAGCCCTGTGCGGATCGGCAGCTCGCCGGTAATGAAGTTGGCGCGGCCCGCGGTGCAGCTCGCTTCGGCATAGTAGTCCGTGAACATCATCCCCTGGGCCGCGAGCTTGTCGAGGTTGGGGGTCTTGCCCGACATCATGCCGCGGTGATACGCCCCAACGTTGAACCACCCCACGTCATCACCCATGATGACGAGGATGTTGGGCTTGCGTTCTGCGCCCGTAGCAGGGCATGAGGGCGAACTGATCACGGACAGGGCGAGGATCGCGACCCATGCGACGCTCGGGGCGACGCGTTCAAGCAGTGATGTGATGCTGCGGGCCATGAGGGTTCCTCTTGCGAGGGCGCGTGGAATGCCCTCAAGGGGTCTGTGTGCAACCGCCGGGCCAAGTCGGGCTCGCGCTTGGAAGGGCTGCGAGATCGTGTGCTTTCTTCGAGCGGCGTGCGGCCCTTGACACGGTGACTCACCACATTTGGTGAGTGGTCACCGCATGTGGCGAGTCGCGTCAGGCCGAGAACCGAATCACCGGGCGTTCGATCCCGAGCTTCTTGAGTCGGTGCCGCAGCGTGCTGGGCTTCATTCGGAGAATTTCGGCCGCTTGGCCGACTCCCGTAATCCGCCAATGGCAACGCTCGAGGACGCGAAGAAAGTGAGCACGTTCGACTGCCTCGAGGCTTTCCCCCGCCTGTGTTCGCTCTGATCGGCCCTGGAACGCGGCGTCGAGCTGAAGCTCCGGTCCCGAATTCAAGATCAACGCGCGCTCGATCACGTTGCTAAGCTCGCGAACGTTGCCCGGCCACTCGTAGCGCATGAGAGCCCGCATTGAGCCCTCCGGGATTCGCTCGATCCGCCGGCCAAACTTGTTCTGACGCCTCTGGATCAGATCCCAGACGAGGAGCGGGATGTCCTCGCGGCGTTCGCGCAAAGGAGGCAGGAGGATCGGGAAGGAGGAGAGCCTGTAATAGAGATCGTCCCGGAAGCGTCCCTCGGCCATCCTGCGCTCGAGGTCGCGATTGGTAGCGGCCAAGATCCGCACATCGACCTTGCGGGTTCGCGTCGCCCCCACCCGCTCGAACTCTCCGCTCTCCAAGACGCGCAATAGCTTGGCTTGAACTTCGGGAGCAAGCTCTCCCACCTCGTCGAGGAAGAGCGTTCCGCCATCGGCCAGCTCGAAACGCCCCACCTTGGCTGAGGAGGCTCCCGTGAAGGCTCCTTTCTCGTGGCCGAAGAGCTCGCTCTCGACCAGCGCGGACGGAAGTGCCGCACAATTGACCGTGATGATCGGGCGTTCGGAGCGCGTGCTGCGCGCATGAATGGCGCGCGCCAGGAGTTCCTTGCCGGTGCCCGTCTCACCGAGGAGCAGCACTGCCATCGAGGTGGGCGCGACGCTCGCAGCGAGTTCGAGCGCCTTGCGGAGCGCGCAGCTCTTGCCGGCGATCCTCTCGAAGCCGTCGAAGCCCACGTCGCTCTCGAGCGCCTCGCGCAGGTACCTGTTCTCGGCCTCGAGGCGTTGTTCCAGCCGGCGCACCTCGGCCAGGCTCTTGCGCAGCTCGGTTTCGAGGTTCCTGCGGTGGATCGCATTCGCCAGGATCTGACCAACGATCCGGAGGCGCTGGATGTCCTCGTCCGTCCAGCTGCGATAGCTCCTTGCTGTCTCCGTGAGCAGCGCGCACACCCAGCTTCTCCCGACCTTCAAGGGAACCGCGACCTGGGAGAGGATCGAAAGCGTCGTCGCGCACCTGCGCTCGGTCAGGTCATCGATCGGGAGCTCGTCGAGCAACCGCTCAAAGCGGAGCGTTTTGCCTTCCAGCAAGCGGGCTTGACACCAGGGAAAAGCGCCGTCGAAGCGGGTCCCACGGGCGACGGCCTCGATACCAGGACGCGCCCACGAGTGGCTGACCATCATCAGTCCGGTGTCTGCATGGATTTCCATGAGAGAGCTTCGGTCCGTGTCGAAGAACTTGACCAAGCTCTCGAGCGTGTAATCGACCTGATCGTCCACACGCTGACCTTCGACAGCAGAAAAGCGTAGCAGAAGATCGGAGGTGATTTCCTTAAAGACGACACCCACTGCGGTGCTCCTTTGGCCCCCGCATCCAAACCATGTTAACGCTGCCACGGCAGGACAAAGAACGTCGTGCCCATTTCTTCACATTTGAAGGTCTTGGCCGAGGGGTTTTTGCCCCACTGCCCAGACTGGCACGAGCCTCGCAGGGCACGCGCTCGTGACCGTTCGCATCACGGTGATAGAGGATGGGACGGTTCGTCGGATCCGGTTGGAGGGCCGCCTGTCCGCCGAGGAAATCGAGGAATTTGAACAGATCGTAGGAGACGATCCGAGCATCGTCTACCTGGATCTCGCCGAGCTCCGCTCGGCTGATGCCAGCGCGCTCGCGCTGCTGCGCCGGCTGCGCAGGGAGGGCTTCGAGATGCGCGACGTGCCACCGCATCTTACGTGGCGGATCGAAGAGGACCCGTTGTGAGAGTGCGGGCCGCGCGGGCACGCAACCGAGGAGGGAGCGCCTCCGAGACCCTCCCCTAAGCCCGCGGGGTCGATGCGGTGGGAACCAGGTATTTACGCCTTCCTTCCTGGCGACCAAGCAAGCACGGAAAGGACTACGGCGACGAGGATGAGCGCGGGGACATCGCCCAGCAAATGGCCGGCATGTTCCGCGCTTTGAAGCGATTGCACCGCCATGATAAGCGCGTGCACGACACTGGACCACACGGTGAACCATATGAGGCTCAAATGCGCCTGAGGGTTGCGCGCCGCGTTCAACAGGAAGATGCCGAGTGTCGCGTATATTCCGACGATCATCATGAAATATTGCGAATCGTACGGCGCCCCGGCGTGCCACGCCCAGCCCGACGGCCAAACGAGTGCCAACGGGTAGACCAGGAGAAACGTCGCCCCAAACGCTGCCAATGCAATCTGCAACAGCCTGTTTCGTTGTGACATGCTCTGCGCTCCATCGTGCCTTGTCGCCCTTAGGCAGCTTTGTTCGCGCGGATGGTACCGAACCTGGGCCGTCGCAAGCGTTCCATGGGGAATAGGGCGGCCACATTGGCCCCAACCGGGTTGGGCAGCTACTCCAGCACTACGAACAGGAAGGCCGTCAACAGGCAGCCCGAGAAGATTGCGGCCGTTACAAGCGTCTCAATGGTCGTCACGAGGTAGCTCCTTCCCTTCGGAGGAGGCATCCTTCCACGGGCGAAACCGCACCGCTGTGAACTGCTTCACAGAGGGGGAGGGGACCCACCCACACGGGGTCGAGAGGGCAGAGAGGGCGCTCTCACAACTAGAAGCTCTCTACCGAGTCAACGCCGCACTGCTACCGAGAGGGCAGTTCGGCAGGGTCGGCATCGCGATTCGTGAACACGCCGGGCGCAGTCTGCTGGATCGGGCCGACGCCCCTGATCCGGCGGGAGGTGGCCTCGAGATCACTGCGCACTCCCCTCTCATCCGCCGCGTCGCTCGGAATCTGCCGTTGCATGCTCCCCTCGCATGCGCCGGCTTCTGCTTTGGCGATAGCAGCCTCGTTCGACACCTCCGAGAGTTTGTGCTGGAGGTACGCGCAGCGGCCGGCGAGCACTAGGAAGGCCACGACCGCGAGCACCTTAAATCCCGGTCCGAATCGGGCCAAGTTGACCACACTGCGCGACACATGCGATTCGGGCGCCGGCGCAAGCGTTTCGGACGCGGGTACCAGCTGGCGTAGAACGGTCTCGATTTCGCAGTCGGTTTGGTGAGTGTTGGACAACGGCCCCTTTCGTGTCATGCGCGTTACCTCTGCCCGCGAAAGCCGCAGGAGACCCAAACCCTCTTGGGCCGGCACGTTGAGAGGCGCATGCACGCGACGCCTTCAGAAGGCGCGGCGATGCATTCGCTTCGGCTTAGTCCCATGACCAGAGGTCATCGCCGGTGCGACACTTGCGCACGTCGTGGATGCTCTTGGCCTGCAGGTAACCCGGCCAACCAAAGCCCGGGATCAATCCCAACCAAAACTTCTTTTGCGGGGCACGCTCGAAGAAAGGACCCCATCCTTTCAGGTACAGTTCTCCAAGCCCGGGATGCGCGACTGAGAGCCAAGTGGCATTGTCCCGGGCCTGGCCGGCGCAGGCATTGCCTCCCTGCGCCGCAGCTCCTCCAGCGAGGGCGACGACGAGACTAGCCGTGCACAGTGTAGCGCCGAGGGTCTTGATCATCTTTGGCCGCCTCCTCACGAGTTTGGTGGCGCCAGGGCTGGTCGAAACATCCAGGGGTGTTCTCGATAGCATGGTTTGCCCGGCTGCCAGCGCCGCAACGCAGATCTTCCGAGCGCTCAGCGCTATGTCGCTGGCGCGACGGCGCCGGTCTGCGCGGGGGTGAACAAGCGAAAACCAAAACTCCTTTCGCGCGAGCGAGAGGGGCTCTTTGTGACCGAGGTCACGCGCCGGTTTACGAGGCGATGTCGTCACAGTGCGATGCGCGGTCGCTTAGAGTGACCGAGTCATCCGGAAGACAATGCGATCTGGCCGCACGCGCTCCCAACGCCACAGATTCGGCTCGCCGTGCTGCGTCGCCATCCGGTTGATCAACCCATCCGTCTGCCAGAGCAGCACCTCGGGGTAGTCAGTGGCCTCTGAAATCTCGATTCTATAACGGTCGGGGCACTCGGGATCGGGCTGCGCCTCCCAGCGCGAGAAATTCACAAGGTTGGCACTAAGGCTGGTGAGCAGACGCAGGTCGCGGCCGTAGGCTAGGAAGCGCTCCTTCGGGTCCGCCACCTTCCCAGCCTGCATGCGGTTCAAGTACTCCATCTGCTGATA
>DOUU01000242.1:5885-13237 GCA_003520425.1 Deltaproteobacteria bacterium
CCGCTCGTAGCAGCGAATGTCGTACCACTGGGTGAGCTGGATTTTTGAATCAAGGATTTGCAAATCGCCCGGTTCGAGTCGGCGCTCGAGTTCGTCGCGAGAAATTTGTCCCGCTGAAACGAGCTTCGAGATGCTTTCGACGATACTGGAGAGGAGGGAGCCCTTGATGGACGGGAGTGCGGGCATCTCGGTCAGACCCCTTTAGGCAGCATCGGCCGCCCGAGCGGTCCGCTTGAACGTCGCCAGGCGGGCGCCGAAGGGAGCGAAGTCCAGGTCCGTGCCGATGGGGGGTTATCGGGATGTCAACCTTGCGCTGGGTGTCTTGTGGGGACCCAAACTAGCCCGCCACCCCAAACGAGAAGGTCGGGGCGTTCCAGTTGCAACGCTCTGCGAGCATTACGAGCGCCGCCGACCACCCGCTGCCGCCAAGCCGATCAAACCGAACGTCAAGGGGAGCACCGACCGGAGGTCTGCTGTGAAGCCAGTCGAGACTGCGCTGATCGTCATTGCGGGATCCCCAGGGAGTGCGTGGGCGGCGGAGGCGAGCGTTGCTACCCCGAGGATCGCAAGAGAACACGCAATCCTTACCCGCAGAAGTCTGCGAATGACGTGTAGTGCCACGACCCGCCACCTCTGCTAGCNNCTGCAACGCTAGAAACGTTGCTGCCGGCATTTGGCGTGCTGGCGAAATAGATTCCAGGGAACGCGCGTTCCACGAGTGGAAAGGTTTTTCTGACCCGAGGGCAGCTGCTTCACGCCGGCCGAATCGGGTCGAGCTGAGCCTCGGCTAGGGAGAGCGTGCGCTCGCAAATGACGTAGATCCTCTTCGCCTATAGTGCACCCGGGTCGCTCATGTTCGGGCTTGTTCGCCGAGAGACTGAACGCTGTTCGTTGCTTCGCATGCTCGCGTTCGCACAGCGCAAACTGCCCTTCGCCCCACGATCCTGTTCGCGTGAACCAGCGGGCGCCGTCGAGATGCGAGACGTGCAGCTAAAACCCGTTGTCGCTGATCTCCAGCACCGGCTCTACCCCCGATCGGTGATCTCGGTCACCGACGACATCCGTCCGTCCGGAGAAACTCACGCTTGGTCTCGCGTTCTCCAGGGAGTCGCGAGGCCGCCGGCGCCGCGGGCTCAGCGAGTGTCGTCCCTGGGTTCCGGCGCCGGCCTCCTTCATCGGGTGCCTTTCGGCTCATTCGACCACGACATCGCGGGTAGCGTGCCGCCCCGACCTTCGTGCGAAGCCACGTGAGAGCGCCCCACGCTCGGTCGAACTTTGCAGTGAGGAATAGCCGTCGCTCCCGATCAGCGGCTTCCCTCTCCGATCGCCACCCTGCTTCCCGCGAAGTCCGGGGCCACTGCGCTTTTCGGAGTGTCGTCCGGCGGTCGCTGCGAGCTTTGGGACTCGTTCTTCGATCAGCCACCGCTCCTGCTTTATCCGGACGCCCTACGCCACTGGGCACAGCCGGAGGAGCGGAGTGGTCCGCGCACGAGGAAGGAGTCGACGCCCTCTCGGTCGCCCGTCAGTTCACGGCAAACTTCCCGGGCCTCCTGGACCCCAGTTTCTCGAAAACTCACCCTCGCTGCAGTCCAAAATTCCTAGAGAAGCTCCCCCTCGATCACACTCACCCTCGCTCGGGTCGGTACGATTCGCGTGAGCTTGAACCCGGCGGCCTCATAGAGAGAGCGGAACTCGATCTCGGAACGCTGGCGTCCACCCGTGCTCACGAGCATGTTGACGTCGTTCGCCGCCGCTGCCCAATTCTCCGTGGACGGGCCGATGCGGCGAGGGTATACGCCCTCGACAATCAGCAGCTTGCCCTGCGGAGCCATTGCGCGGTGACAGTTCCTAAGAATCGCAACCGCTCGCTCGTCGTCCCAATCGTGGATGACATGTTTGAGAATGTAGGCATCTGCGCCGAGCGGCAGCTCCTTGAAGAAGTCTCCACCGATTGCCTGGCACCGCCCGCCCAGACCGTTTTGTGCGATTTGCGCTTTGGCGCGCTCAGCTGCCGCCGGTTGGTCGAAAACGATTCCACGCAACGCAGGGTTCGCTTTCAGGATGCCGATCAAAAGCGCGCCGTTCCCGCCGCCAACATCCACTAGGGTCTTGAAGGGTGTGAAATCGAATGCAGATGCCAGCGCGACAGCCGCCTGCCGAGTAAAATCCGCCATCGCCTCGTCGAAACTCGCCTCTTCCTCGGGAGTACGAAGGGGGTCGACAAACGGATCGGTGATGCCCCTTTGGCGGTAGGCGGGCTCTCCGGTTCGGACACAGTATTCAAGATCCTTCCAAGCCTCTGCAATCCGATTTCCAGCGAAGAGCATCACCATCGCACGGGAGGATTCCGGACGGCCACCCCCCCGCAGGCATTCGCTCAGCGGTGTCAGCGCAAAGTTTCCGGTCTCATCCTCTGCAAAGACACCGACGCTCGCCAACAGGCGCATCACGCGATTGAGCGAGGGCGCGTGGGCTCCAGTGGCCTTGGCTAGTTCATTGTGGTGCCGCGGACCGTCCTTCAGGAGATCGGCAATCCCAAGCTTCGCAACGACAAAAAGGGCGCGTGAGAGGTAGTGACCCGTTGCGAGCTGGTAGAGGAGCACGGAGGGCGGCAGGTCCGAGACAGCTCCCCGTCGAGAGGGATCCTGTTCACTCGCCATCGTTCTTTACCTTTCGCAAAGATGAAAGATACTCACCTCGATCGCGTTATCAGCACACCCGGACGATCGAAGGTCTTACTCGACTTCTTATACCAGCTTCGTGAATCCCCTGTCGAGCTGCCGCTCCCGATCCGCGGCTTCTCTCGTCGTTCGTTGCGAGGCGCGACGGCGTCTGTCGGACAGTATCCCTTTGCTGCTGCGAGCGAGTGGTTGCGGTGGCGCACCGCGATATCGAAACGGCCATCCTTGGGACCTCGAAACTCTGATCCTCCGGGCCTCAGCGATACAGGGGTGCCACAGGCCCGATGCAATGCCTGCTAGCCAGGCTGGATACCGGGCACTTCGGAGCTATCCGCAGAGCCTACCGCGAGAAGTGGTCAGCCTAACAGGAAGAGCGGGCTACGGAGATTTCGGTGCGCTGAAGGTCTCCACGCGGAGCGATCCGCGCAATGCGTCCGCCTCAGACATCACGACCCGGTGCTGATCTACCGTGAGCCAATCGCCGAGCTGCTTCGCATAGAGCGGACTGGCAGGATTCCCGGAGGATCCGCCCGGGATGACGTTCCAACCCTCGATCCCGTCGTTGTCCCAAGTGTGGCCCGACCTTGGCGAACCGACGTAGCGTCGCACCGGGCCACCGCCAAAGCCAAACGAGTTCGCATCTTCCGCACGGGCGTCGTAGGACGAGGCATTGATCACCTCGTAGCCGCCGTCGCGCGAGAGACCGGGAAGATTCGGTGCGAGGTCCGTGAAGCCCGCCGCCGGGGGAATGTTGAATGCGCCGCCCAGGAGATGTTGGAACGTGATGCGGTGGAGCTTCCCCCAGCGGTAGTCGTCCTGTTGTGTCGAGCTCCCGAACGCAGCGGCATAAGCCGGCCCCGCCAGGGTATTGAGGGCGTCACGCAGCGCACCGAGGAGCACGGCGTCCCGGCGGCTTTCAGGGGGAAGTCCTGCCGGCTCGGGGAAGAAGTCGAGGCCAGAGGCGCCGACGCCGGTGAACGGATGCTGCGAGAGCAGGTGGTGGAGGGCGTTGAGAGCGCTGTCGCTGCCCACTCCCGAGGCACCGATGCGGGAGAGCGCGGAGTCAACCGTCGACTTGATCGCCTGCGCGCGCCACGCGTTGTAGATCGTTGCCGCCACGCTGCGCGCGGCCTCGTCCCGAGAGACGCCGTGTGTCCGCTTCCCATTCTCGTCGCTCGCATCGTAGCCTTCCGGGATTCCGGTAGGGGTCGAGAAGTCCCAGGCGGCAAGTCGTCCGATGGCCTCGACGATCCGCGGGTCCTGAGCAAGCGAGGCCAACGCGGGAGCCGCGTCTTCGGACGTGGCGTTCGAAAATGATCGCAGGAGGAATGGCACCAGGAGCTCCGCATCGAGTTCCTGGGTATTGCCTTGCATGCGCCGCAGATCGTCTACGCCGATCTTTCCACCCCGCTCAAGCTTCTCCTTCAGCAGGCGGGTGATGCGACCCGCGCGCAGGCCAATGTCATAGCTGGCGTCCAGGTAGTAGATGGCGGATGGCTTCGAACGGCGATGCTGGTTCAGGGGATTGTTGTCGAGATTCGTGCCCGCCGGATCCTTGTTGGCATTGGCGAAGAAGTGATTCGACGGATTGAGCGTCTGCGGCATCTCGTTGTAGGGAAGGACCGCAAAGGGGATGACCTGTCCCTGAGAGTGCGCAGGGTCATACACCCAGTTGTCCTCACCCGATGCGCCGTCGCGCACGAAATAGGGCGGGCGCCCCACGACCGCGCCATTCTCCAGATCCTTTCGGAGTGGGAGCTCGGCGCTCGTGAAGTAGCCGAGATTTCCATCCACGTCGGCATAGGCCCAGTTCTGCGAGCCGAAGGTGAAGCTTTTCAGGCCCGTCATAAAATCCTGGAGGTTCTTGGCGCGGTTCCAGAGGCGGAAGGTCTCTAGCTCCGTCGTACCGTGGAAGCCCGTGAACTGGAGCGTCAGCACGTGCGTCTCAGCCCCGAGGATGAGGGCGATTGGATCGTCCGCTTCGACGATGGGAGCGAAGCTGCGGCGCTCGTCATCGACCGTCGCGATCACGCTGTCTGCGAAGGGGACGCCGGCGTCCACAAGGTTGTCAAGAATTCCATCTCCCGGAGTGTTCACGAGGTAGTGAGCCACCTCGAACTTGACGGGGAGGAGATCCGAGCCGGACTGGATGCAGTTTTGAGCGGAACAACCGCTCACCTTACCGACGACGTGGTCCATGAAGATATCGGAAACGTCCAGGGGATTGGTCGTGGCCCCCCAGGTGATCCGATCATTTTGGCCGAGGATCACGGCTGGAGTGCCGGGGAAGGAGACGCCGTTCACGTTGAGCGGACCTTCAATCGGGTCGTTCGCCACCGCAAGGTGATTCTCGTAGAACGTGGAAGGCGCTCCGAGAGCCAGATGCGGGTCGTTGGCGATCATCGGTCTACCCGTCTCGCTTGCCGCGGCCGTCACGCCCCACTCGTTGCTGCCCTCGAAGGTCTCCTTGCGGTGCAGTGCTTTTGCGAGGAGCGGGACGCCCTCCATCTTCGCGCGGAGCCTTCGCACCCGCGCCGCCGCCTGAGCCACGAACGTACGGTCCTTGGGAGTGTAAACGGTCTGAGCGAGATAGGGATGCGTGCCTGTCGCATCAGGAACCGTCGACGCGGGATCCATGGGAGCAAAGCGCTGCACGTCCTCGAACAGCAGCTTCTCCCCATCGCAGGGCGGCGTCGCTGCCGCGCACTTCGTCATGTAGTCGTCGAGCTTCTCAATGAGTCCCGCGTCGATCTCAAGCGAGAGGCTCGCCGCAATCCCCTTGCCGATGGCGATCGAGTCCACAACAGTCCAAGGCCGCGCCTTCGTGAGCTCGAGCTGCGCGTACTCCGGGGGGAGCGGATTCGCAGCGAGCCAGGCGTTGATCCCATCGGCGTACGCCTGGAGCAGGGCTTGCGCTTCGGAGCTAAGGAGCGGAACGGAGCGTTCTGCCGCGCGGCGGAGGCCGAGGGTGCGCATCTGGATGTCGCCGCTTATCGCCGTCGGACCGAGCAGCTCCCCGAGGTCGCCGCTGACTTGACGCCTCGTTGCATCCATCTGCCAGAAGCGGTCGCGGGCATGCACATAGCCCTGCACGCGGATCAGATCAAGATCGTTTTGCGCAAAGATGTGGGGCGATCCGACGCGGTCCGTGACCACCTGCACCGTCGCTATGAGTCCGGGCAGTGTGACCGGCGCGGCCCCTTCCGGCAGGCCCCCGCCCCCGTTCCCGTTTCCGGCGTGCGCAACCGGATGGGCCAAAATCCCCATGAGGAGGGCAGCCAAAATGATATGCAGAGGCCGGCCAAGCCGGTACCCGGCCGAAGAAAAGGGAGGAGGGGGCGCGCTCAAGGGGGGCTCCTTTTCGCAAGGCCTATAGCGGACCACCTACAGGGTGTGGTGTCTAGCCGAATCCGATGCATTCATTTTCGGTAATGCGATTTTCCAGCTCGGCTCGGAGAATCGGGTGGTGCAGACCACTGGCCATGTCGCTGCGGCCCACACCGACATGCCTTGGAGCAGAGGCAGCCCCTATCTCTTTTGTGCCGGTGGCAGCTGAGAAGTGGCCATAGGTTGTCGCCGCCTTGGCTCCTCGCATGCACCAAGGTAAGCGGAGCGCCATAAAAACAAATGCGAGGGAGGGTCGGCGTGAGGGTCTGGCTCAATGCTGATCGGAGTGGTGTTGCAGGCGCCCTGAGGCCGGGCATGACTCGTGCAATGAACAGGCGTGTCGCTCCGACATTAGTTCGAACACAAAGGCGCAATGTGCCCTCCTGCTGCCTGTGCCGGTCGGCGGGAGGTTCGTGGGCCAAACCGCGGACCGCTCGGTCTTTGCAGACCTAGCAGAGTCCGGGAGGCACCTATGGCCGCTCGGGTGGACCTCGGGCGCCGGTCATGGCTCGTGTGGTCGCAAGGTTGGAGGCCACAGGAAGGGAGTCATCTGGTGTGTCTGCAGGCTCGTCGCCCAGCGACCGCGTCTGCGACCACCCCGGGCCGGTTGCGCCAGTCCAGGCCGTAGTCCAGTGCGCGACCGCAGCGGCCCACGTGCTCACGATCACGAGACCGGCGCATTCCTCCGGCTCGCGTGCGAGCGTCTACGACCTTATGGACCGCGGCGAGCTGCCCTTCACGAAGGTTCTGGAAGGAGATCCAGTGGTCGAAAGGCAAAGTATAAGCTGACGTCGAGTCCAAGTGTCATGACGACGTCTCCTTCAGCATGCGATAGCGACGGATCAAGCTATTTGTCGAACTATCGTGGCGAAGCTCGGTCTCGGTACGGCTTTCAAGCTCGGGGATGATGCGCTGCGCCAGGACCTTGCCGAGCTCGACACCCCATTGGTCGAATGAGTCGATGTTCCAGATCACGCCTTGGGTGAAAACGCTGTGCTCGTAAAGCGCCACGAGCTTGCCGAGCGTCTCGGGCGTGAGGCGCTCGGCGAGGATCGTGTTCGAAGGGCGATTGCCCTCGAAGACGCGGTGCGGTACGAGCCAGTCCGGCGTCCCCTCGGCCTTGACCTCCTCGGGCGTCTTCCCGAAGGCCAGCGCCTCGGCTTGGGCGAAGACGTTTGCGAGCAGCAGGTCGTGGTGCCGGCCCAGCGGATTGAGGGTCTTCGCGAAGGCAATGAAGTCACAGGGAACAATACGAGTCCCTTGATGGATCAACTGATAGAACGA
>DOUU01000242.1:13253-13511 GCA_003520425.1 Deltaproteobacteria bacterium
GGTGAGCTGCTGCAGATAGGCCGGAAACCGCTTGAGGTACTGCTCGTAGGGGAGAACGGCGGCCGTCTGGGCGCCGAAGAAGTCGTTGTACCAGACGGCCAGGAGACCCAGGAGCACCGGCAGATTGCGCTCGAAGGGCGCCGTGCGGAAGTGCTCGTCCATCTGATGAAATCCAGCGAGCAGGGCGCGGAAGCCCTCCGGCCCGATGGCAATCATCGTCGAGAGACCGATGGCCGATTCCATGGAATAGCGCCCGCC
>DOUU01000113.1:0-20275 GCA_003520425.1 Deltaproteobacteria bacterium
GGGAAGCCGACGTCGAGCTGCAGGGCCTTCATGATGGCGTCGACCCCGTCGCCGTCGATGTTCATGAGCCTTCGCATGCGGGCCGTATAGACAGGACTCGCACCCATCCATTCGAGAATGGCGACTTCCTCCACCGCCGCGACGTCCTTCGTGGCGACCACGATCTGCGGCATCAGGGCGCGGTCGAGCAGATGGCCCACGTGCATCGTCTCGAGCGCGACGCGCAGAAGCACGGCCCGGGGCAGGTCGTCAAAGGTAGAGGGGACCGCGCTTCTCTGCGGTGTCTTCTCCATGCTGCCGTGAGCCTACTACATTTACATTGCACTCGTGATGCAAATTGCGTGCGGCCCGAGAGCGCCGAGATTAACGACTCCAGCGACGCGCGGGGAGGACCGGACCATGCGCGACGAGGGGCGGCGTGCCTCGACCGACCCGGACCGAAACCCCGCCCCCGGCCGCGTTCTCTGCGGCGTCCCCGTAGGACCCCGTGAGCCTCGAGCATGAGGAGGCGAACCCTAGGATGATTGACATTGGGTCTGTACTCGGTTCCTACAGTTCCGTCCACGCGCGTGTTCGTGCCCCTTGCCGAGGCAAGGCGGACGCGGTTTGGCAAAACCGCAAGCCGGCGCATCCAGGAGCCATTGCTTCCCTTCTCTGCCACAATCGGCAGCAGGCTCGGACGTACGCGTTGATCTTTCCGGTGCATTGGTTCACATTGCAGGACGAAGACTTGGAGAGTGCTCCCCCTTGGCCACCCTGTCTCACGCACGCGAGGGAAGGGGCTGGAACAGGACGACGATGCCGCGAGATTGCAGTGCAAATCGGTCCGATCCCCGCGACACGCACCTCCGTCCGCGCAGCGAAACCCTGGCGAGAACGATTGCATTCCTCGGACTCGCAAGCCTCGCTGCATGTGTAAGCACTGCTCCGCCACCTTCCACCTCCTGCGCGTCCGATTGCAGTAAAAGGTACGAGGCTGCGATGACGGCTTGCAAGACGGCACCTCCGGATCCCACCGGGGTCGACACCCTTCAGGCCTGCATGGACGCGGCTCAGGAGTCCTACGGCACATGCCAAATGAATTGCACCGGGTCTGTGGACTGATGGAAAAGGAGCACGAGCTTGGTGAGCTCGCGCTCTGTCGCTCGCCAGAGATCTAGTGATTTGCCACCGTGTAGCGCTCGACCTGCGCCGTCTTCACCAGTTCGCCCCCGTTAAATCGCTGATCGATCTGGAGGCCGTTGAAGACAGCGGCCGTCGTGGAATCCCAGGCGCTCTTCGTCCGAAGGCCGAGCGCCGTGATGTCTTCGCCGGGCCGCGCCGTCGCGACGCGAAGGCGCATCGTCTTGATCGAGAGGCGGTCTTCCTGAGAGAGCGGGCGAAAGCTTCGCATGGTGACTAGAACTCGCGGGAGGTACTGGTCGGCGAGCAAAGAGGGCGCGATTCCGGCGATGCGGTAGGTGGTCTGCCCGTAGGGTACGAACGTCACGAACCCGCGAATCGAACCGCCTCGGCCGCTCGATTCGACGAGCATCCGGTACGCATCGATCGAGCCGACCTTCACCGGCGCCGATTCCCGTACATCGAGCGGCGCCTCCTGCCGCGCGCGGGCCAGCCACTTCTGTGCGATCTGCTCGGCACCACCCGCAGGCAGATCGCCCGTGAGATAGGNNGAACCGTGAGATAGACGATCGCCTCACCCTTCGGTTCCATGGCCCCGACCATTTGATTCGTGTTGGCAGTCCTCCAACCCGAGGGAAACCGGATCTCGAAGCCGAGGACAGGATGGACGAACCGATCACCCACAAAGACGCCCGCTTCCGGACGGGGTCCGACGGCGAGTCCATCGGTGTGTTTGAGCAGCGAGGCACGCGGGTCGCCTCTCGCAGGGTCGCGCCGCCAGTGAATCTCGCTCGCATGCACGGCGCATGCCGCCACGCGATCGGCCGATCCGGGATGGGTGTCGAAGAAGCCCGGTGTTCGGGACGTTCCCGACCGAAGGCGCTCGGCCATTTCAAGCGTCGTGAGAAAGCTCCCGAGCGCGCGCGGGTCGTAGCCGGCGGCGGCACACAAGAGCTGACCATCCTCGTCCGCCTGCCGCTCCATGTCGCGGGAGTAGGCTGCCATCTGCCCAGCGCGCACCCAAGGCAGCGACAAAGGACCGCTCGCTGCGATCGCCTGCTGACGCGCGGCGTGGCGGCGCACGACGTGCCCGATCTCGTGACCCATGACGCATGCGAGCTGGTCCTCGTTGTTCGCCAGGAGAAGGAGACCGCGCGATACGAAGATGAAGCCGCCAGGCAGCGCAAAGGCGTTGGGCTCCATCTGATCAACGACGTTGAACTGAAAGTCGAAGCCGCGGTTGGGCACGCCGCGAAGCAGCTGACGTCCGATCCCGTCGACGTAGGCCTTGAGCACCGGATCGTCGAGGACACCGATCTGGGCGGTCACCTCGCTCGCGCCCTCGCGGCCGGCTCGCACGTCGTCCTGCTCGGTGAGAAGAATGGTAGTCCGCGGCCGCTCGGAGGTTGGAGCGGAGGCGCAAGAGACAAGGGTCATGCCGAGCACCGCGGACTTGAGCCAGTGTCGAGGACCAGCCGTCAGCATTAGCGCAAGTCGTTGAGCCAGCTGCCCTCTGTCAGCCACTTTGCCTGGAGCTGGGTGAGCAGACCTGTCTGCTGGAGCATCGTCAAATAGTTCTGGACCAGGTTCACGAATAGGAAGTCATCTGCGGGCAGCGCGATGCCAATGGCTTCGGTGGTAAAGGGCGTGGGGGGTGTGAAAAGGCCCGCGCTGGGATTGCGCCAGACCCCGAGGCCGCAGGCGAGGAAATCGCCGACCATGGCATCGGCTTTGTCATCGATCACCATTTGAACTGCCGCTTCGTAGTTCTCGGTCGTGACGAGCTTCGCCTTCGGGAACGTGGTTTTCACAAAGATCTCGCTGGTCGACCCCGCGATCGTTACGTAGGTGCGCTGTGGATCGTCGAGCGCCCGAGCGTCTTGCACCTCCCTCAGCGTAGACTGCTTCGTCAGGATCGACTTCCCTGTGATGAAGTACGGGCCTGCAAATGCGACCTGTGTATTGCGTTCTGGCGTGATCGTGAGGCCCGAAATGACGGCATCGACGTCTCCCTTCTCAAGCGCGGGCAGGAGGTCCGGGAATGGCTTCTGAACGAGCTCGAGGCGAACACCCATCGATGCGGCGAGTGCAGTGGCGAGGTCAACCTCCATGCCCTCGAGCTGTCCAGTCCGCGTCTTCATGTTGAGGGGTGGTTGGTCGCCGGTGAGCCCGATGCGCAACGCACCGCGTGAGAGGATCTGCGGGAGCCGTGGGCTGGCGCGGCCGGAGGATGGCGAGAAGGACTGACACGCACCGAGAACAAGCGCGACGAGAACAAGCGCGAGATGAGGGGAGAAACGACGGATCGCCATTTGCGAGACCTCCGGACCGCGCCGTGCGGACGAGGTCCCTGTGTAGCTCGTTTGGGCTCGGGACGAAAACTCCGGAGGCTTCTGCTTCTGCGATCATCGCAGCGCCTGCCGAGTCGAGAGGCGATTTCCTGGGCCCAGCATCCGCCTTGCTCCGAAGGGCGCGATGGTGGAGGCGAGTCGAGAAACGGAAGTTTCCGACTGATTTCCGACGTCACAAACGGTCTTCGGGGACGAAGCCTGTCCTTGGTCGTGCTCCGGCGGTTGGCCTCCNNGCTTGACGAAGTCAAGAGTTGGACATAGTCTAAATGGCATGAGGAAGCCGATCGTGGATGCGCTCTCGGAGCACGGCATCCAGCCCTCTGCCCAACGGGTTGCGGTTGCGCAGTACGTACTCGCTACCACGGAGCATCCCTCCGCGGATCAGGTTTGGGGGCGCGTCAGAAGGACATTCCCCATGCTCTCTCGTGCGACCGTCTACAACACGCTCAATCTTTTCGTAGAAAAGGGATTGCTGCGTCAGCTTGTGCTCGCTGAGGGCAAGGTCGTGTTTGATCCGAAAGTCGAACCTCATCACCATTTCGTCGACGAGGCGACGGGAACGATCCACGACGTTCCCTGGGAAGCGCTTGAAGTTCGCAAGATCGACGCGCTGAAAGACTACGACGTCCGCGAGTACCAAGTGGTCATGCGCGGTCGAACGGCTGAGTCGAGGCGGAAGGGGTAGTTTTTTTTGGCAGGTATTTAGACCGCATCTAACTTTGAATATCGTATAAAGGGGGGATTTCATGCTAACGGTTGGTGATGCGTTTCCGCAGTTCGCACTCCAAGCGGTGACTGGGACGGAGCCGGGCGAGGAGTTTGAGGAGATCACGGACCAGAGCTACCCGGGAAGGTGGAAGGTGTTTTTTCTCTGGCCCATGGACTTTACATTCGTCTGCCCGACCGAAATCGCGGAATTCGGAAGGCGGAATCGTGACTTCGTGGAACGAGACGCGCAGCTCCTCGGCGCGAGTACGGATACCCACTACGTCCACCTCGCATGGAGAAAGAACCACCCAGACCTCAAGGACCTGCCCTACCCGATGCTCGCGGATACCAAGCGGGCGCTCTCGAGCGCGCTCGGCGTGCTCCACAAGCAAGAGGGTGTGCCGCTCCGCGCGACGTTCGTCGTGGACCCGCAGGGAATCATCCGCTTCGTGAGCGTGAACGACCTGTCGGTCGGTCGAAACGTCGATGAGGTGCTGCGGGTACTCGATGCACTTCAAACGGGAGAGCTCTGCCCTTGCAACTGGACGAAGGGCGAGCCAACGCTTGAGGGTGCATAACCAATGCAACACTCGCCGACCTCACGGCCTCGATGCCGACGGCGGCCAAGGAGATCGCCCTCAATCTCGAGGCTTTGCCTCGGTCGGGCTCCCTCTCCGCTGCCCGGCGCTGGGGAGTCGCGGTAGCCTCGGCCATCGCGTCCCGGAACTTGCCACTCCGGGACGCAATCCTGGCCGAAGCCTCCCGTAAAGTGGATGCCGCGGTGCTTGAGGATGCAGTCGCCGCGCCGGCTCTCATGTCCATGACGAACATCTACCACCGGTTCCGTCACCTCATTCGGAAGCCGGCCTATTCGGAAATGGCCGCGACTGCGTATGAACCGCCTTGCGAGGCCGACCACAAGCAAGATCGATGTGGAATTGTTTTGCCTGGCCGTCCGCGCGATCAATGGATGCGAGACCTGTTTGCGGGCGCATTAGAAAGCTGGTCTCGAGGGAGGCCTCAGCGAGGATCAAGTCCATGATGTGGTACGTATCTGCGCGGTGATCCACGCTGCCGCGGTAGCCCTCGAGATCCCGCCTCGCACCTTCCAAGCTGGCTGTGCCGGCGCTTGCATGAGGATCTCAGGACGCCTAAACCTGGCTTTGCTTCATTCGTCAAGACCCGGGCCGTGGAACCTCCTGCGCACGCACACTGCCGGCTGTAGCGACCGCGACGCCCGTATTCGCCACAAACACCAGGAGCGTCAGCACGTTCAAGAGGCCGCCCCAGCGCACGGCCGCAGGAGCACCCGCGAGGTCTCCGATCACACGCATCAAGAGCGTCGCATGGAGAAGGCCCCAATGCACGTAGAACGAAGGCAGAAATCGCATCGGTCGCGCGAGCAGGGCCGGAAAGATGATGGGGGCATGTCCGAAGATCATTGCCATAACGAAGCCGAGGAAGAGTGCGTGGAGGATTGCGTCGTAGCGAGGTCCGGCCGCCGACGGCTCGAAGACGAGGGTGAGCAAGCCGCTCACCGCGAGCCAGAGATAGCTTGAAAGAAGGCACAACGCGACGAAACCCGCAAGCCCCGGCTTGCGGACGGAGCGGCGGGCGATGTCATGAATCGTGAGCCATGCGGTGAGAGCGACGAGCCCAGCTCCGAGGAGTCGTAGCGCAGAGGCACTCGCCGAAACCGACCCCACGGCGCCGGCCACGACCAAAGCCGCTGCAAGCCCGAATGCGATGCGCGCCGAAGGTGGCGGCTCAAGCACGCGCGAGAGTTCGAGCCGCTCGCCGGCGATCGTGAGCACGAGGAAAGCCATCCAGAGTGGGACGGCGCGAGGAGTCCCTAGCCCCGCGAGGCAAACCACGTTTCCGAGCGCCCACGACGCTGCGCCGGCCAAGAGGGTGGCAGCGGACCAGCCTGGCTGAATGCGGTAACCGGCGACGAGTGTTGCAAGGAGGAAGCCGCTGCCAAGCAGGATTCCAAGGAGGCCTGCCGGTCCCGGGACGATGGCGAGGGAAAGCGCGCCCACTCCCGTCGCAAGTGGTCCGACGAGGGTCCACCGACGTCCGCCANNGAGATCAGCGTGCCGAGAAACCCGCACACCATGAGCGGACCATGAAAGGCGACGAGCTCTGGTGTCGCCGCAGGGAACGCGAAACCGAGTCGGCCGACTGCCCCAGCAAGCCCGAGGAGAAGCGAGAGCATTCCAAGCGCGAGAAGGGGAAGCCGCGCCACGACGGGGATCGTGCCCCGTTGCCGGGGCGCCGACTTTCGCCCAGGTCCGCCGGGGGCAGCCACTACTTAAAGCATTGCACGCGAGATGTGCTCCCCGCCATGCGANNCATGCGCATCGCCACCGGGTCCGGACTCTGGACGAAGAAAGAGCGCATTTGGACCCGAAGATGCTCGCCTTTGCGAGAGCTCCTTCGCCACACCCAAGGCCACATCGCAGGAGGGCCGAATGGCCGGGCCACTCGCTCTAGTGGGCGGGCACTTCCACGGCAGTGGGAAGGGCTGCGAGAACCGGTCCAATCCGCGCGATCCACAGCATGAATGCAGCCATCCAGGGCAGTGCTGCCCAGTGCGCAAGCGAAGGGGCGAGCGGAGCGATACCCCCTAGGAACGGAAACACGATCCGGACCAGTGCTGCGAGCTGGATCAAAGCAAAGCTCGCGATGATCCAGCCATCCGCCCGAATCGGGCAACCGCCGTGACCCAGCGCGACGCGTGTACTCATGCCGAGAACAAGCGTCGCAAAGCCGCCGATGGCCAGCGCATGCCGGACCGGCAGCTCCAGTCTCGGAGCGAGCTCGGGAAAAAGGCCCGACGCGGAAGAGCCGGCCAGCGCCAGCGCGACCCACCCGAGACCCACGTAGAGCACCGCGATCATCGGATTGCGGAGCGCCCGGCCGGGACGCCAAGCCAAGAACTCCCACCCGAGGAGAGCCGCCAGCCCACCGTCGCAGATCGCGCCGAGTCCCGCTGCCTCGGGAACGGCTCGTGCCAAGAGACCTAGCGCGAGTCGAGCGATCGCAAGCCCCTCCCAGCCGACGAGCGTCTTTTGCGGCCGCGGTGCCGGCGGACCTCCCAGCACGTTCGCTGTGAAGAAGGGGACGATCCGGAAGGCCACCCCCACCACGACAAGGAGCAAGAACCCTCGCAGCGCGATCTCGATCGCTGCCGCATGAAGCCGGGGGTTCACCGATAAGATCGCGGCGGCGTCGAGCGCGAGGGCGATAGGTGCGAGGCCAACGGCTGAGAGAACCAACAAGGGCTGCATGCGCGTCGAAGGACCGCCAGCACCCAGCGCCCTCACGAGGAAGAAGAGGAGGGACAGGAAGGCGGCGGCCTCGAGCACAGCGCAGAGCGCAATGAGCACGCGCCCCACGAGTAGGGCTGTGCCGAGCACGAGTTGTGCGGAAACCAGCAGAACGAACCAGGTCAGGACCCTGCGCGGTCTCGGCGGGGCTGCGTTCACCCAACGCGGGAATGCCGTTCCGAGGAACCCGAAGACGTAGAAGGTCAGCGTTCCGAAGGTCATCGCGTGAGCGTGGATCCACGCAGGCGAAATTCCTGAAGCGAGCGGTACGCCCGCCCCGCTGCGACGCGACTCGACGAGCGCAAACCAAAGTCCCACGACTACGACCGCATGGACCGCGCCCGCGGCAAAAAGGGGCCGGTACGCCACGTTGAAGCGGCGGAGGCGAAGGATCACGTCACCGCTACCGTGACGGCCGCCCGAGCCTCCGAGCGCATCAGCTTCCGCAGATGCCAGAGCGTGAGCACTACCACCGCGCTCCCGAACAACGCGATCAGGTAGGTACCCTCGCGCGGAAAGCTCCAAGTCGTGAAGTTGGCGATCTGCTTTGTCCCGAGGATCGCCGGCGTGAACGGATCCATATGAATCGGGGCATGGGGGTCGAGATTGTGGCCGTACGCGTAGAGCTTGAAAGCAAACCGCCCGGCTGAAAACACGGAGAAATAGAATGTCAGCACAGCCAGGTCGACGAGAGATCGCACGTCACCAATCGCAGCGACACGCAGCGTGAGGAGCACAAGCGCACCGAGGGCGAAGGGAATCCAGTCGAGGTCCGTGAGTTCTGCTCGATCAATTTTGTGCATTCCGATGTAGTGGTTCAGAGTGTTGATCTCCGGTAGGTCGCGGCCCTCGTTTCCGCCCATCACGGTGTAGGTGTAGATGTCAAGTTGGAGGCCGGCTGGATACTGGGGAGCAAACATCCGGATGCTCCACAGCGGTTGGAGGAAGCTGAGTCCAAGGGGAACCACGAGCGCCACCAGCAACAAACGGGACCACGGCGCCAGCGGCTGCGCGAGAATAGTGTAGAAGCGGTCTAGTAGACTCAGCACAGCCCATCCTCCTTCGCCTGACTCATACGAGATCTCCGCGACAGAAGGCCCACCAGGCGGCGAGCCACGCACTGACTCCAACGAATACGGGCCACACGAGCCCGATCACAAAAAGTGCCGTCGAACCGACCCGGTTGGCGAGATAGAAGCCGACAGGACCGAGCGTGGCGAGAGACGGCTCCGCGCTCGAGAGCAGCGCCATCCGCGCCGCTTGTACAGGGTTCAGCGCCGCAAGGACAAAGACAGCCTGGGCGGGAATCCGCCAGCGAAGCATGAGTGCGATGCCCGCGAAGTCCAGAAGCGCGACGCCCGTCGCCCAAATCACGAAGAGCACCGTGATCGCCCGCGCAGGGTGCCGTACCATCACCGAGGTCGCGATCCCGAGTCCGACAAAGGCCACGAGCTGCGCGACAGCGATCGAGAAAGCGCGAATCAAGAATGTAAAGGGAATGGGTTGATCGAAGGCGATCGCACCTAAGAAAACCAAGGCTCCTAGTACCAGGGCAAGCGGCGCGGTAAGCGCGAAGCCACGGACCAGGGTGACCCCCGAGAGATACGCCGTGCGCCCGATCGGGTGCGAGAGCAAGAGCTCAAGGCTGCCGTCGTCGCGGGCACGATTCACGATCTGACCGGTGGCGAGAAGCGCGAGAAGGGGCAGTACGATCACAAGCGCATGGCACAGCGAGAAGAGCACGCGGCCGGTGCCGGTAAATCCATAGACACTCGACTCGCGCATGCCGACCAGCACGAATACAGCCCCGAGGACCGTGTAGACGCACAGGCAGAGCAGCAGCCAACGTGAGCGCAGCACCTCGCCTGCGTCGAGCCATGCGGCCGCGACGAACTCCTCGCGCTTCATCGCAATCCACTTCCGCGCGCAGCCACGAGCGCCTCCGCTTGTGCGCAAGACAGCGCATCTGGCGTGCCGACGTCGACAGCGCCGAGCCCATACCCCATCGGAGTATGTGCGACGCGCAGGAAGGCGACCTTCGCTTCGGGCAGCCAGCGCTTCTCGTGGAGGTGATGGAACCAGATGGCCCGCACGCGTGGAGCGTGCTCCGCGCGCCAGCGCAGGAGGCAACCGGGATCGTCGAAGTTGAATGTCTCGCCGTCCTCGGTCAGGAGCTGCGCTGCGAAGGCCGGGTCGCTGATCAACATGTGGCAGTGGGCACAAGACTCCCGGTCGAACGCGATCGGCTCCGGGCCACTCGCACGCGTGCAAGTGATGAGGATTGCGACGAGGAGTGCGACGCCCGGGCGCGAGTGGCGCCGGAGAGTGCTAGCCACGTCCGCCTACCCTTCCGGCGACCGTAAGATCGAGACGTTCCAGGTCGCGGGCGTTCACGTTACGCAGGCTCGACCCGAGTTCGGCGGCAAGCTCTTGCAGCAGCTTCATCTTCTCGGCATGGGTGGCGTTGCGCACCCACACGCCCGCGGGCGTAGGATGGAAGCCACGCGAGCTCAGCCATCGGGCTGCACTTTCATCGGCCCAGACCTCGAGCACGCTCACCGTACAGCGGTCGAGGAATGAGGCGGCTGCGCCATCGTAGACGAGGCGCCCGTCCTCGAGGAACAGCACGTGATCGACGAGCGGGCGGATCTCCTCAAGTCGGTGCGAGCAGAGAATCAGCGTGGTGAGCGGATCCAGCTCGTCGAAGAGCCCAAAGAACCGTTCGCGGGCGTCCGCATCGAGGCTGCCCGTCGGCTCGTCGAGCAGGAGCAGCGAGGCTCCCGAGGAAAACGCGAGCGCGATCAGAAACTTCTGCTTCATTCCGCCTGAGAGGGTGCGAAACGGGTGCCCCCCCTGCTCTCTTAGGTCGAGCTCGAGCGCCGCTGCCACGCGCTCGACTTCCCTGCGCTCGATTGCGCGCACGCGGGTCACCGCGGCCACAAGCTCGTCGACGCGGGCGCCAAGTTGAGGCGGCGCCTGCGGCACATAGGCCAACCCGCGCGCGATCTCGACGCGGTCGCGAAACGGCGAGTGGCCATCAATGCGCACCTCGCCGTCGCACGTGAGCAGGCCCATGAGGATGCGGTTGAGTGTCGACTTGCCGGATCCGTTCGGGCCGATCAGCGCGACCCTGCGGCCGGGCTCGATGCAGAAGGTCACGTCGGAGAGCGCAGTGACCGCTCCGAAGCGCTTCGAGACCCGCTGCACTTCAATCCGCACGAGTCCCGTCCTCCTCGTGTGCTGCAATGCGTGGGGCAGGATCGACGAGAATCAGGCGCGGCTCGAACAGCGGCACGATACGGCCGATTGTTTCCACAAGGCCGAGCGCGGGGGTGCCACGGAAGAACGCGAGGGCTGGGACGCGCGCAGTGAGCTCGTTCGCAAGGCTGCGATATTCGTACGGTAGGTCACCCACGCCGTCACCGTCTAGATCGTAACCTGCATAGTCATCGAAGTAGTTGCCACGCCAGGTGACACCGAGCGCATCGCCGCCGCCTTCCACGAGCACGCAGGCCTGAAGATCCCGGAAGTCGTTCGCGAGAAACGTGTTGCGCGTCTCGCTGCTGTGGAACACGACGCCAGCGTCGCCAAGCCGAAAGAGATTCCCCTCGAACACGTTGCTGTCGTCTTCATAGAGCGGACTCGTGTCGAGGTAGATCCCGACCGTGTTGTGGACGAACCGGTTGCCGCGGACGTCGAGGTTCCCAGACTCCTTGATTCCAAGGCCCATGCCCGCCGCGCCGCCAGAGTCTGCGAGCAGGTTGTCACGGATCTGAACGTCGCGGCTGTACATTACAAAGATGGCGGCCACATTGCCCACGTAGCGGTTGCCTTCAAGTCGGTTTTCGTGGCTATACATGAGGTGCGTGCCGTAGCGGCCCCGCTCGATGCGGTTGCGCAGGAGGAGGTTCCGGCTCGAATACCAGACCACAACGTCACGGCTATCCTGTAGGACGTTATCCTCGACGCGAGAGTCCGAGGTCTCCCATAGCCGGATCCCGTCACCTCGCATGCCAAGGGTCTGCTCGGGGTCGCCTTTCACCTCGTTCCCGCGCAGGATCACCTGTTTCGACTTCTCCGCGAGCAACCCGAACACGGCATTTCGGATCCTCACGCCCTCGACACGCACCCCCTTTCCTTCGATGCGCACCGCAGCATCGAGAAGGTCGAATCGCCCACCACTTCCGTCGACCGTGATCCCAAGCACGGTTGCCCCATCCGCCTCGAGGCGGATGGTCGTTCCCGCTCCGGACGAACGGATCACCGCCTCACGGGGACCCCAGAGCGTGACGCCTGCACCGATCCGTAGCGGCCCCGTGTACTCGCCAGGCGCCAGACACAGTGCGCTCCCCGATTCTGCTGAATCGAGAAGGACTTGGAGGGCGCTGCCGGCCGCGACCTCACGGCAGGCTGGCGGCCGAGCGGGCAGGCCGATCCCACCAACGTCTTCCTCAATCCGTGCATTCCGCGAACTGGAGGAAGTGCACGCCAGAGCGACAGCCAGGACGGCCGCGGTACCGCTAGCGCGCGGCGTGCTTTGGCGCCTCGTCCGCGCCACCCACGTCCGCCTTCGCTCCGCCCTTTGGCTCGACGATCAGATACCCGGCCATCTCGAGGTGGAGCGCGGAGCAGAACTGCGTGCAGTACAAGGGGAACACGCCTGGTCGGTCCGCCACGAACGTCAGGTTCGAGTGCTTTCCGGGCTCAAGCGAAAGCTGCACGTCGTAGGCGTCGATCGCAAATCCATGGGTTGCATTCTTCGCCTGCTCGATGTTCGTGATATGGATGTGAACCGTGTCACCTTCCTTCACGCGCACGATGTCCGGCGTATAGTGGCTACGAATCGCTGTCATGTAGACGTGCACTCCATCGGCTTGGCGCTCAATGCGTTCCTTCCCACCCTCGACCGCAAACGGGTCCTTCTCACCGCTGATCGGATCAATCCCAGGAGGCTTGTAGATGTCATCGGCCTTGATCTTGTCCGCGCTGATGATCTGGGCATAGTGGGTCTCGCCCAGCGGGATCGGCATATCGTAAAGGAACTGCATCTTGTCTCCGCTTGTATCGATGAGCTGGAAGTTCTGCGGGAGGAGCGGTCCTACAGCCGCGTAGCGGTCGATCGTCCACTTGTTGAGCGCCACGACATAGTGCCCTTTGGGATGCGCTGTGTCGCCTTCAGCGGCGGCGAGATGTCCGATGTTGTAGTGGACCGGGATCTTCTCGATCACGCTCAGATCCTTGAGAGACCACTTGGCGATCTTGGACTCGATGAAGAGCGAGGTGTAGGCATTTCCCCGGTCGTCGTACTGGGTGTGGAGAGGGCCGAGGCCGAGCTCGACCTGGCCGCGGATCGAGTCCTTAAACGGGAGGATAGGAACGCCGTAGGGGTCGGCGCCTTCGAACGTTTTGGCGTCGATCAAGGCCTTGATCTTCTCAAAGCTGTAGACCGTGGCGTGGGTGTCGAGTTTCCCCGCGACGACGATGTCCTTGCCATCAGGCGTTACGTCCACACCGTGAGGACTCTTGGGCTCGCCGATGAAGAAGAGCACGCCCTCGGTGGCAGCAGTCTGCAGCGAAATCACGCGCATCCCCGCGATGGTTGTGGTCTTGCCCGTCTTGGCGAGTTCCTCGGCGCGGCGCCAGTTGATGACGTGGAGGTAGTCCATGTCATTCTGCGAGGCGCCCGACTCGAGGGGGGGCTTACCCTCCATATTGCCGCCGTAGGCACGCTCGGTATCGAACGAGTTGACGAAGGCCCAGCCGTCGCTCACCAACTTGCCGGCATCGGCGAGGTCCTGCATGTAGGGTGGGGTCTCGACGGCGAAGGACTCCTCCGGCACGATTCGTCCCTTCGTGCGATCGAACTTCCAGAACGTGACCGCGCCCCGGTACTTGTCATTGAACTCCTCAATTGGAGCATACTTTCCGCCGAGCGGAGCCGGATATTGCGCGCTCTCGATCACGTACTCTGTGTTGGGCGTGACAAAAGTGGCTCCATGGTTCGAGATGATGAGTGGGTTGGCGACGATTTGTCGCGTGATGAAGTCCTTGAGATCGACGACTGCGACGCGGGCGTTCGCCTTATCGTTGATGAAGAGGAACTGCCCATCGTAGTCGCCGTTGGTTTCGCTCAGAGCCGGATGGTGTGTATCACCCCAGTGCAGGTCCTTGCCGCCTCGACGGCCTTCGGCGAGCACAGCGTTGGACTGGTCGCCATATCCGTACCCTTGCCACGGCTCCGGCGTAAACACTCCGATGTACTTGAGAACTCGCATGCTGGGGATCCCGACCACGATCACCTGGCCTGAGTGTCCTCCGGACGCGAACATCAGGAACTCGTCGGGTTTTCCGGACGGCGTGTAGGTCTTGAGCGCTGCTGAGACGTCGGCCTCGGACAGGCCGCGCTCCTTCATGAGGGCAGCAACGCTGCCTTCGGCCGCCCCGCCTGCCCCCGCGCTCGGCTTGAGGGCTTGGGTCTGGTCAGTTCGCGGACCACAAGCGCTCGTCACGCAGAGAAGGAAGGGAATTGCGCACCGGAGCGATCGAACGAACCGAGAGGACATCGCAACCTCCTTTAGGCGGCGAACCTTGTGAGAGATCACTTGCCGAGACTTCGGACGTACTCCCGCAATGCCGCTACGACTTCAGGCTTGCTCATCAGATCGGGGTTGCTCGGCATCGCAGGGCTCTTACCCACGGCTGCGCCGCCGTACTGAATGATCTGTTCGATGTGGTCGTCCGTGACGGCGCTCTGCCAAGCCTTGTCGTGGAAATTCCGCGGAGGCGGCGTGAGTCCTGACGACGCAGGTCCGTCGCCGCCCCCCGTCGCCCCGTGACACGGCGTACAGCGTGTCGCGAAGATCTGTTGCGCTTCGGCCCTCGCCGCATCCGAGCTCTTTGTCGGCGCTGCGGCAGGAGCTGTGGTGGGGCCTGGAGAGGGCTTCGCAATCTCGGTAGGTGCGGCCGCTTCTTTCTCTTGCCCACAACCACCCCCGACCAAGGCAGAGCAAAGGACCGCCGCCATCACAACCATCGCGCGATTCGAGATGCCGCTCATCCTTTTCTCCCAGCACGTCCTGCCAAGCGCAATGAAGCGACGCTGACCCCGGCACTTTCAAGGGGTGTGCCGCTTCCTGCCCCCGCCACGGCTCTCGATCCCTGGCTGGAGCGAAGAAGGTGGGTGCGATTCGCCCCTTCCATTCCAACTGCCGATTTCAGCACCCGTTTTCGCGCGCTAATGGGCCCCCTCACTCAAGGGTCTGACAGGTCTCTTGCACGGCCCTCTCAGGGGAGCCTCCCGAGAATGGAGAGTTTGGCCTGCGGCGAATTGACACAGTGGACCGGCCTGCTGCGACGGAGTGGCCCGTTCGTCCAAAGAACCCGGAAGGCCATCGCGTGGATCCCTGCCCTTTGGAATACGTCACGCAGAGATGCTCGTCAGACCGTTGGAAGACGCCCGCGCGCGACACAATCCCGGCTGATGGGGCTTGAATTTGAACGCTGTTCGCGGCGCTCCTCGCCGCACGGTCACGGGCCGGGCGTCCGAGCGCTTCGAGGAGCGAAGCTGCCCGAATGCTGCTTAGGCCGAGGGGAGTCTTCACCGCGCCGCGCTACCTTCACAGGCGTTGTCTTCAACAAGGAGATCCCCGTGGAGAGTCCGTTCCGCAGATTCGCGTTTCCCCTGTTCCCCCGCCGTGTCGGCACCGCGGTCCTGGTCGCTCTGCTCTCGGTTTCATCGGTGGGCTGTTTCGGCCGCTTCGCAGTGACTCGCAAGATCTACGACTGGAACGAGCACATAAGCGGGGACAAGTGGGTCCGCTCGCTCGTCTTTGTGCTCATCGTGCCCATCTACGGCCTCGTAAACATCTTCGACGCGTTTTTCGCGAACGTTGTCGAGTTCTGGTCCGGTCACAACCCCATGGCCTCCATCCCCGGGACTGAACGCTGGGCGTACGGGTCAGGAGGCGAGGCTGCTCGCATGACGCTCCGGGGGGACGGGGCGATCGACGTTCTCGTTACGGCTCCCGACCGCCCTGCGAAGCGCTTCACGCTCATGCGAGAGGGCAATGACATCGCGCTCCTCGACGCAAGCGGCGTCGAGACCGCCCGCGCGGGCGCCGCCCCGGATGGCACACCCGCGTTGCTTGAGACCAGCGAACGCTGAGCTTCGTGCCGGCATCGCCACTCTCCGATGGAATGCCTCCCCGTGCACGGAGGTTCGATGACGCGCCCTCTCCTTCGGATCTTCCTCCTGGCTGGGGCGATCGCGTTTCATTCGCCTTCCGCCGCCGCTGCGACCTTGCCAGATTGGAGTGCGGCGGCCACGGTAAACACCGTCGAAATAGTCACGAAAAACGCAGACGGGACACTGAAAGAGACAACGGTATGGCTCGTCGTGGTGGATGGCGATGGTTACATCCGGACGGGCAATACACGATGGTGGAGCAACATCGAGCGCGATCACGACGTAGTGCTGCGGATCGAAGGCAAGGACTACCCGCTGCGTGTGGTTTTGGTGGAAGACCCCGACCTTCGTCAGCGCGTGGTGGACGCATTTCGCGCCAAGTACGGCTGGCTCGATCGAGCGGTGGACGCTTTCCGCTCGGGCACCCCACACGTCATGAAGCTCTCGCCACGAACGCAAGAAGGCGCCTCGTAGGGCCGAAGGGATTGGGGCGGGGCGGAGGGCAGGAGCAGGCGCTCCTCAGTGAGCTTCGCGCGGCGCAGTCAGGGCCTGCGGAGCTCGGTGAACTTCGCGTTTGCCGGCCAGGGTTGTGCCCAGCGATCGGTTGGGCGAGGGTTCGAGTTGCGTGAAGCTCGGCCTGTACCTGCGCAACATGGGTCCCCAATCGGCGACCGACACGATCGTCGCGTGTGCCCGCGCTGCGGAAGAGGCGGGCATCGACGACCTTTGGGTGGCTGATCACATTGCCATTCCCCCCGACGATGCGGAAGGTTCGGGCGGGCGATACCTCGATCCCCTGGCCACGCTTGCATTCCTCGCCGGTATGACAGGTCGAATCGCACTTGGCACAGGTGTCCTGGTGCTTCCCTATCGACCGCCCCTCGCGACGGCGAAGTGGATTGCGACGATCCAGGAGCTATCGGCCGGCCGGCTACTGCTCGGCGTCGGCGTCGGCTGGATGGAGGCAGAGTTTCGCGCCGTCGGCACGCCCCACCCGCAGCGAAGCAAGATTACCGACCACACCCTCGCCTTCCTGCATCAGTGCTTTGCGAGCGACGAAGTCGAAGCGAATGGGCAGCGTTTTCTGTTCCGACCGCGCCCAGCCCGACCCCCAATCTTTATCGGTGGGGCGGCGCCGCATGCGCTCCGCCGCTGTGCAACGTACGGAGATGGATGGATGCCGATGGGCGTTGATCCAGCAGCCCTCCGCCCATCCGTCGACGAACTCCGGGGGCAGATGACAAAGGCCGGGAAGCCACACCCCGAGGTGGTCGTCGTCACCTCCTTGGCGCTGGACGACGGCGCAAGGGCGTCGGATCAGATCCAGCGCTTCGCGGAGCTCGGTGCGACGCGCATCGTCCATGGGTGGCGCTATCCAGACGCCTTTGCATTCGCACGCGCCGCCCACGCCTTGCGTCGGGCACTGCCCGGGTAGCGGGGCGGAAAAGCGCGCAAGGCCCAGCAGGCGGCGAGATCGCAGGTTCCCTCTTCCTGACATGAAGCGGCCCCGCGTGCGTGCTTGTACCGGCTCACGGACGATCCGGGTCTTGGAGTTTGTGTCGTCCCTCTTCACTCGCTCCTGTCGGTGGCTGCTCGCAACACCTCCACCCGGGCCGGCACGTGCTTGTGCCACGGGGTGCCCGCGAGCCAATCGCGATCCTCGCTTCGCGTGAGATCGTTCGGCGCTACCCCCGTAGTCCGCTGCGCGCCATTCGGGTCCGGAAAATCCACGCCAAACCCATTCGGCAGCGAGATGTGGCCGGGCTGCATGCGGTCCGAGAGCTCGACCAACACCTCGGCGCTGCCGCGCCTCGTCGACAGTCGCACTCGGCTCCCCTCCCCTGCGCCCATGCGCCTCGCATCGTCGGGATTCATGCGCAGCGCTCCCGAACGATCCTTCTTCCGCCACGCAGGATTGCGGATGATGGTATTCGCGGTGAATGAGCGGCGTTCACCGGCGGAGAGCACGAATGGGAACTCAGGGCTCGCGCTGCTCGTCGGCTCGCTTGCGAGCGAGTCGAGCTCGTCCCACAGTTCAGGCACAGCGAGCNNCTCGTCGATCGAGAACACCACGGCGCTCTTGCTCGAGAGCAGCGCGTCGAAGAGCGCGTCTGCTGCGTCAGCGGGCTCGCCGCTGAAGCCGGCGCGTGCCAGCGCCTTGGCATTGCGCTGGGCGGCGATCTGGCACAGCGGCCACACTCCGGCTCCCTCCGCGAGGCCTTTCGGCAGAAGGTCACCGATCGCACGATAGAGCAATACCGGCGCAGTCGTAATCACACGCGGATTCGCGCCGGCGAGTTCAAAGAAATTGCTCCGGAAGGCCTTGCGCCCCTCCAACCAGGCTGCGCGAAGCGTCATCACGAGATCAGCTGGCAGCTCACCCAATGCCTCGAGCAGACGCGCATGGAGCTCGGCTTCGGAGAAAAGTCCCGGGAGTGGATCCATCAGCGCCTTGCGAAGGTGGAAATAGTTGTGCGGGAAGTCGAAGTTGAAAAAGGTCGCCTCCGCCTTCTCGAACTGACTTGCCACCGGTAGCACGTAGTGCGCAAGGCGTGCCGTCTCCGTAAACGCAACGTCGATCACGACCACGAGCTCAAGAGCTCCCAATGCTTCGTGCATTCGCGCGCTATCGGCTAGGGAGTGTGCGGGATTCGCACTCTCGACCAGCATGGCGCGGAATCGCTTGGGATGGTCCGTAAGAATCTCGTCAGGGATGACGTTGCACGGCGTGAGTCCACCGATCACGCGGGCTCCGGTCACCGGCGACCTGCGCGCGGTGCCACCTCCGCCTTCCCGGCCGACGGCGAGGGGCACGAAGACCGTAGGTAGGTAGGCGGAGCCCTCTTTCCCGAAGTTTCCCGTGAGGAAGATCAGGAGCTTGTGCAAGTACGAGACCAGCGTCGAGTGCCGGTTCATCTGCACGCCCAGATCCTCGAAGCTCGCCAGGCTCGAGGCTTTTGCGATCCGCCGCGCCACGGTGCGCACGGTCTCCTCGGAGATCCCGCACTTCCTGCAGTATTCCGCGACCGGCAGCCGCTCAAAGTGCGGCAGGAGCTGCTCAAGCCCATCGGCGTGAGCGGCCAGCCATGGGCTTGCGATTGCACGCTCCTGCACAAGCACGCCAATCATCGAAGCGAGCAGCCACGCGTCCGTGCCCGGCTTCACCTGCAAGTGGATGTCGGCCATCTCCGCGGTCTCGGTTCGCCGCGGGTCGACCACGATCAGGCAACGAGCGGGGTCCTTCGCGATCTCACGCAAGGTGACCCGGGCCCGCGGGATGCTGTGCGAGAACCACGGGTTCTTGCCCAGGAAGAGCGCTACCTCGCAGTGCTCGAAATCGGCCCGCATGTAGCCGCCCACCATCTTGGCGGCGACCCAGAACTCTCCTGTCTTTTCCTGGGCAAGGGCACTCGAGCGGTGAACGGAGCCTAGGACCGCACGCGTGCTGCGAGCGAAAGCCCCCGGCAGATGATTGCCCTGGCCGCCACCGCCGTAGTAGAAGATGGACTCACCGCCGCAGGTGTCCCGCACCGCGGCGAAGCGTTCGGCCACCTCGCGAATCGCTGTGTCCCAATCGATCTCTTCGAACGTCCCATCGGGCCGACGGCGCAGCGGTTTCGTTAGGCGATGTGGACCGTTCTGATAGAAATCGAGTCGGGAGGGCTTCTCGCAGGCATAGCCCTTCGAGGATGGGTGCGCGTCGTCCCCTCGCACGCGCAGCAGGGCGCGGCCGTCAGCGCCGCCGAGCTCGACCTCAATTCCGCAGTTGCACTCACATAGGATGCAGGCAGTGGCCTTCCACTCGGAGCTCTGAGCCACGGGAGTCTCAGGCATAGACCTCTCCTCCTCCTGGGAACTTTGCGAGCGAGTTCCCGGGCAATGCAGGTCGATCCCGTAACCACCGGGGACGAACCGGCGCGCGAGCGCCGCGCTTGTGCCCGGCCCAACCCCCTGCCACGAGGCAGACCCGGTCTGCCTAACGAGAATAGGCACTTTAGTTGCTTTACGCAACCATCTTTTGCGGTAGACTCCGCGTCGTGGGGCGAAAGCGTTTTTCCGGAATGAACTGCGGTATAGCGCAGGCTCTCGAGGCGCTGGGGGATTGGTGGACGCTTCTCATCGTACGCGACGCCTTCTTCGGCGCACGTCGTTTCAGCGACTTCGAACGCAGCCTGGGCATCGCGAAGAATGTCCTCTCGGCGCGGCTTCAGCACCTGGTCGATCATGGCGTTTTCGAGCTGGTCGACGTCGGCAGCGATGGCCAACACTTTGAATACCACCTGAGCCGGAAGGGAGAGGCGCTGCTGCCCGTGCTGACTGCGCTGCGTGACTGGTCGGACGAGTGGGTCTTCGGGCGGGGCAATGAGCCCGTCATTGTGAAGGATCGCCGCAGCGGTCGGCGCATCCCAAGGCTGCGCGTCACCGATGTGGAAGGGCGAGAACTCTCGCGGCAGGACCTGCGCACCGTGCCCGGTCCAGGTGCCTCACCGGAGACGATCCGTCGGCTGCAGCCGCGGAAGCGTTGAAACGGAGACGCCGATCATCGGGCTTGGCGGGAGGGCAGCGCTCTCGGGACCCTC
>DOUU01000113.1:20288-25285 GCA_003520425.1 Deltaproteobacteria bacterium
CGTCTGGGAGTCAGGGAGCCCGGCTGCCGCCGCGCCGCCGCGTATGGCTTCTCAAAGAACGATCGGAACCCATTTGCCTCCGCCATCGCACCGTCGGTTCGATGCCGCTGACGAAGGAGCCGCCGTNNATCCAGACCGACGCCTCATGACATTATGTGCCAGTGCTCCTCCATGCCTTCCGCGGGGACCCAACTTGGCAGCGGCATCATCACGCGATTCGACAGCGCGTAGACGTACGGCTCGTACGTCGCACGTAGGCTCGCGAACTCAGCAGCAGAAGCCTCGTCCGTGCGAAGCCGAACAGCGGCTCTGGACAAGAGGCTCCCGAGTCGTTTCTCCTCGGTCGGGGGCAGTCGCTCCGCGGGTGGCGGTAGCGGCCGCAGATTCAGTACCGCACACAGATCGATCACGGCATGACGCGCCATGGCGAACGTCAAGCGCGCCGTGGGCACCGGCCCGTCCTCGATCCGAGTGATGACCAGGCAACACACATCGAGAACCGTCGTCAGCGCTGCAACCCACGACTGATTGTTGTGTTGCGAGCGGAAGAAGCAAAGCTGTGGAAACGAGATATGGCTCTCAAGAAGCTCCGCGGACCAGCCCTCCCAGTCGCGGAGCACCTGGCGAAGGTCTTCATCTTTNNGAGATACACACCTCCCGGCGGGAGAACGCCTGTGAAATCAGCGGCAGATACCCGATCACAAGCGCAAGGAACCCAAATCCCATCCCACTTTCCAACACGGTAAGCGCGCGAGCGAGCGTTGTCTCCGGTGTAACGTCTCCCAGGCCGAGCGTGAAGAAATTCGTCCCGCTCATGTACAGGTCGGTACCGAACCCCGGAACCCCATTCGGAGCTCGGAGCTGCGAGCCTAGAGCCCAATGCAGAAGCGCAAAGGAAGCGATGAGGCAGATTGCCCAGAAGACCAGTAGAAGAATCAGCGAAAGGGGTCCAAACACGGTCAGAAGATTTTCTCTTCGCCGTCCCGGGGAAACCCACCTCGCAGCCGCGCTCCATGGCGTCCAGAGCAGGAGGTAGAACCCTCGCGTCAGGCGGAACTTTCGCGAGACGCGACGAGAGAGAACAATGGTCTGGAACGCATCCCAAAGGATGACGAGGATCAAGACCGTGGCAACGGGGATGGCCCACACGTGCACCATGCGTGGATTCTAGGCGCCCCATTGGTACCGCGCGACCAACCAACCCTCCCTGCGGACGAACGCTTCGACGAGGATGCCTCCTTGTGGCTTCCCCTCTTTCCGCCAGGGGCTTCCAGTCGAACGAAGCAGCCACCGACAGATCGATTAGGGCTTCACGAACTTCAGCATGAACCGGTCGCTGGTACCGCGGCGTTCTCCCGCCGCTCGTGGTGACGTCACCCAGGTCCGATCATCCTCGGGATGGCGCAGCGCGCTCGAGGCAGCGGCGAGTCGGAATCCGGCCTTCTGGACTTCCTCGACAAGGAACGCTTCATCGATTCGGTGCAACGATACGTCCTTCACTCCGCTCCCATCCTTCGCGCTGTGGTCAACGATGCCGTAGACGCCGCCCGATTTGAGCGCTTTGAACATCTCGGCGTTCAGTTTGTCGCGATCGACCCCGCGTAACACAAGATCGTGATAGTTCATGTTGATCAGAATCGCATCGAGAGACCCCGGGGGGACCGGAAGTAGATCATCGGAGTCAAAGCTCTTGTGAACCTGCACGACGTTCTTGAAGTCCGGCTGCGAAAGTCTCGTGCTCCACGCTTGTTCGATCTGTTGAAACTCGGGAGGGAAGATGGGCTCCTGCGAATAGACGGCGCCGGTCGGCCCGACAACGCGTGAGAGGAGCTCAGTCGTGTAACCACCGCCCGCGAAAAGATCCGCCACCCTCATTCCTGGTCGGATTCCAAAAAACACAAGCATCTGTCCGGGTTGCCGACCCGCATCGAGGGCCTTGTCCGCGGCGGGCCGACCAGGGGCCTCTTGGGCGGCCCTAATCGTTTGAGGGATCTCTCCCGGCGGAAGTGGAGGGGATTCAACGACCGCGTAGGAGGTCTCCGCATTGAGTGAAGCGGCGACGAGGACGGCGACGGCCGCTGCCAGGATTCGGGCGAGATTCCTCTGCATCACTTGCTCCTGATGGGGACAAGGAACGGCGCACGGATTTACCCCGCGCCAACAGCTCGAGAGCGGCGGCACCGTCCGCCAGGTTACTACCCTTCGAGCCCGTCGAGTCTACCGCAGATTCAGCGAAGGGCTGTCACCCAGGTGCTCTTGTTTCGTCATGCAAGCTGCAAGCGGTTCGGAATCGGTTGCCAGACCCGACGGTTCGTGACGCATCGTTCCAATTGACTTCCCGCACGGTGGAGAATGGCTGCCACTGCGCCGGAACGCACGCACGGTACGTCGCATTGCACGATATTCTCGCCCCCACCGCGGCTGGCCACTTCGAAGAAGGAGCAAGAAAGAACCGCTGACCGAAGGAAGGAGGATTTATGCCCAAAACGCTCAGGCTATCCANNAGAATCGCTGACCGACTCGAAGGCAGGAGGATCCATGTCCAAAACGCTCAGGCTATCCCTTGTCGTGGCCGCCACAATCGGGCTCACCGCCCACGCGGCCAACGAAGGCTTGCCGGCAGATCAGCTGCCGAGTGGAGCAGCCGAGAAAGTCGTTTCAGTCACCCGCTCCGGTGCGCCTCCTGCGAGTCTCACCGTGATCACCGAGGCAATCGCCATTCGAGAGACAGGGCCCAAAGAGACGGTCGAGCATTTTGGCGAGATCTACACGTTCTCGCCTCCGCTGTTTGTGGTTCACCGCGATGAGGCTACCCGAATTACCTTTCGAAACCTACAACCTGACGACTTGCATGACTTCATGCTGGTCGATCGATCTCGAAATCCCCTCATGCATATCATGCTGCCACCCTTGCGTGAGACGTCATACACGTTCTCGTTTCACAAGGAGGGGCTCTTCAACTTCTACTGCACGATGCACCAGCCCGTAATGAGCGGACAGATCCTCGTTCTTCCTCCAGAGCCGAATTGACAGATGCGGACGGGGTCCGACCTCTTGTTCAGGGGCACCGGCGTGCGGCTCGACACGGCATTCGCGCGCTCGCGCGGCGCCAACCTGCGTTGCGGGTCGCAGGTCGTGAAAACGTCGGTGCGCCTCCGGGTTCGCGCACGAGCGTGGAGCTTCACCCCCGGCACTTCAGAGTGAGGGACGTGCCGCCGCTCACCCGATGGCGAGGTTAGAAGCCGATGCTCGACAAGGTTATCAGCTGCAGTAGGATGATTGGCTAGGGGGTCGGGCGTGCGCATTCGCCATTGTGGTTCCCTTTGGCAAGCCTCGCTGTTCGGACTCACGACTCTGCTTTCCCAACCCTGCGTAGCGGATCCCGGGGATTCCTCCACCCCAACCACACAAGTCCAGCCGGACGCCAACTTTGGCTACGGAAAGCAGGAATGGTCGTTGGCCGTCGGATATGGCTTCGGCGTTGGCCTTGGTGGATCTAACAATGGCAACCTAAAGCAGATCCGATTTGCGGCAGTTGTTCCTCGCTGGGGGATTGGTCTTACGGATCCGCTTGCGGAGGGGGCCTGGTACCGGGGCAACCTCGATCTCCTGGTCGAAGGAGCGGCCCTCTTCGAGTACCATCCAGAGCATGGCTTCGCAGGCGGAGCGACATTGATGCTCCGCTATAACTTCTTNNTGGTTCCCTTCATCGAAGCGGGAGCGGGGCTCGTCGGAACCGATTTCGATCTCCGCGGTCAGTCAGATGGCTTCAACTTCAGTCTTCAGGGCGGCCTTGGTTTCCATGCTTTCTTGATGCCCCGCCTCGCGCTCACTGCAGAGGCGAGGCTCCATCACATCTCGAATGCTGGACTCCGCGTGCCAAATGACGGAATCAACGACTGTCTCTTCTTGGTAGGCGCTTCGTTCTTCATGAAATGAAGGGTGAGGAGTTGGCGCGAGCGCGCCCTCCCTCACTCTTTCGCGCTTTAGCCCCTGGACCAGCGCTGCAGCCCGCGATTGGGCCTTGGTCGAGGGGGAACCGTTCTTTGCCGTGGCGAGCCAAACGCCAAAGAGCCCAAGATCTCAAAATCGCTTCATCCAAGGATCCTGCATCGAGCCTGCTCGCTTTCGAGTCCGGATATACTTGCCTGACGCGGCTCGGTCGCAACGCTTCCTTCGGCGCCTGCGCGAGCTTACGAGGGCCGGCGGACCCTGCCGATCCGCCACCCGCGTCGGCGCTTCGGCTGGGGTCCGATTCCGAGGCGCTGCTCAAGCCACCCTAGATCGAGCTTCGCCGGAGCCTCCATGTACTCTCCCGGTTTCACCACCAGGTGACGCAGGTGATCGACGGAGACTTGCCAGTCAGGGGCCGCTTCGAGTCGCCCCTGCTCGACCACCTCGAAGCGGCCTTCATGCATGCGGACAGCGTACCGGTCGACGACGCGCGGAGGATCCCCTTCATGGATCGCCACCGAAAACACCTTTGGCCCGCGCCGGCCGCTCGTGCTCGCGACGATCTCGCGCCAGGGCGAAGCGTCCCTATGCGCCTCGATCGCCTGGTTGATGACCCGCAGCGCTTCCGTGAAGAGGGGATGTCCGCTGGGCTCCGCCACTGGCTGCCTCCTGCGCTCTCGCGCCGATCCGTCCACCCGATTTCTCCGAAGCAACACGCGTGCCGGAGCACGCAGCGTGGAGGTACCAGGCTACCCGCCTGGGAGATCGATTCGGAGGGCGCATGCGATGGCTGGGGCCAATCGGCCCAGGACGCTGGGGCCCTTCGCCCCGCTCTCCCGAGGATCCTCCCGAAATCTGGCCCCGGCGGGAACCGGTCCGCTGCTTGCGGGCGCGCCGAACGTTGAGGCACTTCGGAGCACTTGGCGCGACTCCTGCTTTCATGGTAGGAGCAAACAAGGGACGCAGGCAGGGCCGAGGCACGCGGGTCCTCGCAAAGCGCACAACAGGATACCCCAGTCGCATGCAAATCGAGTTTGCCACGG
>DOUU01000113.1:25292-25428 GCA_003520425.1 Deltaproteobacteria bacterium
CGAGGATGACCATGGCGGCACCTCCCTCACTGAGACGGATCGGCCCTGCATGTTTCGAGCTTGGAACCGGCTTCCGGGAAGGGATGCGGGTTCCCGTACGGGTTTTCGGCAGCGAGAAGCTGGTCGCGGAGATGGA
>DOUU01000113.1:25436-37066 GCA_003520425.1 Deltaproteobacteria bacterium
TACGGCTTCCCGATCGGCGGCGTGGCGGCGATGGACGAGGACACCGGCGTCATCTCGCCAGGTGGGATCGGATTCGACATCAACTGTGGGATGCGCCTTGTCCGCACCGACCTCACGTTCGCCGAGGTTGCGCCGCGGTTGTCGGAGCTGGTCGACTCGCTGGCGGATCGGGTTCCGGCGGGCGTCGGTGCGCGCGGCTTCCTTGCGCTCAACGAGAGCGAGTTCGAGGAGGTATTGCGGGACGGCGCCCACTGGGCCGTGAAGCACGGATACGGCGTCCCGGACGATCTCTTGCACACGGAAGCCACGGGGCGCTTTCCGGACGCGGATCCGGCGGCTGTGAGCACGCACGCGATCGAGCGCGGCCTCGCCCAGGTCGGCACCCTCGGCTCCGGCAACCACTACCTCGAGATCCAGGTCGCCCACCCCGAGGGCGTCGCCGATCCCGATCTCGCGCGCGCATTCGGGATCGACCGCCCCGAGCAGGTGATGGTCATGTTCCACTGCGGGAGCCGCGGCTTCGGTCATCAAGTCGCGAGCGACTATCTGCATCTCTTCCTGCGCCTCATGCCGACAAAGTTCGGCCTGCCCCTGATCGACCGAGAGCTCGCGTCCGCGCCTTTCGCGTCGCCGGAAGGCAAAAGCTACTACGCTGCGATGTGTTGCGCGGCCAACATGTCGTTCGTGAACCGCCAGGTTATTCTGCATCGCATCCGTGAAGTCTTCGCCCGAGTCTTCCAGCGCTCGGCCGATGCGCTCGGGATCCGCTGCATCTACGACGTCGCGCACAACACGGCCAAGCGCGAAACCCACCTTGTCGGCGGCGAGCCGCGGCAGCTGCTTGTCCACCGCAAGGGCGCGACGCGTGCTTTCCCGCCGGGCCATCCCGAGCTGCCCCCCGCGTACCGCGCCACCGGCCAACCCGTGATCGTCGGCGGAAGCATGGAGACTGGCTCGTGGCTGCTCGCTGGCGTGCCGAGCGGTGCTGTGAGCTTCTTCAGTACGGCACATGGGAGCGGGCGCACGATGAGCCGCACGCGCGCGCGCAAGCTGGTGCGTGGCCGCGCGCTGCAGGACCAGCTCGCGGCTCGGGGCATCCTCGTTCGCACCGCATCCCTCCGGGGCCTCGCCGAGGAGGCGGGTTTCGCCTACAAGAGCGTCGACGAGGTGGCGGAAGCGACCGAAGAGGCCGGTCTTTCACGACGCGTGGCTCACCTCGTTCCCGTCGGGAATGTGAAGGGATGAAGGCGGGCTTCGCGTTCGTCGAAGGAGCGACGAGCGACCTCGCCTTCGTGGCGCAGGCCGCCACCCTCGACGCACTCTTTGCAGTGGCGAGCGAGGCGCTGCTCGCTGCAACCGTGGAAGACCCCTCTAGCGTCGCGCCCTCCGAGCGCAGGACCCTCTCGCTCGCAGAGCCCGACCTCGAACTCCTCTTGCTGCGGTTCCTGAACGAACTGGTCTGGTTGCGGGACGCCAAAGGCCTCTTGCTCCGGGCGGAGTCCGTCCGCATCACCAGGGAGGAGGGTGAGGCGCAACTGGAGGCCACCCTCGTCGGCGAGCCGCTCTCGCGCATACGACATGCCCTTGCTGCCGACGTAAAGGCCGCGACCGCGCACGGCCTTCGGATCGAAGGGCGGCCCGAGGGTTTCGAGGCGCGCGTCACCCTCGACGTCTGAACCGAGGTGAGAACCCATAGAGACTTCGTGCCCCAGGGCGCTGAGGCACGCTGCCGCGGAGCACGCCACGCGGCCGAACCGTGGGCCCGCAGGAGGCCGGCACGGCTCGTGCTTTCTTTACGGATGAAATTGCATCGAGGAGGGGGCGGGAATGGCGATCCAGGATCTTGGTCTGCGCACACCGCATACAATAGAGCCTTTGGCGAGCGCGCGCGTGGCGGTAGAGCGCATGGAGAAAGATGGAATCGGCTGCCTCGTCGTCGTTGACGGCAAGAGGCCCGTGGGCGTGGTCACCGACCGGGACCTCGTGCTTCACGTCCTCGTGGGGAAGCGCGATGCGAGACTCGTCCGAGTCGGCGAGATCGCGAAGCGATCACCAGTCACAGTATCCGCCACGGCGACCCTCGCGGAAGTGACCCGGGCGATGCGCACACACGGCGTGCGGCGCCTTCCGGTCGTGGACGAGCATGGCGAGCTCGTCGGCCTCGTGGCGCTCGACGACCTCCTGCGACGCGTCGCAACCGAGATCGGCGATCTTGCCGAGGCTCTGCGCCACCAGTTCTCGGGCGAGATCGGAGCCGCCTCGGCCCCGCGCCGAACCTAATCGCTACCGCCGAGAAAGGAGCCGCGTCATGAACGCTGTCGATAGTTACGAGAAGGACGTCACGATGCTGCCCGAGACCGCATCCGCCTATGATGTGGCAGTGGCTATGCAGGAGCGTGCGGTGGGGTGCGTGGTGATCGTCGACAACGAGGGGNNCGTAATCGCCCGCGACCAAGACGCGGCAAGCCTCTCGGCATGCGCGGTGATGAGCGCGCCCCTCTTCACTGTCGACGCTTCCGATCCCCTTGCGCGCGCAATCGAGCTCATGAGTCGGCACGGAATCCGCCGGGTCCCGATCGTGCGCAACGGTCGAGTCACTGGGATCGTCGCGCTTGACGATGTCCTCGCCGAGCTTCGGTGCGAGCTCGACGACCTTGGAGGCGCTACCCGGAGGCAGATCTTCGAGGCCCGGCTCGCGGCGAGCCTGCCCCGGCTGCGGGAGGAGATCGAGACCCGGCTGTCGGAGCTCGGCGACCGGCTAAAGCAGGTGGGGGGCCGCGCGACGGAGAGGCTCGGCCGCGAGTTCGAAGAGCTGCGCGACCGGGTGCGGCGAACGCTGCAATAGCCCATCACCTGCGGCGCAAAGCGGCTTGGCCGCCGCCAGCAAGTGAGCCGCGCCTTTCGAGGCCGTTTCGATCTCGCACGCTCCGCTTCGACAGCCTCTGGGCACAGCCCGCCGAGTATCGTTCGGTCACACGACACTTCCTGAGGTCACTCGAAGAGCGGTGCGAGGCCAGCCTGGCGACTCGACCTCGCGACTGGACCGTGGCAGCAGGGAGCTCAGTACTGAGCAGCTCTCGAAGCCTTGGCTGGCGTCGAGGTCCACTTCGACCGCGAGCGAATCTCCATAGCCTCACTCCTCGTACGCCCCAGGCGTCTATTTCGTCTTCTTGGGCTGCTGGATCGTCTCGAGGTAGTCGAGGATGAGCATCAGGTCACCGCGAACGCGAGCTCCTTCACTGACACTGGGTGGGAAAGGTTCCGTCAGGACCTTGCCCCAGACCGGCATGTCGCTCGACCCATGCGCGCGGATCTCGCGCCGGCCGTCGATGAATTCCGATATCGCCGGCTTCGGGAGCGGCGTGCCGTACCGTTGCGAGAGCTTCGTTAGATCGGTCGGGCGCGGATGAAGGACGGGCGCGACAGGCCCCTTACCATTGCCGTTGCGCCCATGGCAGGCCGCGCAGTACTGCACGTAAAGCCGCTGTCCCTCGTTCGCGTGCGAGTCCTCGGCCCGTGCAATCCCGACGTCCGCAGCGAGCGCCACCACCGGTCCGATCAGTGCCAGAAGAACGAGTCCCCTTTGTCGTGCCATGCCGGTCCCTCCTATGAACGACGGCGCTGAGGTCTCCGAGCGACACACCGCGGAAGCGACTGGGCGCCCTTGGGAAACTCAAGCCGTTCTCCGGCGCGCGGCCCGTCTCCCAAGGGCAACGGAGACTCGGATGCACTGATCGTCGCCCGAGCGATGGGCGAACCTGTGTCGTCTAGCGGACAGTCCACTCTCTCCCGACCGGTCCATACGACGCTCAAGGAGACGCCGTGTCTCTTCTCGATATGCCTACGACGCATCCAACCTGCGCGATCCAACACACGCTGTCGAAGAATCGAGGCGGAGGTCGATGGCCATGTTCGAGCGCTTCGTGATCCACGGCGCCGAGCCGTACGCGCGCATTTGAACGGACAGTTCCCTTCCGCTCAATCCTCCGCATGCCGGAAGGCGGTGGAGTTTCGGCCTGCCGCTTCGGGTCCTNNAATCGTCCGCATGCCGGAAGACGGTGCGGCCTGCCGCTTCGGGTCCTTGGCGCGGAGGCCTCGTGGCAAGCGCCGGTTCGCCGTCGCTACCCGGTCCTCCAGCCCGACGGCTGCCGGCCGTGTCGCGCCAGCGCACGGATCTCGCTGGCATCGGTCTCCAGCAGGAAACCAGCAGCGACGGCTTCCTCCGTCGCCGCTTCAAACCGCAGGCAATGCTCATCGGGACCACCCGGGTACAGCCGTGCGAGGGTCGCCTCGTCAAGGGTCACCGTCCTTCCGAACAGGAACGTGAAACCATCCCCGCCCGGGGCATCGCCAGAGAGCACCGCGCTCGGCGCCTCGACCCAGGGTGTGCGGATGCCGCCGCAGACGATGCCGAGCTCGTCGCGCACGAGTTCGGTAGCCCTCGCGTCGGACGCCCGAAGGCGCGGGGCCTCGGGCGGCGGTTTCCCCTCACGCACCCAACGGTCCAGGTGCAAGAGCGCAGCATTGAGCACATAGTGTTGTTGGGGACCAGAGTTCACGGGCACGTTCGCAGAGAGACCCATGGGCTTGTCGGTGGGTGCCATGTGCAGGGCGAGCGCTTCGATCGGGACGTTCTCCTGGTCGATTCGCGAGGCGACGAGACCATAAGTGTCGAAGTGGGCCGCGCCGGCCAGCTCCCAGAGGCGGAAGCGTTCGAAGTCGGACTGCCGGGCGCGGCCACCGCCAAGGGCAACCACATCGGTTTCGCTCTGGAAGGTGAGGACCGGGACACGGATGTCCTCGCGAATGCGGTGACCGATCCGGGTGATTGCGCCCACCTTCGCGAGGTCACCGTCCCGCGGTGCGCGGAGATAGCCTCCATCGAGCTCGGCCGCAGCGCCCGGGCGCCCGTGAATCAGGAAGGCGTCGAAGCAGCGCTCGATCGGGTCGACAGCGTTCACGTAGCTGACCAAGAAACCTGCAGACTGGGATTCGCCAATGGCGATCAGGCGTTGCGGCTGGAGAGGGCCGAGCGGCCCCGAGCCGGTAGTACGGAGCATGCGACCAACGCTTGTGTAGATGTCGAACGCGAAAGCGTCGCCCGGGTGTTCGAGGGACCCGTAGCGCGCGGCATCCACCTGCTTGAGCGGCATCCCAGGCACGAGGCCGCCGCCATCGATGCCAGCCCTCTGCGCCGAGACACCCACCCAGGCGGCGCGCTCGCGTATCAGGTGGCGGTGCAAGAAGAGCCAGTCCGGCGCGGCATCGAGGCCACCGCTCACGTTGAGCCACTCGACGACGACGGTTCCATTGAAGCCGGCGGGATCGGAGGGGCGGAACACAACAATGCGGGTCTTGAAGGGCGCGCGCGCGGCGCGCACCGCCTGCCATCGACCATCCTCGCTGCGCTCGCCACGTACGGTGTACGCGGTCGCAGTGCCCGTGAGGAACCACTCCTCTCGCACGTAGCCGACAGACTCTAGGTTTGGGGCGCCAACCAGGAGGAAGGGATCGCCCGGAATCGGACCTTTCAGACCCGCGCTCGTCACGACATGCTCCTTCCGCGGTGCCTCAACGAACCACTTGATTCTACGGGAGGCACCGCCGGATTCGAAGCGGGAGCGAGGGATTCACGGACTTGCGCTCCCTTACAAGACCGTGAATTTCCGGCGCGATTGCGCCGGATGGCGCCATCGGCAGCCGTCAAGCCACAGCTCCCGAGGCCTTAAGCTCGAGGATCCGCTCCATGTCGAGCCCCAGTTCTGCGAGGACTTCATCGCCGTGCTCATTGAACTCGGGGGCTCGTCGGGTCGGCGTTGGCGCCTCGTCGAACTGCACGGGCGTCGCGACCAGCTCAAACGGAGTGCCTTCCTTGGTGGCCACCTTCACCATGTAGCCGTTCGCGAGGACCTGCGGATCCGCCGCCACCTCGAGTGTGTTCTGAACGGGCGCCCACTGGCCCTGAAGCGTCTGGAAGCGCTCGGTCCACTGCGTCAGCGTCCGCTTCGCAAATGCCTCGCGCAGGATGACCACAGCCTCGCTGGCATTGGCGGCGAGCTTTTCGGCACTCTCGAAACGCGGATCCCTCGCCAGATCGGGCCGATCGATGTGCGCGCAGAAATCCGTCCAGTACTTCGCGGCCTGGAGCATGACAAGGCAGAGATAGCGGCCGTCCGAGGTCGCGTAGATACCCACCAGCGGATTGAATGAGCCAGTTCCGCCGGGCATGGGCGTGGCCCAGGGCCGTTTCGTCTGGAGCGAGAGCGCGATGCCGGCGGACATCGCCCACGCGCCCGCGGAAAGGAGTGACACGTCCACGACCGATGGCTCACCGGTCCGCTCGCGCTTGAAGAGCGCGGCCGCGATGCCGCCAGCGATGGTCATGCCCCCCATCGAGTCGCCCCAAGCCGGCCCCGGCTGCGGGAGCACGCCTGGAAGCTCCGCGGGCGATACGCTCGCGGCGCTACCGGCCCGACACCAAAAGCTCGTCATGTCATAGCCGCCACGATCCCGCTCCGGGCCACGCACCCCGAACGACGTCCCGCGCACGTAAATGATTTTCGGGTTCTGCGCACGAAGGTCCGCGACGTCGATCTTCAGCCGGGCCAGCGTCCCCGGCAACTTGTTTGTCAGGAACACGTCGCTCCCGCGCGCCAAGGCGTTGAGCACGGCGAGGCCGTCGGGGTTGCCGAGGTCGAGCCCAAGCGAGCGCTTGCCGCGATTCGAGTGCTCGTTCAGCACATGCACGCCCTTGGAAAGATCCACCACGCCTGTGCGCCCGAGGCCCCGCATTGCGTCGCCGCGGACCGCATGCTCAATCTTGATCACGTCCGCGCCCCAGTCAGCGAGCACCGCCGAGGCGGAAGGAACGAAGGCGTGCTCCGCCACCTCCAAGACGCGAATACCCTTCATCACGTCGGTCATGCTTCAGTCCTCCTACCCTCGCGAACCGACCCATCTTCGGTTTCGCTTGCCATTGCCACTCCATCATGGCATATCGTCACACGGAAGCTGGTTTCTGCGAGAAGTCCGGATGCCCGATCTGTACTACGACCCCTACGACTACGAGATCGACGCGGCTCCTCACCCGACCTGGCGCCGAATGCGGGACGAGGCGCCACTCTACCGCAATGAACGCTATGATTTCTGGGCCCTCTCGCGCTTCCAGGACGTGCTCGATGCCAGCATCGACCACGAGACCTACTCGTCGGCCCGCGGGACGGTTCTCGAGATTATCCGCTCACCGCAGCGCGCCCACCTCCAATCGATGATCTTCATGGATCCGCCCGAGCACGATCGGCTGCGGGGATTGGTGAGCCGAGCCTTCTCTCCACGACGGATCGCAGGGCTAGAGCCCGAGGTGCGCAAAATCGTTTGCCATTATCTCGATGCGCAGGTGGGCTCGGGAGGCTTCGATTTCGTGGCGGATTTCGGGGCCAAAGTGCCGATGATGGTGATCAGCAGCATGCTCGGGATTCCGGAGGGGGACCGCGACCAGATCCGGCAGTGGATGGATCAGCTGCTCCATCGCGAGCCCGGCGAGACCCATCCCGAGGCGCATCTCACGGAGATCGGTGCCAAGACCTTCAGCTACTTCGCCGGCTACGTCGCCGAGCGGCGGAAGGCTCCGCGCGACGACATGATGACGGATCTACTCCAAGCCGAGCTCGAGACTTCTAGCGGCGAAAAGCGCCGCCTCACCGACAAGGAGCTGCTGGCCTTCCTGATGCTGCTCGCCGGCGCTGGAAACGAGACTGTCGCGCGGCTCCTTGGCTTTGCGGGCGCCACGTTCGCCGAGTATCCCGAGCAGCGTGCCAATGTCGTCGCGCGATCGGCTCTGATTCCCAATGCGATCGAGGAGCTGCTCCGGTACGAAGCGCCTTCGCCGGTGCAGGCGCGTACGGTCATGCGCGACGTCCACTGGTACGGAACGACGGTTGCCAGAGACTCGGTGATCCTGCTCCTGACCGGCTCCGCCGGGCGTGACGAGCGCCAATACCCCGATCCGGATCGCTTCGACGTTGAACGATCGAACGTCCGTCACCTCTCGTTCGGCTACGGCACCCACTTCTGCTTGGGCGCCGCATTGGCTCGCCTCGAGGGACGGGTTGCACTAGAAGAGGTGTTCGCGCGTTTTCCCGAGTGGGAAGTCGATTGGGACCGTGTGGAGCGCGTTCACACGAGTACGGTTCGCGGCTACGCGAAGTTGCCGATCCTGTTCTGAATCAGGCGCAGCCGAAAGCCCACGATTGAAGATGGGGTGCAGCACCGGGACAGCATGTCGGAGCTCCACCCCCGCTTCAGCACCACGATCAGCCCGGCGGAATGAAGCCATTCCACGTCATCGCCTTGGGTCGCTTGAGGCCCCTTCCGGCATCGTCGTTTGTCTGCATCCGTGGCGGACCATTGCACTGGAAGACCTCCATGCCCGCGCGCGCTCAGACCAACCACCGCAAAACGCTTCCCGGTCGCGTTCGAAACTGGACCTCGCGCCGACTCTGTGGCTCCGGATCACAGAGCATCAAAGGTGAACTTCGGATTCGACGGACATCGGGAGCGCCTGCGCTCAACCGCGCGGCGGTTCCCGGCCTTCCTGCGATTGGTGCACTCCGGCAAAAGCTTGAGCCCGTCGCGTTCGATCGCCTTTCGTACGGCGACTATCGCGACGAGGCGCTCGGTAACCGCGTGAGTTTCGAATCGAACCCATTCTGAGGAGGACTAATGAGCGACTACTTCTCCCGCTATCGGCGACTCGCCCTCAACCCCCATCCCGAGGGCATCCTCGAGGTGGTGATGGGCGAGCCGGGCAAGCTCTCGACCGCCGATCACATCCTCCACCACGAGCTCGCCAACGTCTGGCGCGACATCGACGCGGATCCGGGCACACGCGTCGCGATCTTGCGTGGCGAAGGCAAAGGGTTCTCCGGCGGCGGTGACTTTTCGCTCGTGAAAGACGTGGTAGCCAACTTTGATGCCCGCGCGCTCGTGTGGCGCGAGGCGCGTGACCTTGTCTACAACGTCATCAACTGCTCCAAGCCCATCGTTTCAGCGATCCATGGTCCAGCGGTCGGTGCCGGCCTCGTAGCCGGGTTGCTGGCCGACATCTCGATCGCTGCGAGGGACGCCCGCATCATCGATGGACATACTCGGCTGGGTGTGGCGGCGGGCGATCACGCGGCGATTGTTTGGCCTCTGCTGTGCGGAATGGCGAAGGCCAAGTACTACCTCCTCCTGTGCGAGACGGTGAGCGGCGAAGAAGCCGAGCGTATCGGACTGGTCTCGCTCGCAGTGGATGCGGGCGAACTCGTCCCCAAGGCGTTCGAGGTTGCGAGGAGGCTCGCCGCCGGCGCACAGTCGGCGATACGCTGGACGAAATATGCGCTCAACAACTGGCTCCGCATGGCGGGGCCCACGTTCGATACGTCGCTCGCACTCGAAATGCTCGGCTTCACCGGACCCGACGTTCGCGAAGGAATCGCGAGCTTGCGTGACAAGCGGGCCGTCAAGTTCGACCCAAACTGCCCATTTTGACGAGCCCACGCAGTTTTGGCATTGGTCCGGAACAATCGGAGTCGAGGACGGGCGCTCCTTCCTATTACGTGTCTGACGTCCGTGTGCGCAAGCGAACGCGCAGCTGTTTGTGGGGTTCTACGCCGGGCCGGGGCTGACCCAGTCCCTCGATCGTTAGCGCCGAAGAGTAGCCGGGCGAGCTCCGCGATCAGTCGATTCCGAAACATCCATCGGGCTTGGAACCGTTCATGTGCGGTCATCCACGACGGTTGCTCTCGTGCCGCGGCGCCGTTGGATAATGATCCCCAATCCCATCGCACAGCGTCCAGCCGTCGCCTTCCTTCGAGCGCAGCCACCCCCCCGCCGCCCACGTGCCGCCGTCAACGGGCAGGGTCACGCCGGTCACGTAAGACGATTGCGGCGAGCAGAGGAACACGGCCGCGTCCGCGCACTCCTCCACCACGCCTTCCCGCCCCAATGGAATGAGGCGCCGGAAGGCTTTCCGCTCCTCGATTGAGCGCACGGGCAGCTTCGCTTCGTCCACGGCGCCGCTGCGCTGACCGTGGCTACCGGGCGTCCTGGTGTGATCTGGTGCGAGGCAGTTCACGCGGATGCCGTGTTCCGCCAGCTCGACCGCCATCGTGCGCGTAAAGCTGGTCACGCCCGCCTTGCACGCGGCGTAGACGGAAAACATCGGCGCGGCACGAAAGGCCTCGATGCTCGCCACGTTGAGGATGGCGCCGCCGCGACCTCCCTGAATCATGAGCGGAGCGGCGGCCTGGGTCGCGGCAAACATGCTGACGAGGTTGATATCAATGTGACGACGCCAGCTCCGCTCGCTCTGCTCAAGGAAGCGCCGCGCGGTTACGCCGCCCGCGTTGTTGACGAGCACGTCGATACGCCCGAAGCGCGCGGCGGCGGCAGCGACCATTGCGCGTACCTGATCGGTGTTCATCACGTCGGTCACTACGAAGAGCGCGTCGCGCCCAGCCTCGCTTACGCGCGCAGCCGCTTCCTCTCCGCGCGTCGGGTCGATTTCCGCGATCACCACGTCTGCGCCAGCGCGAGCGAGGCCTAGCGCGATACCGCGGCCGATACCGGCGCCGCCTCCGGTGACAATCGCAACCTGGTCCTCAAGCGGCATGCTTGCGGGATCCACTGGAGCTCCTTCCGTGCGCCGACTTGTCTCGCGGCCGCGGAGCCTCATGGTGTCAGAACATCATGGGCGAGTCACTACAAACCCCTACCCGTGACCACAGGCCTCGTTCCATGGCCGCTTGGAGCAGCGATCGCGACGGCCTGATGGCCCCTCGCACGTGCAGGGTTCAAACCTGACCGGCGTCCCTCGCGGACAGCAGTCCGATCGCCGACCAGTCGAGGGTTTCGCCGCCTCGAGCGATCAGGGCCAGGAGGCGATCGTGCAGCAGGCTTCCAAGCGGCATGGGCACGCGCAGGCTTTCCGCAGCTTCAAGAGTGAGACGGATGTCCTTGAATCCCAGCGGCGCAGCGAACCCTGCGGGCTCGAACTTCTGCTCCACGATCAGGCGTCCATAGATCTCATAGACAGGCGCCTTGAAGAGTGTTGAGGTGAGCAGATCCAGGTAGCGCACGCGGTCGGCTCCCGCCTTGCTGACCAGCGCCATGGCTTCTCCCAGCGCCTCGATCGCCGAACCGATCAGGAAGTTTCCACTCAGCTTGATCAGGTTCGCGACATGGGCTTGATCGCCGAAGCAGAAGGTCCTCTGTCCCATTGCCTCGAAGAGCGGCGAGCAGGACTCGACCGCATCCGGTGGACCAGCCGCCACGATGAAGAGTTTCGCCGCCGCCGCGGCCTCGGGCCGGCCGAAGACCGGGGCGGCGACGAAGGGCTGACCGGCCGTTGCGTGGGCCGCAGCGAGCCGTTTCGAGAGCGCGACGCTGATCGTACTCAAAGAGACGTGGATCGTCTGCTCGCGCAGGCTCGCGAGCACGCCCCCCTCGCCGAACACGACCGCTTTGACGGCCGCATCGTCCGCGAGCATGGTGAGAACAGCTTCGCCGCGGCAGGCATCGGCAATCTGGGCGACGGCGCGCGCGCCTTGTTCGATGAGCCCCTGGGCCTTAGCCGGCGAGCGGTTGTA
>DOUU01000415.1:0-158 GCA_003520425.1 Deltaproteobacteria bacterium
TCGGGAGGTCTTGCCGGTCGAGCCCTCGTTCACCAACGCGTACGGGCTCACCGAGACCCACGGCGTGGCGACGCTGAACGCAGGCAAGGACCTGCTCGGCCGCAAGACATCGATCGGCCGACCGATCCCCGTCCTCGAGATGAAGATCGTGGACGACG
>DOUU01000415.1:199-14756 GCA_003520425.1 Deltaproteobacteria bacterium
CCGACTGTGACGCCGGGATACTGGAACCGGCCCGAGGCCACGGCGGAGACGGTGCGGGAGGGCTGGCTGTACACCGGAGACCTTGGCTATCGCGACCGCGAGGGCTTTTACTTCGTCGTCGATCGCGCAAAGGACATGATTTTGCGTGGAGGCGAGAATGTGTACTGCGTCGAGNNTCGACGAGGCGGCGGTGATCGGCGTACCCGATCTCGAGCTTGGCGAACGGGTGAAGGCGATCGTGCGCCGGGTTCCCGGCTCGATGCTCTCTCCGGACGAGGTCCGCAAACACGTGGCGACGCATCTGGCGGCCTTCAAGGTGCCGGAGTTCGTAGAGTTCACGGACCAGCCCCTTCCGCGAAACCCGGCGGGAAAGATCCTGAAGAATCTCTTGCGCGGAAGCGGAGCGGTGAGCGTCGAGGTCGGGGCGCTAGAGTAGACTCTCGCGCTCCCGGCGAGCCCCGTCCCCTCCAGGCCTGAAGAATCCCGCGTGCTCGACCTGCACGTGCGGTTCCAAAACGCGGATCACACCGAGGTGCGTGATGACTGCGATTCCGTCCCCATCTTCCTGGAGGGCGATCTCCGCGAGGGCTGCGCGGACGCGCGCTTGGAGCTCGCGGAAGCTCTCTCCTCCGCCGGGGCGCAGATCAGGATCACCGGCTCGCATGCGGGCGAGCTCATCGGGAAAGCGGCGCGCGATCTCTACGTGAGCAAGGCCACTCCAGGCGCCGACGTCCCGCTCGCGAAGGCGCGGATCAAAGCAGGGTGCAACGCCAAGGCGTCTAGCCGCGATCAGCGCGGTCTGCGCCGCCCGTGTGAGATCGCTCGAGATCACGGTATGCACGCCGCGTCTTACGAGGCGCTCGCCGAGTGCGTGCGCCTGCTTCTCGCCCCGCCCCGAGAGCGGCGGATCCCCCTGCCCCTGCCAGCGCCCTTCGACGTTCCACGTCGACTCGCCATGACGCGCGATCCACAAGTTTCGGCTCCTCCGCCTTCACGCCCCGGAAGGGCAGGGGATCCGCTCAGATCCTCGGGAACGCTTGGCCGATGCGGATCAGGCACTGCCAAAGCGGAACCACGTGCAGGGAAAGGAAGGGCTTTCCCGTCGTGAGAATTGCGACGGCGAGGGCTCGCTCGGGGTCGGCCCAGGAGAAGATGTTCGTGAATCCAAGGTGTCCGAAGGCGTGGGGCGTGTCCGGGCCGAACAGGCTCAGCCATTCGGCGCCGAGCATGAAGCCGAGCCCGTAGCGCAGCGGCAGACCGAGGGTGAGGTCCAGCTCCCAGTAGGACTGCTCCGAGGTTGCGTGGCGCACCGTCCGGGGCTCGAACACACGCACACCGTTGAACTCGCCCTCGTTGAGCAGGCACTGGTAGAAGGCCGAGAGCTCCTCGGCCGTCGCGACCACGTTCGCGGCGGGGATGATGCCCGTCCGGAATCGCGGATCGTGCGAGAGCGCCACCGCCTCGTGATATCCAACCCCGAGCGCACGGCGCATGAGCTGGGAGAAGGGGGGCAGGATCGGGGGCCCCGTAAAGACGTCGTGGGCCAGAAGCGGCAGGTCGATCGGCGACACTCCATAGTTCAGCCAGCGAAGCCCGAGCGGTTCCTGGATCTCCTCCCGGAGAATCGCGCGGATGTCCTTCCCGGTCGCGCGCCTCACGACCTCGCCGAGCACGAACCCGCCAGAAACGGCGTGATAGGCGAGGTTGCGCCCGGGCCGCGAGACCGTCCGTGCGGCACAGAGGATCTCGACCACCTGCTCAGGCCTCTCCAGCAGATCGAGATCCATCGCCCCCGGCGGGAGGTTTGGGATTCCTGCGCGGTGGCAAAGCACATGGCGCAGCGTGATCCACTCCTTGCCGTGCCCCGCGAATTCGGGGATGTAGTCGATCACACGATCGTCGAGATGGAGCACGCGGCGCTCGTCGAGCTTGTGAATCACCATCGCCGTGATTGCCTTGGAGGCGGAGAAGAGCAGAATCGGCGTCTGGGGAGTCACCAGGGTTTTCGGGGAATCGGGTTTGGCCCCGGGCGCGTTTCCCGACGCATGACCGATCGTGCGGTTCAGCACCAGCGCACCGCGCCGCCGGATGCAGATCTCGATCGCGGGATAGAGGCCCGTCCGGTAGAGCGACTCGACGCTTTGCCAGATGCCCTCGACCGCCCCTTGGCCGATCCCGACCTCACGGGCGGGGGTCTCGCTGCCAAGGGTGGTGACCTCGCCGAGATCGCGGGGGACGCGGCAGAGCGCCTCGAAAGGTCGCGCCGGAAGCGTAAGAAGCCGAAAACAGTCCATCGTTCAAGGATATCGGCGCCCGGGTTCACCGTCTGCGTCCGCCCGGGACGCGCTGGCGCGCCCGCGAGGAGTCTCATCGCAGGCGCGCTTCCCACGGCCTCTTGGAAGCGGCGGTCGAAGCGGCGGCCGTGGCGCTCATGGGCTGCGCCGCTTCTCGTCGGCGGGCTGCGCAAATGATCTCGCAAGGCGAAGGCCACGACAGCACGCCAGAACCTCGGACGCGCCCTCCTTCCCGTCCGGGCGGGGCCTTTCGAGCTGCAATCCCCCGCCCTCCCTTCCCCGCCACAGGTCCGGCGGCCCTCGGGTCTCTGTGGGGCCTTTACAATGACCGACCGGTCAGTCATCATTGAGCCCTATGCCGCGCATCGGTCTCGAGGAGCGCGACGCCCTTGGACAGGCTCGCCGGGAGCAGATCCTCGAGGCTGCCATGCGCCTGTGGCTGCNNCGACGCCACGAGCGTCGAGGCGATTGCCCGGGAAGCAGGCCTTGGCAAGGGCACGCTGTACCTCTACTTCCCCACAAAGGACGCCATCCTCGACGAGGCGGTGCGGCGCTATTCCCTGCTGCCCGTCGTAGGCGAGCTCACTCGCTGGTTGGAGACCGCGCCGCCCGAAGAAGCGATTGCGGGGATCGTCTCGGGCCTGTGGACCAAACTGCGTGAGCGGTCGGGACTGATCGGCCTCGTCCTCCGCGAGATCCCCCTGCGCGCGGAGAACGCGCGAACGTTTGTGGAAAAGGTCGTGCTGCCCACCAATCGCCTCCTCGCCGACTATCTCGACTCTGGCGTGGCCTCCGGCACCCTGCGCCCCCTGAATAGCTTCGTCGCCGCTCGCGCCCTGGTCGGGATGCTTCTCGTATTCCTCCTTACGCAAGAAGTCTTCGGGGGACGCGAGATCTCACCGCTCTCGGACGAAGAGATCACGACGACGGTGACGGAGCTCTTCCTCCACGGCGCGTTGGCGCAGGGGAAGAATGTCTAGGCTGCCTCTCGCCTGGCTCGAGGGACGGGGCGAGGCGGGTCCCCTCGAAAAATGTCGCTCGCGAGCCCGCGCAAGAGGGCCTGCAAACGGGCGCATCGCATTGAGCGCGTGGCGGGGGCCCAGGGCCGGAGGAGTGCGTCGTGCTTGAGCTCATGATCCTCACCGTCGTCTTCCTTCTCGTGATCGTACGGTGGTTTCGAGGCTGACACGCACGGGCGTTCTCTTCCGCTCCGGCAGGACACGCCTTGACCTCCTAGATGACCTCGCGCCTTTCGCGACGAGCTTGCGCTGACACTTTCCTCCGCTCGGCACCACTTCCCTTTGCCACAAGGGCAAGAGGAAAGGCCGTGCGGCGCTGGTTTGATCATCTGGTGGTGGAGCTGTCGGTCGCCGTCGGTTGCATGCTGCCGCGCTACGCCCTTTGGCTGCACATGCGCGAATGCGGGCTCGATCCCGAACACCTCTCAAAGGAGGAGGTGCTCGCGTTCTGCGACGCGCCCGTCACGGCCTTCCTTGCGCAGCGGGGCCTCTACCTACCGATCCGCGCCCGCCGCCGGCTCCTGCGCGAGATGGCACACTTTGACCCCACCATCCCCACGCCCTACGAGCGCTTTGCCCGAATCTGAGCGCGCTCGCAGCGTCGAAGGTGCCCCGCCCACGGTTTAAGCCCTTCCCGGGATACTCCGATAGCGTCCATAGGCGGTCTTCCCCAATGGCCAAGGATCGGTCGGTGCTGCTCCTTGACGGGCCTTCCGGCCGGCTGGCGGGCTTGCGAGACCGTCTGTCCGGACTCGGGCTTTCGGCGATCTTGGCGAAAGACCCCGCCGAGGCGGCTCAAGCCTTCGAAAAGCGATGGCCTCCCGGGGTGGCGCTCTTGGTACCCGAGTTCGCCGGAGCGGCGCTTCGCGAGGCGCTCGCTTCGCTCGTGGAAAAGGCCCCGGAGCGCAATCTCGGGTTCGTCGTCACGGGCCCGGCGCCGGATGCCCAGACACGCGCCCGTCTGCGCGGGGCGGGCGTTCGGCTCGCCCTGTGGGAGCCCTTCGATGACGGCGCGCTTCGTTTCCAGCTCAATCGCGCGCGCCATCGCAAGGGCGACGGACGCTACGAGATGCGCATCCCGACCACGCTTCTCGCGCGGATCATCACCCAGGACCGCCCGCGCGATGCGATCATCTACAACCTCTCCGCACGCGGCGCCTTTCTAGAGACTCCCCGTGCCCATCTGCGAGGAGCGCAAATCGAGATCGAGATCCCGCTTCCGTCGGGGGTCGTGCGTGTGAACGCACGGGTTCGCTTTCACAATGTCGCGGGAAACCTGCAGCGCACGAATCTGCCGTTTGGCATGGGCATCGAATTCACCGGGGTGCCGCGGGACGCCACCGACGCGATCCGCGTCTACGTGGAGGAGCGCTCCAAGGCCTTCGAGGTCTAGAGCCGGGCGCGGATCGCGTCCTTAAGCCCGCGAAACGCGAGCCCCCGGTGGGAGAGTGCGTTCTTGTCCTCCGGAGAAAGCTCCGCCATCGACTTGCCGCGGCCCTCGACTTCGAAAATCGGGTCGTAGTCGAAGCCGCCGCGGCCGCGCGGTTGCTCCAAGATCCGCCCGACGCATTCACCGCGCGCCACCACGACCTCACCGTCGTGGGTGGCCAGCGCCGCCACGCACACGAAGCGCGCTCGGCGCGCGCTCGGCGCCATTCCGACGAGCGCCTCGAGAAGCCTGGCATTGCGTTGACCGGGGTCGAGGCGCAAGCCGGCAAAACGGGCGGAACGCGCACCCGGAGCACCTCCGAGGCCTTCCACTTCGAGACCCGAGTCATCGGCGAGCGCAAGCCGACCCGCTCCGCGTGCCGCCGCGCGCGCCTTGGCGACCGCATTCGCCTCGTAGTCATCGCCTTCGTCCGGCATCTCCACCTCGGGAAAGGCTTCGAGCGAGCGAAGGGCGATGGGGAGGTCGCCGAGGATGGCCCGCACCTCGAGCAGCTTGTGGGAGTTTGCGGTGGCCAAGACCACCTCGCGGTAGGGAGGATGAAGCGAGCTCGTTCCCCCCGGCGCGCTCATCCCACGCGCCCGCCAGCGCTCCCGAGAGCCGCTTGCTGCAGGCGCGTCAGCTCCGCAATGCCCCGACGCGCAAGTGTGGTGAGCGCTGCAAGGTCGTCCGCTGAGAACGTCCCCTGCTCGGCGGTGCCCTGGATCTCGACGAAGCGGCCGGCTCCGGTCGCGACGACGTTCATGTCGACTTCGGCCCGAGAGTCTTCTTCGTAGGGCAGATCAAGAACGGGGTGTCCGTTCAAAACCCCCACGGAGATGGCCGCCACAGAATCGCGAAGGGGATGGCGCTGCACTGCGCCCCGCACCAGCAGACGCGAGAGCGCAAGATGCAGAGCCACGTACGCCCCCGTGATGGAGGCCGTGCGCGTCCCCCCGTCCGCTTCCAGCACGTCGCAATCCACCCAGAGCGTGCGCTCGCCGAGGCCCCCTAGCTCCGCCACGGCCCGCAGGCTTCGGCCGATCAGGCGCTGGATCTCCTGGCTGCGGCCCGAAGGCCGGCCACGGGTCGCCTCGCGCTCGGTGCGCCGATCGGTCGAGCCCGGGAGCATCGAGTACTCCGCGGTGATCCAGCCCTTCCCGCTCCCCTGCAAGAAGCGCGGCACGCTCGGATCTTCCGTCACGGTGCACAGCACCTTCGTGCGGCCCATCTCGCACAGCACGGAGCTCAGTGGGTTGGCAGTGAAGTCGAGAGTGAACCGCACGGGACGCAGCTCGTCCGGCCTGCGTCCATCCGTCCGCGCGGTGCCCTGCGTTTGCATCACACCCGCTCCACCCCGGCTATGAGCCGCCGCTCGGTGCCGTGTGTCCCCCCTGTCGCGCCACACCGTGGCGGGCGTCGTAGCGCCTGCCGAACTCGTGCACGGCACGAGCGAGCGCGTCGGCGATCTGTTCCTGTCGCACCTTGCTGCCAAGGGCCCGCTCCTCCTGGGGATTGGTGATGAATCCAATCTCGACCAAGGTGGCAGGCATCTGGACTCCCATCAGCACATAGAAGGGAGCCTGCTTGACACCGCGTGAGGGATGCCGATCGATCGCCGCGAGCTCCTCTTGTGCGAGACGTGCGAATTCGTTCGACTCCGCGAGGTGCTCGCTCACGGTGAGGTCGCCAAGGATCGCCGCGACCGGATCGGCTCCCGAGGTGGACGCGTTTGCGGAGCGGAAGGCCGCGTTCTCGCGCGCGGCGACGCGCTGCGCGGCCTCGTCGCTGGCATGGAGCGAGACGAAGAAGGTCTCGATTCCCCGTGCCTTCGGACTCGGTGCGGCGTTCGCGTGAATGGAGAGGAAGAGCTCCCCTTGCGACCCATTGGCCACCTGCGCCCGCTGCTCGAGGCTCACCGCCTGGTCACCGTCGCGCGTCATCACCACCTCCAGCCCGTCGTCCCGCAGCCGCGCTGCGAGTCGCCGCGCGACCTCGAGTACGATGTTCTTTTCGAGCAGGCCATTCGGGCCGCCCGCTCCCTGGTCATCGCCCCCGTGCCCCGCGTCGATCACGACCCGATCGAACCGATCGGGAGCCGCGGCTGCTGCCGGCCCTGTGGCGCGAGCCGGCGAGGCGGCGACCGCGAAGAGCACGACGAGTGCCGCACCCTTTCCGTGCCCACGCATCTTCTGCGGAACCGTCCCTCTCACTTCTCCCCCGGTTCGGGACCTTAACCCGGCGCCATCGGAGAGGCGACCACTCGGGCCAAGGTCCCCGAAAGGGGGCTGCGCTCCCGATCCCGCGACGATACGGTCGTCCCGTGCGGGTTGAGCTGGCCTACGGACGGGGCGCGCTTGCGGTCGAGCTGCCCGAAGAGGCCTGCTCCGAGCTGCGTATCCTCGAGAAGACGGAGGGGGCTCCGCTCCCGGATCCTGCCCGCGCGTTGCGTAGCGCGCTCGAGGCTCCGATCGGGACCCGGCCGCTGCGCGAGCTTGCGCGCGGACGTCGCGATGCGGTGATCGTCGTCTCCGACCGAACCCGTCCCGTGCCGAACGCCTTGCTCCTCCCTCCCATTCTCGATGCCTTGCGTGAAGGCGGCCTGCCCGCGGAGCGGGTGACCGTCCAGGTCGCAACCGGCCTCCACCGGCCGTGCACCGCCGCGGAACTCGAGGAGATGCTGGGGGCTCCGCTCGCGGGCAGTCTGCGCATCGTCCAGCACGATGCCCGCGATCTCGAGTCGCACGTCGATCTCGGCTCAAGGAGCGGCCTGCCCGTCCTGATCGACCGCTTCTTCCTCGAGCGTGACCTGCGGATCGCGACGGGCCTGATTGAGCCGCACCTCATGGCGGGCTACTCGGGCGGGCGCAAGGCGGTTTGCCCGGGTCTCGCCGCGGTGGAGACGATCCGCGTGGCACACGGCGCAAGCATGCTCGAGGGCCACGTGGGGCCGGGAATCGTCGCGGGCAACCCCCTCCATGAGGCGCTGCTCGAGGTGGTGCGGAAGATCGGCGTCGATTTTCTCGTGAATGTCGCGCTCGACCGCCGGCGCAGAGTCGCGGGCGTCTTTTGCGGCGACCTCGAGGCGGCCCACGCCGAGGGCATGCGCTTTGTCGAGGCGGAGTCCCATGTCGCGCTTGATCGGCCCGCCGACCTCGTAATCGTGAGCGCTGGGGGCCATCCCCTCGACACGACCTTCTATCAGGCCATCAAGGGCGTTGCGGCAGCGGCAGGGGTGGTGCGTTCCGGCGGGATCATCTTGCTTGCAGCGTCCCTCTCCGAAGGCATCGGGAGTCCCTCCTTCGAGAAGTGCCTGCGCGAAAGCGAGGGCCCTGCGGCCTTTGAGCTTTGCCTTCGGGACGATCGGTTCTTTGCGATCGATCAGTGGATGGTCCAGCACCTGTGCCAGGCCCTGCGCCGCGCGCGCGTCTTTCTCTACAGCGACGGTCTTGACCGCGCGACGCAACGTGAACTGTTCGTTGAGCCGGTCGCGAGCCCCGAGGAGGGCGTGGCGCGGGCCCTTACTCTCCTCGGGCCAAAGCCCCGCACGGTCGTGATTCCCCAGGGCCCCTACATCCTCGCCACGATTCGCGGCGAAAAGCGGCCGATTGGAGGACCGGCCGGGCCGTAGGTGTCTGCGCGGCCTACGCGGGCACAGGATCGAGGAAGAGGTAGCGCGGTCCGTCCGGCAGAGGCCCGAGCTTCTTTCGCACCTGGGCGGGTGTTTTGGCATTGAGCGCGAAGAGCTCTTCCAGCGTCTCCACGCGGGCCCGGGAGCGCGCGAGGTCGACGAGGCGGACGAGCACCTCGGCGGTTGCTTCGGCGTCGCCGAGCGCCCGGTGGGGTGCTCGGTTTACGACCCCGAAATGGTAGGAGAGGCGGTCAAGACCAAGGCGGCGCAGTTCGGGCAGGACCCGTCTTGCCAGCCGCCGGGTGCACAGCACATGGCGACGGAGGGGCGGGAGCCCGGCGGCCGCGAGGCCGCGCGCAAGGAAGTTCGCGTCGAAGGACGCATTGTGCGCGACGAAGGACGCGCAGGGGAAGCGCTCGATCCAGCACAGGAACTCGCCGAGGGCCTCGGCGACGGGGGGCGCGTCTGCAACCATGGCGTCGTCGATCCCGGTTAAGGCACGTATAGCTGGAGGAATGGAAACGTTCGGGTTCACGAGGGTCGAGAAGGGTTGGCGGCGACCGTCGGCACCGACCCAGACCGCACCGATTTCAAGGATCGTGCACCGGCTCGCCGAGAGCCCTGTGGTCTCGAGATCGACCACCACGAACTCGGCTCGGGAAAGCCGGACGCTCGCCCCGTCCGAGTCTCGGCTTTCGACCCGACTCGGCGCGTCCGCATGCGCGGCCCGGTCTCCCTCGAAAGAGGCGAGGTCGATGGGATCGGGCAGCGCCGCTGCCGAGGCCCCGACGAAGGCAGCCACCACCCGGCGCGCGATCGCTGGCGAGGGAGGCGACTGGAGGGCCAGCAACTTTGCGGCAAGCTGCCCGAGAGCGACGGGCTCGCCCCGCGCCCGCAGTGTGGCAAACGCACGCTCCATGACCGAGTCGCGAAGCAATGCCCGGACCGGTCCGCTCGCGAAGTTCACGCGGGCATTCCCAAAATGAGGAGCATGGAGAGCGTCTTTTGGAGGGTTCTTCCCGAACGTATCGGCTTCGTCACTCTGAGGTCAAGCGCCACAACATGACAGGGGAAGGGGGGTTTCGTATCGTCGCGTGGATGGGTCCGAGCGCCGATCGCGTCTGCCGGCTCCTCACGCCTGCGACCCTCGTGTTCCTCGCGTTCCTCGCTTCGCCGTTCGCGGTCGCAGCACGCGCCGAGACGCTGCCTGCGGTCACCCGGCCGACCTTCCTCGTGGGACCGAATCTACAAGCGGCGGGGACGGCGTTTTTCATCCCGGTGCGGGACGAGGTGGGCGTTGCAGCCGTCGCCGCGGCCCACTCGCTCAATCTGGATGACCTCGCAAAGACCAAGGAGGTCGAGTTCCGCCTCGGGAGCACGCAAAAGTCCGTCACGGTCTCGAGCCGGTTCCTGGTAACGCCGGGGCGGCCGTATTTCGCCGCCGGGGCCTCTCTCAGCGACGACATCCTCGTCTTTGCGCTCGATGCGACACCCCATGGAGTGCGCGTGCTTGAGCCCGACCCCCGGACAGCGAGCGTGGGCGAGCGCGTGCAGGTGCTCGGGCTGCCGGCACAGATCCCCCCGGGCGAAGCTCCCCACGACGAGGACGCCCTGTTTGGAACCGTGGCGACGGTGGCGCCCGATCGCATCGAGGTCGACCTCGACGTAAAGGCGGACCTGAGAGGCTGGGGCGGCGCGCCGGTGCTGAGCGACGACAAACGCCGCGTGATTGGCCTCCTGCAAGCCGCGCAGCCCAAGGGAGCCACCCTACGCCTTAGGGTGTCTCCCATCGCGGCCGTGACGAGAGCCTTGGAGACGCCTCTCGACGGGGGTCTTGGCCGGGCCTTCTCCGCCTTCCACGCCGAGGACACGGGGCAGCCGCCGCGCGTCGAGCCGCCGCAGACCGCGCGCAACACGGCGCGAGATCTTCCCTCCGACTCGGTTCCCCTGCCTCAGAAGTCGAAGGACCACAAAGCTTCTGGGGCGGCGGCCGCCGCCGCCACCCCGAGCGCGAGCGCTGCGGCCGCGGCCGGCGCGGCCCACCTGCCCCCTCGTCCGCTCCTCGGGAAGTCGGCGGGCGGCGCAACAAACCTTCAGCTTGTGGTCGACCAGCCCACCGAAGGGGCGATCTTCGGCGACGAGAAGGGGGCATTCGTGGCGGGCCGGGCCCTCGCCCTGCGCGGCGAGATGAGGCACTTCGACGTCGCCATCGTGATCGATACGTCGGGCTCGACCATGATGTCCTCGGGTGCGGACGTGAACGGCAACGGCATCGTGGGCCGGGATCGGCCCTGGGGCTTCTTCGGCCTGCCCTCGTCCACCGATCCCGGAGACTCCGTCCTGGCCGCCGAAGTCGCGGCCGCACGTCGCATGCTGAAGGGCCTCGACCCTCGCAGCACCCGGGTCGCCCTCATCACTTTTGCGGGCAATATCCCGAGTGGCCCGCAGGGGGGATTCGTCGTGTTCGGAGGAGGCCGCGGCTCGTCGCGGGCGGCGATCACAGAAGAGCCTCTTACGACCGACTATGCCCGCATCGAGAAGGCGCTCACGCGGGTCCAGGATCGGGGATCAGAGGGCGGAACCCACATGGCGGCAGCCATCGATCAGGCCACCACCGAATTGCTGGGCCTGGAGGGCGCGCTTTCGCAGTCGGACAAGAAGAGCGAGAAGTTCGTACTCTTCTTGACCGACGGACAACCCACCCTCCCCTACGGACCCGGTTTCGACGCGGACAACGTCCGCGCCGTGCTGCGGGCGGCCGATCGTGCGCAGCGCGCGGGCGTCCGCATCCACTCCTTCGCGATCGGCCCGGAGGCAATGGAGGGCCCCGTCTCCTGCGTGGAAATGTCCGAGCGCACCCACGGCATCTTCACCCCCGTCAAGAACCCGGGGGAGCTCACAGACGTCATCGAGCAGGTCAACTTCGCCAACATCGATGAGATCACGGTGAAAAACGTCACCACCGGGAAGCCCGCCGATGTCGAGCGCGCCAAGGCCGATGGATCCTTCGGCGCCTTGGTCCCCCTCCAGACGGGAAAGAACAAGCTTGAGATCTACGCCCGGGCCAGTGATGGAGCCGAGTCGCGAGCCAACATCACGGTCGTGTATACGCCGGGCACGCCAAATCCCGTCCTCCCTGTCGAGCTGATCGCGCTCGAAAATCAGCTGCTCGAGCAAAAGCTGATTGAGCTCCGGCGTGGCCGGATCGAGGCCGAGCGCGCGCAGGCCGAGGAGGTTCGCAAGGAGCTGGCGCTCGAGATCGACAAGGAACGCGCCGCGGCGCAAGAGCGAGCGGCGCAGCAGCGCAAAGAGCTCAAGATCGAAGTCGATCGAGACGCTCCGCCCCAAGGCTCGGCGCCGCCGCAGGGCGCTGCACCGCAGCAGGGCTCGGCGCAGCCGCAGTAGCCAGGCGCGGCCCAGATCGCCCTTCCCAGCGCCCGCTGGCAATGCGCGCGGAGGCTCGAGGCGCACCTGCATAGAGATAGATCCAGCAGCCGAGGGCTTGGCCCGAAGCGAGCGTCGCGGTACATGGGGCGCGCACGAAGAGACTTGTCTCCCGAGAGGCGGGATCAAAGCCCTCGTAAGCATCGAGCGTGGGAAGCCATGCCTCAAGTCCGGCNNCTTCCGGCGAGCCGCAACACCTCTCAGTGGACCCGAAACTCCGTGGAGCCGTTCCCGGCCGGTGCGAGCGCGCCGGGATAGGCGCCCAAGTCGTAGAGCGCGCCGGGGACCCAGGCCGCTCCGAGGTTCGAGGCGGAGCGCAGGATCTGCGCGAGCGCCGGCGGCGCGCTGCGAGGCCGCAGGGTTCCGTACACGAACAGGTGCTCGAGAGCGCGGGCTTCGACCAAGCGGCCCTCCTTGACCCTACCGGGCTGCGACCCTCGGAACCAACGGGACGGGCTTGAGACGACGCAGCTCCCGGCTGGTCTTGGCGCGCGTGCGCTTGCGGTTCCAGGCTTGAAAACGGCGGTAGCTCTTCGGTCGCTGCTTTGCGAACCACGCGAGGAACTGGTCTGCACTCTCGAACAGCCACTTGTCCGGCGGGCCGTCGGTCATGTGACGCTCGCAATCCTTCCAGTCAAAATCCTGGCAGATGGCGGGCCGCCGTTCGTAAACGCCGCACAGACCTTGTGGCGTCAGGTGGTGGCAGCGGGTCTCGAACCTCACGAACCACGCACCGTCCCAGTCGACGAAGACGCTCACCCCCGGGTGATAGAGGTACCAGACGAGGTAGTCGTACTCCTGGTTCGTGGTTGGCGGATCGATCTCGATCGCGATGTACCTGCAGCACAGCGCGCATTCGAAGCAGGGATGGTCCGCTGCCTTCTCGAGGATCGGCAGGAGCTCCCGCCCGGATCCCGTGGATTCGCCCGTCCCCTCGTCGCCCATCACTTCCCTTCGTCCGCCAAGCTCACGAAAGCTGGTCGAGGTACTCCGAGAGTCCATAGCCCGTGCGGCCCTCGCACGTCCACTCCGTCATGCCCTCGCTGATCCGCGTGACGTGCTCGCCCCGCTGGTTGCGCAGGGGGATGAGGGAGAGCACCCGGCCCTCCGCGACGAGGGTGCGGCCATCGGCACACAGGAGTTGAACCCGGAGGCCGTCGTGGACTCGTTCGGACCCGACAAAATCCGTATCGATCTCAATCCCGCGAACGAGTACGAGCTCCCGCCCGCGATGAACGAACCCGCCGCGCGTCTCGCTTCCGTCCTTCGACGCGACCACGCTCCCCATGAACCCGAAGTCCTCGCCGAAGTTCGCCGTGAGCCAGCGGTACCAGGCCGGCGCCTGCCAGGAGCGCGGCCCCCAGGAGTGATCGCGCAGGCCAAGGCCGCGGAACGCATGCCTGCGACCTTCGATCGTCACGGATCCAGTGGCGCGGTGATGTTGTTCGTAGTGCCCCTTCGCGAATTCCATCTCGTGCGCAGACCCGCCGGGGTTCATCCGCTCTCCTCCGAACATGGGCCCCACCCCCTCGATCGCAAGCTCCACGGAGAGTTCGACGAAGGGGTTGTTCTTGAACGCGCTCCGCGGGTCCGACATCTCGAGAGGCCGCACGAGTCGGCAGGCCTTTCCGGCATAGGCGATCCGGAGCTTCTCGAACGGTGCATCGACGTGAAAGCGGATGCCGCCGGCCTCGAAGCGCTCGTTGCCCGAGATGGGCGCGCGCTTGAAGTTGAAGAGCACGGGACCTGTGGGCTCGTATACGCAGACTGTTGTCTCCGCGTAGCCTTCGTTCGGACGATTTCCGACACGGAGAAATCCGCCGAGCTTCTCCCTTTCGTCGAAGAAGTTGAAGTACATGCTCTCATTGAAATTCGGCTCGCCGGTATTCGGGTGCATGTACTCGTCCGACGGCTCGAGTCGGATCGTGGGAGTCTTGGCCTGCGACACGGGGGCTCCTTCGGGGGCAGTTTTTGCGGATTCTACCCTTCGTGTGCGAGGTCGCCTCAGCCCGCCTCGCGCCGATAGGGCCGGCCGAGGTCTTCGGGGCCGTGCGTCCTTCGCGTCGCGAACGCAAGCACTGCCAGCGTGACCAGGTACGGGAACATCAAGAAAGCCGGGTACGGAATCGGCACGCCGCCGGCCTGCAGGCGGAACTGGAGTGCGCTCGCCGAGCCGAAGAAGATCGCCGCGAGGACGACGCCGCCNNCGCCAGCCGCCGAAGATGACGACCGCCAGGGCGATGAAACCCCGTCCCGCAGTCATGCCCTCGGTGAAGCTGTTGGACTGCGCGAGCGAGAGGTTCGCACCGGCGACGCCGGCCAAAAGAGCGCCGGCCAGCACGGCGCACACCCGCAGCGCCATCACGTCCACGCCCTCGGCGTCCGCGGCACGCGCGCACTCGCCGACGGCGCGCAGCCGCAGCCCGAGGCGGGTGCCGCGCAAGAAGAGCGCGATCGCCACGGCAGCGAAGGCGCCGGCATAGACAAACGGGGTCTGCACGAAAAAGCTCCCCCCGAAGACCGGGAGCGCCGCAGGAGCGGGCAGCGCGAGGTCCGCCACAGTCGGGGCCGTGGGCGCGCCCCCCGGATAGAGGGCACGGACCCCGAGGCCCGTGGCGCCAAGGGCGAGCAGGTTGATCGCGGTTCCGACCACGATCTGGTCGATGCGCCGAACCACGGCGAAGTACGCGAACAACGCCCCGAGCGCGCCCGCGGCGGCGGCTCCCGCAAGGATGCCGACCGC
>DOUU01000157.1 GCA_003520425.1 Deltaproteobacteria bacterium
AGATCGCTGTGCGGCGGTCGCCCGCCGACGTAGTCGATGTCGCCGTCGGTCACGTAGCGCTCGATCCGCAGCCACGACATGATGCGGCCGCGGATCGATTGCTCTTCGCCCACGATCGGGATGTTGTTCTCGAGGTAGCAGGCGGCGACGCAGGCGCTGCAGCCCGTGCAGCGGTCGAGATCGATGCTCATCCCCCAGCGGTAGGGCGAGCCGGGCTTCGCGTCCTCGGTCGCGTTGTAGGCGATGAGCTCTCCGTTGCGGACGAGCGCCTCCGGGGGGAGTTCGGCCGGCAGCGGCGCGGTCTCCCCCTTCTTGGCCGCCTCTTGGGCGCGCTCCTTCACCGATGCCGCAAAGCCGAGCATCTCGGGGTCGACCACGCTCTTGCCGGCGACAAGATCGCTGAGCGTGATGGCCTCCCCCAGCATGCGTTCGCGTTTGTTGTCGTTGGCGCCGGTGAACGCCACCCGCTCCGAGCGCCCGGTCTTGGAGAGCTTCGCCTTTGTGGTGAGCCAAGCCCGTCCGCCGGTCTCGTCGGTCGCCGCCGGGAGCAGGGAAATCACGTTCACGCCACGCGGCTCTTGGCGCCCCGCGTCCTCGGGCGAGGGGTAGAGCCTCTTCCCCTGCGCGTCGTTTACACCCTGGTTGCATTCGCGCGAGGCGTAGAGGCCCTGCGTGTGACCCTGCCCCACGGCGAGCGCCACCACGTCGTTTCGGAGGCCGCCGCGCGGCACCACCGGGACCTCCGCGTGGCGCTGGCCTGCGGTCTCGATCGCGACGACGTCGCCCGCCACGAGCCCTAGCTTCTGCGCCGTCTCGTGGCTCACCTCGAGCCAGGACTGCCAGACGATCTTCGTGACCGGATCGGGGATCTCTTGGAGCCAGGGCAGGTTCGCGCCCCGCCCGTCGTAGAGGAGCGGCGAGGGAAGGGCGAGGAGCACGTACTCGCCCTCCCCCTGGAGAAGAGGCTCGGCCACCTCGAGCTTCGCAACGGCCGGCGAAAGGTTCGCGCTCGCCGCGCCCGACTTCTCGCTGAACACGCCCCCGCGCTGCAGCGCCTGGCGGAAGTCGACGTCCGACCACGCGGACTCAAGGAAGGTCCGGAAGCTGCCCGCCGGAAGCTTCGTCGCCACCTCGGGGCCGACCGCCCGTCCGACCTCGAAGAGGGCGTCGATCAGGGCCTGCGTGTCCTTTAACGGGCGGACGGTTGGCTGCACGAGGGAGCGCACACCGGCACGCGGCTGGGCGTCGCCCCACGATTCGAGCGGCGTGTGTTCGGGCAGAACGAGATGAGCGAGAGCCGTGGTCTCGTCCTTCGAGGAGGCGAAGGAGACCACAAACGGCACCTTCGCGAGGGCGTCGGTGAAGCCCGTCGCCTGCGGCATCGAGTAGGCGGGGTCGGCGCCGTGCACGAGGAGCACAGACACCTTGGCAGACTTCATGGCATCGACGAGTGCCAAGAGCTCTTTGTAGCTCGCGCGCTTGCCCTCGCTCGGAAGCGGAGAGAGCGAGAGCGTCTTGCCGACGGCGCCGGTCAGCTGGTTCAGCACGAGCACGGCAGCCGTCGCGGCCCGCGCCCGGTTGCTGGCAAAACCTCCGGCGGGCGGGAGGCATACGGGCGCCTTCGCTTTGGCGAGCGCCTTGCCCACCCGCTCGATCGTCTTTGCATCGACCCCCGCGCGCGCCGCCGCACGCTCTGGGTCGAAGCCGTCGAGCACGCCCGAGAGCAGCGCCCGTTCCGACGCGGAGCCGGCCCCGTTCTCGACCGCCACCCGCGCAAGCGCCATGGCGAGGATGCCCTCGCTCCCCGGCCGAGCGGGGATCCACTCGTCGGAGCTGGAAGCGGTCATCGACAGGCGAGGCCCGAAGTACACGAATCGCGCGCCCCCTTCCGGGTGGGCGCCGATGTCCCGGGCCTCTGCGAGTTGACGCGCGTGCTCCGTGGGAGAGACCCAGGTCTCGAGGAAGTCGTTTGCGAAGGAAAGGATGAGGTCGGCCTTGGACAGATCGAAAACCGGCTCTGACGCGCCTCCGAACACAAGCTGCGCCGCCTCAAGCAGCGCTTCGGGCGCGAAAGGCTCGTACACGATGCGTCCGCCTGCGCCGACCGCTGCAACCCACTTGTCGAGGAGCCCGCTCGCGGTCGGACCGGGATCGGAGCCGAGAAGGTAGGTACTGGCCGCACTGCTGCGCAGCTTCGAGGCGACGAGCTCCGTCGCGTCCTTCCAGGAGATCGGCGCAAGCTTGCCGTCGCTGCCGCGGAGCATGGGACCCGCGAAGCGATCGGGGTGGTAGGTGCGGCCGATCCCCGCCTGCCCCCGCGCGCACAGCGAACCCTTGTTCACCGGATGCTCGGGGTTGCCCTCGAGCTTGATCGGGCGACCTTCGCGGGTCTTCACCTGCAGCCCGCAGCCCGCCGGGCACTCGCGACACGTGGACGCGTAGTAGACGGGGATCCCCGGCGTGATCACGTCAGGCTGGACGACGTAGGGTATCAGCTTCTCCACGCGATCCGAGCAGCCTGCGGCGGCGGCGGCTCCTGCGCCGACACCGACGAGCTTCAGGAAATCACGACGATCAAGCTCGGGCATTCGTCCGTCCTAGCCGCCTAATGGTGACAGGTGAGGCAATCGATCGAAGCGTTGTTCTTGTTGTGGCAATTGATGCACCAGCCCATCTCAAGCTTTGCCACCGGCACGCCATTCATCCAACCGCGGTCGGGCACGAGATAGACCTTGTTCATCTCCTGCACGGGCCCATGGCAGGTCTGGCACGCGACTCCCGCCTGGATGTGTCGGTTGTGTCGGAACTTCACGTGTTCGGGCAGACGGTGGATCTGCTGCCATTCGATCGGCTTTTTCTCTTCCCAGTAATCCTTCTTCAGGATCTGCACTCCCTCGAGGTCGCCACCAAACTGCGCGTGGCAGCCCATGCAGTTCTCGACGGAGGGAACGCCCGCCATGCGCGAGCGGTCGGTCCCGGTATGGCAGTACAGGCACTGAATCTGGTACTGGCCCGCGTGGATCGCATGGCTGAAGGGGATGGGCTGCCGCGGGCCGGGCAGGCTGTCGTCCCAGGCCAGCTTCTGCGCCTCCAGGGCCGCATCCGAGGACTTCGCCTGTGCCGCCACCTCGCGCGCGCCGGGCAGGCCGAGCACGAGGGCGACGACGACGGCGAAGAGGAGAAAGGGCAGCGCGAGTCGATGGCCCGGGGCGGTTTCGCTCATGGGCGAGTCGAGAGCCCTTTCTGAGCAGCCGACGGCTCCGGAGAGCGCCGCGTCGAGGGGTACGCTGACGGAACGGGCGCTTCATTACCTCTTCAAGCTGGACGCGTCAAGGCGCAAGAGGTGGGCGAGCGCGACTTCGAAGGGACCGACCCAGGAGATCTAGGGAGCGGAGCCCCCGCCCCGACCGAAATCGTNNCCCGGGAGATCTAGGGAACGGAACTCCCGCTGCGACCGAAGTCATCCTGGAGGCGCACCACGTCGTCGAGCTCGGGCGTCGAGACCTCGACGAGCTCGACCCGCTCTCGCGCGCTGAAGCGGTGGCGTCTGCCGACGGGGATGCGTCGGTGCTCGCCGGGTCCGAGCTCGTGCTCTTCGACACGGCCGTCCTCTCCCTCGAGCTCGAGACACAGGCGGCCCTGAAGCACGAAGATCGATTCATCCTTCGTCCGGTGATACTGGAGGGAGAGGCGCTTTCCCGTCTCGATCACGAGGATCTTGCCGGCGTACCGATCGGTGTGGGCCCAAATGAGCTCGTAGCCCCAGGGCTTTTCCACACGCCTCGTCTCACCCATGCTGCACCCCCGCCGCTGCCTCGAGATGCTGCAGAAGTTCACGGTTCACGTCGTCCGGCGCTTCCAGCATCGCGGCATGCCCGACTCCCTGCAACACGACGAGCTTCGCAGCCGGAATTCCCGCCACGAGCTCCGCGGCGTCGGGTGCAAGCAGATCCGCGCCGCCGGCGATGACAAGTGTCGGAGCCGAGATCCCGGCGAGCGCGTCCCTCGCGAAGGGGCGAAATCGACGAAGGCCCTCGGCCGCACGGCGAAGCGTGGGCACCGGAGTCCGCTCGGCGCTCTCTGCGAACGCGCGCAGTGCGCGCTCGCGCCTCCCTCCATCCGAAAGGAACTCGCAGGAGAAGAGCCAGGGAATGATCGCCTGGGCGAGGGTGTGCGAAGGCGCGGCCGCAGCGACCGCGCACCAAGCATCGACCACGGCAAGAAGCCGCGGGCTGGGACGCAGAAAAGGCGAAACGAGCGTGAGCGAGCGCACGCGAAGCGGCGCTTTGAGCGCAAGACCGAGGGCCGCCGCGGCGCCGAAGCTTGCGCCGACCACGTGGACGCAGGCCTCGCCTGCAATCGCCGCTGCATCCGCGACGGCGGTCTCAAGATCGTAGAGATCCCCTTCGCCCGGATCGGACAGGCCCACGCCCCGGGGGCTCAGCGCCCGCGCACGAAAGCGCTGCGCGATGGCAGGGATTTGCCGAGCGAAGACGCTCGCGTCGCTGCCGAAGCCGGGCAAGAGAAGGACGGGCTCGCCCGAGCCCGACTCGAGCACTTCGAGCCGAACTCCCGGAGCCACGGGTGCGCGGGAGCCCAGGGACTGCGCCAGGGCCTCCACATCTTCCCGGGTGACACGGCCGCCCGGGCCGCTGCCTGCGACTCGACCGGGGTCGATGCCGAGCTCCTGCGCCCTTCGCCGGGCCGCGGGCGTCACCGCAGGGGCCGCCCGGCTCGCGTCCTTGGCCGGCGGCGGCTGCCGCTGCGCGAGCAGGCTCGTCATGCTTGGCGCGGCCGTCCGCTCCGCGTCTGCCCCGACCCGGGGAGGCGCCGGGAGGGTCGGGAGCGCACGCAAGGCGTCTGCGTCGAACTCGTCGTCGGCGCTCTCTGTGAGCGCCGCGAGGAGCGTCCCGCAGGGCACCGTCCGCCCCGGCTCGACATAGATGTGACGCAGCACCCCAGGCGCCGGTGCCTCGAGCTCCACCTCTGCCTTGTCCGACTCGATGACGACGACGGGCGCCCCGCGTTCCAAGCGGTCTCCCGCTCGCGCGCGGAAGGCCACGACCGTGCCCTCGCGCATCTGCAAGCCAAGCCGCGGCATCGCGATCCGCGTCGGCGGTTTCGGCATATCATGGGACTCTATCAACCCGCGGGTCGGAGGGCGCCGTGGAGCTTTCGCGCGAGCAGCTGCTCGAGGCCTACCGTCGCATGCGTCGCATCCGCGTCTTCGAGGAGAAGCTCGCCGAGCTCGTCGCAGCCGGAAAGCTGGCCGGCTTCCTCCACTTGTACGCGGGCGAGGAAGCGGTGGCCGTCGCCGTCGCCGCCCACCTCTCGACGCGCGACACCCTCGCCTCCACCCATCGCGGCCATGGCCACTGCCTCGCCAAGGGCGTCGAGGCGAAGGCAATGATGGCCGAGCTCTTCGGGCGCGCGACGGGCATCTGCAAGGGCAAGGGCGGGTCGATGCACATCGCCGACCTTGACCGCGGGATGCTCGGGGCCAACGGCATCGTGGGTGCAGGCATTCCCCTCGCCACGGGCGCCGCCCTCACGGCCAAGCTCAAGCACACCGGAGGCGTAGCCGTGGCCTTCTTCGGGGACGGCGCGTCCAACCAGGGCCAGTTCCACGAGGCCCTGAACCTCGCGGCGGTATGGAAGCTGCCCGCGCTCTTTGTGGCGGAGAACAACGGTTACGGCGAGGCCACGCCGCACGAGTTCGCGTGCAGCGTACGGGACATTGCGCAGCGCGCTGCCTCCTACGGCATGCCCGGGGTGATCGCCGACGGGATGGATTTCCTCGACGTGTACGCGAAGGCCGGTGGGGCGATTGCCCGCGCGCGCGCCGGCGAAGGGCCGACGCTTCTCGAGTGCAAGACCTACCGCTACTTCGGACACTACGTGGGCGACAATCTCCAGTACCGCTCGAAGGAGGAGGCCGAGAGCTGGCGCCAGGGTCGCGACCCGCTCGAGCGCTTCGAGCGCACGACCGTGGGGGAGGGCCTCGTCGAGAGCGACGCGCTGCGGACGATTGACGCGGAGATTGCCGAAGAGATCGAGGACGCGGTGAGCTTCGCCGAGGCGAGCCCGTGGCCTTCCCCCGAAGACGTCAGCTCCGACGTGTACGTGAGCTACTAGCCATGGCCCGCGAGCTTCTCTTCGTGCAGGCGATCAACGAGGCGCTGCATCTTGCGATGCAGTCGGATCCCGACGTCATCCTGATGGGCGAGGACGTCGCGGGCGGCGGGGGCCGGCAGGACCAAGGCATCGAGGAAGCGTGGGGCGGCATCATGGGCGCGTCCAAGGGGCTGTACAAGGCCTTCGGTCCGATGCGCGTCCTCGACACGCCGATCAGCGAGATGGGGTTCCTCGGCGCTGCAGTCGGCGCCGCGCTGACGGGGCTCCGACCCGTGGTGGAGCTCATGTTCATGGACTTTCTCGGCGTCGCACTCGATCCCCTGCTCAATCAAGCCGCGAAGCTCCGCTACATGTTCGGAGGCAAGGCGCGCGTCCCCCTGACCGTGCGCACGCTGGTCGGCGCGGGCGTGCGCGCCGCGGCCCAGCACTCCCAGACCCTCTACGGCCTGACCACCGCGATCCCCGGACTCAAAACCGTCTGTCCTTCGACGCCAGCCGATGCGAAGGGCCTCCTCCTCGCCGCGATTCGCGACGACGACCCGATCGTGTTCTGCGAGCCCAAGGCGCTCTTCTTCAGCAAGGGGGCGGTGCCGGAGGGCGACTACGAGGTTCCCATCGGCCGCGCAGCGATCGTGCGGGAAGGCAGCGACCTGACACTCGTCGGCGTAGGCCGAAGCGTGCAGATCGCACTCGATGCAGCCGCCGCCCTTGCGGCGGAAGGTTCGAGCGCCGAGGTGGTGGACCTGCGCTCGCTCTCCCCCTTGGACGAGGAGGCGATCCTCGCGAGCCTCGCGAAAACCGGCCGCCTCCTCGTGATCGACGAGGCGCCTCCGCGCTGCGGCATTGCGAGCGACGTGGCGAGCCTGTGCGTCGACCGCGGATTCGATCTTTTGAACGCGCCGGTCAAGAAGGTGACCGCGCCCCATGCACCCGTGCCCTTCAGCCCCGTTCTTGAAGACGCCTATCTGCCCAAGGTCGAGGACGTGCTCGCCGCCGTGCGGGAGATGGGCTGAAAGGCTCTGGCCAGCTTGGTAGACTCGCCGCCCACGGGGCGCGAGCCGCGTGCGCGTCCACCTAGTTTGAGCAAAGGAGTCCCCCGATGGGCGAAGCCTGGATCATCGACACCGTTCGCACTCCCCGTGGCAAAGGCAAGAAGGACACCGGGGCCCTCTCGGGCATCCACCCGCAGGAGCTGATGGCGCAGGTTTTGAACGCCGCCCGGGCCCGCACGGGCATCGATCCCCGCGATGTGGAGGACGTCGTCGTGGGCTGCGTCTCCGAAGCCGGCGAGCAAGGCGGCTGCATCGCGCGCATGGCGGTCCTCGCGGCGGGCTGGCCGAATGAGGCGACGGGCGTTGTGCTGAACCGGTTCTGCGGCTCGGGCCAGCAGGCCGTCAACTTCGCCGCGCTCGGGGTCATGGCGGGCCAGCAGGAACTCGTGATCGGGGGCGGCGTCGAGAGCATGTCGCGCCAGCCCATGGGCAGCGACGGAGCTGGCCTCGACGGTCACAACCGGCACCTGCGGGAGCTCCACCCCCTCGTGCCGCAGGGCATCTCGGCGGATCTCATCGCCACCCTCGAGGGTTTCTCGCGGGAGGACGTCGACCGCTTTGCCGCACGCAGCCAGGAGCAAGCGGCGATCGCGCAGAAGGAGGGGCGCTTTGACAAGAGCCTCGTCCCCGTGCGCGACCTTGACGGAAAGATCGTGCTCGACCGCGACGAACACCCGCGCGCGGGCACGACGGCCGAGAGCCTCGCGAAGCTCGCGCCCTCTTTCGAGGGCCTCGGCACCTACGTCCAGAAGGGCGACACCCTGAGCTTTGACGAGAAGGCAAAGCAGAGGTACCCGCAGGTCCGCCAGCTGAACCATGTCCACCACGCCG
>DOUU01000510.1 GCA_003520425.1 Deltaproteobacteria bacterium
GCTCCGCAGATACCCGCGGGGCCGACGTGAGCTCTCTCGCCTTATGGAGTCGAGACCCCTGCGCGCTTGAAGACCAGCCCTCCGGTGTCTCCTTTGGGGGCGAGCCGCGCTTCACGCGACATCAGGGGCGCCCAGATAGGTTGTTCATCCGAAAGCCTCGCGTCGACCAGACAACCCGAGACACTTCGCGAAGTGGCGCATTACTAGCGCCCCCCCGCTACCTGACCGAAGCCCTCGGAATCGTGACGGTTCCGGGGGCTTCCTCTTCTTGGCTCACTTCTGCAGTGGTGGGACTCTGGTGGGAGTCAGCAAGCCGTTACGAGGATTAAACCGCTGGCCCGTACGTGAAAGCCGTTGGCTATCGCGGCCGAACGTGGCTCCGTACGTACGAACCCACGACCACAAAACCGACTCCCATCAGGAGCCAACCGGGTAACTCGATTCCGCCGTTCTCGTTTCCTTGGTTGTTGTCACCCTGGTTGTGGTTCCCCGCGTAGGCAGGTGCGGCCAAGGTCACTCCAATCACGAGGAACATCGGGACGAGCCGGGCTAGGAGCGCGCGAAACCTCATGGGAGTTCCTCCTTGCCCAACCTCTCAAGGATACCGGTCGGCGCAACCTGCGTGTCAAACCCCTCGGAATCGCGGTGGTTCCGGGCTTCCTCTTTTTTGGCCCACTTCCGCGATGGTGAAAGCGTGGTGGGAGTGGCGTCACGCCTAACTGCTCGATGTGCACCCACCACCGATGAAAAAGGTCCCGGCGAAGGAGCGTGCTCTACGCGACGAGATCGCGCATTGGCGGTGGATGTTGCAAAGGGCATTCGCTCACGGCGTCGGCATCGGTGCTGCAGGCGCTCGGCTCGCGTCCGCATACATGCGGCTGTTCGCCTACAAGGAAGGTTGCCGCGAAGGGCCACGCGGACGGCCGGGGTAAACGAGGCTGCTCAAAGCCCCCGAAATCTTGACAGTTCCGGGGGCCGGGGCTGCGAAATTTCGTCGAGCGCGTCGCGAGGGTGGACGATGGACCGGACTGGATGCTCGGCCGCGCGGCGGCGATGTTCTGCGGCGCAGAGGCCTTTTGGCCTCCCTCAAAGAGGCTTCGGGGCCGGCGCGGATGCGGTATAGCGTGGCAGCTGCGACGACGCGGCACGATAGGTCTTGGCCTCAGACAGCGGGCCGGGCTCGCGCTGGGGTTGTCGCGATCCTCACCCTGACGCTTGGGGCCGTACTCCCAGCCGGGATCGCTTCAGCCCAAAACGTGGGGCCTTCTCTTACGGCTCCCGCTTGCAACTCCACACTCTCGGGCACCTCCCAGACCTTCACCTGGACTGCGGCTTCTGCCGCGGACGCGGCTTGGTGGCTGTACGTCGGCTCGAGCGCGGGCGGAAGCGACTTCTTCAATAGCGGACGCCTCGCCCCATCCGTCCTCTCCATCGTAGTCTCGGGACTTCCGAGCGACGGTAGGCTTCTGCATCTGCGCCTCTTCTTCCTCCAATCGGGCGCATGGCACTTCCTCGACTGCACCGTGCAGGCCGCGAATCTGCCGCCCCCGACCCTCTCCAGTCCAAGCTGCGGCTCGACGCTCGCCGGGAGCGCCGTGGTCTTTACATGGACGGACAACGGGGCTGGGGTCACGGACTGGTGGCTCTATCTCGGAACGAGCCAGGGAGCGAGTGACCTCCTCGAGAGCGGGGACCTCAGCGGTGGCACGACGGTGTCGGTTTCCGGCCTCCCGACCGACGGCCAGACGATCTACGTGCGCCTGTGGTATCGGACGCTCGGCCGCCCCTGGCACTTCCGTGATTGCACCGTCACCGCAGCGACCCTTCCACCGCCCGCGCTCACGAGCCCGAGCTGTGGATCGTCTTTGACCAGCACGAGCGCGATCTTCTCCTGGGCGGACAATGGGACCGCGGTCAAGGCTTGGTGGCTGTACGTCGGAACGAGCCGTGGTGGGCGAGACCTCTTGGACAGCGGACTTCTCACCGCCGCCGCCCTGACGCTCAGCGTGAGCGGGCTTCCGGACGACGGCCGCACCGTCTATGTGCGTCTTTGGTACCGCACCCCCGAAGCCGTGTGGCGCTTCGAGGACTGCACCTTCTCCGCGGTAAACCTTCCCGCACCGACGATTGCTTCGCCCGCCTGCGGCTCGAGCCTCACGGGCTCGGTCGTCACCTTTGAGTGGGCGGATGCCGGCCACACGCCTGTCGCCTGGTGGCTCTACGTGGGCTCAAGCCCCGGCGCAAACGACCTCTTCGACAGCGGCCGGCTCGCGGCAAGTGCCCGCTCCATCACGGCGAGCCGCCTCCCGATCGACGGGCGGACTCTCTACGTGCGCCTCTTCTACTTGTTGGGGCCCACTTGGGGTCACAGCGACTGCGCCCTTATGGCCTTCGTGCCCCAAGCGCTGACGGTCAGCCCGCGCATCGCCGCACTCACTTTCACGAGGACGCAGCAGTTCACGGCCAGCCTCTCGGGCAGCGTCACGTGGCTGGTCGATGGCGTTGTAGGAGGTTCCTCTACTTCTGGGACGATTACCAGCACGGGTCTCTATTCACCGCCCAACAGCATCGGTACCCACGCCGTGACGTTTGCTTCGCCGGGCGGGCCCCAGTCGGCAAGTGCCACCGTATTCATCACGAACTCGCCCGGCGTTTTTACCTATCACAACGACAACCAGCGTACTGGTCTCAATCCGCAAGAAACCGTTCTCACTCCCGCCAACGTGACTCCAGCCAACTTTGGAAGGCTCTTCTCCTATCCCTTGGACGGCATCGCCTACGCCGCGCCACTTTATGTGGAAAATCTGAGCCTCCCAAACCAAGGCTTCCACAACGTCGTCTACGTAGCGACAGAGCATGACAGCGTCTACGCCTTCGACGCCGATGGGTTGACCAACAATCCGCTCTGGCAGGTAAGCTTCATCAACCCGGCCGCCGGCGTGACCACGGTTCCCGCAGCGGATACAGGAACCACGGACATCAGCCCCGAAATCGGGATCACCGGCACCCCGGTAATCGATCCCGCGAGTAGCACGCTGTACGTCGTCTCCAAGACCAAGGAGACCGTCGGCAATTCAACGACGTATGTGCAGCGACTGCATGCCCTCGATCTCACGACCGGCGCCGAGAAGCTTGGGGGGCCCGTGGTCATCCAAGCGAGTGTATCGGGAAACGGCGATGGGTCGCAGGGGGGTCAAATCTCCTTTGTCCCGTTAATACAGAATCAGCGCCCCGCGCTTCTTCTTTCGAACGGCGTCGTTTATGTCGGGTTTGCCTCCCATGGAGACAATGGGCCGTACCACGGCTGGGTACTCGGTTTCGATGCCGCCACTCTGCAGTTGGTGATGACCTACAACACCACGCCAAATGGCTCTCAAGGCGGGATCTGGCAGGGTGGCGGAGGTCTCGCCGCAGACTCCACGGGAAACATCTACTTCGTTACCGGCAACGGCACCTTCGATGCGGACTCGGGTGGGCTTGACTACGGAGATAGCATCGTGAAGATCAGCCCAAGCGGGGCCGTTTTGGACTATTTCACACCGCACGATCAATCGAACATGAACCTCCATGACCTCGATCTCGGCTCTGGGGGGCCGCTCTTGCTTCCGGACCAGAGCGGCGCCTACCCGCACTTGTTAGTCACGGCTGGAAAGACCGGTACGATCTACGTCGTCAACCGGGACAAGATGGGCGGATACAATCCAACCGACGACAGCCAGATTCCTCAAGCTCTCGCGAACCTCCTTCCGGGCGGGACGCTGGACTCCGGCAACTTCAAGGCGCCAGTCTATTTTGCGGGGTTCGTCTACTTCGGAGCGGTCTCCGATTCGCTTAGAGCTCTCAAGTTGGGCGGTGGTTCCCTCTCCATGAGCACACAGTCACCGGAGGCCTACAGCTTCCCGGGCGCAACGATTGCGATCTCTGCGAATGGGAACACCAATGCCATTCTGTGGGCACTCGAAAGGCCGGGGGCGACCGTTCCGGCCGTTCTCCACGCCTATGACGCAACCAACCTTGGCAGCGAGCTCTACAACAGCAATCAGGTCGGCTCGCGCGATACGTTGGACTACGCAGCGAAGTACACCCCTCCGGTTGTGGTGAACGGAAAGGTATTCGTTGCCTCTGTGAACCAATTGGCGGCCTATGGTCCCCTGCCGTAGGCCGTGCGTCTCGCCTCGGCGTGCCGCGCCCAGCTCGCTGGCCGAGGGGGCCCCCTCGAGGAGGGCCGTTTGGAAACGTAAGCTTCCCCGTCAAGTTGACAGTCTGAAGCTGGAGTATCCGCTTTCATGCACCGACGTGGGGCGCCGCTACGCAGCGCAGTCGAGCGCTTTGAATTCTCAAGACGGAGACGTAGCACCCCCGGTACCCCCGACTGTCCGGCTTAGCGGGTGAGATTTTCAGCTCGCGCACCTCAGGGGAATGCCGCCATCGGGGAAGGCGTGTGCGACCCGGTTGTATCGCCCCCCCGCTACCACTTCGTTACCACCATCAGGGCCCGGGCCAAGCGCCTGGGCCCTTCCAATTAGGGGCACCTCGAAGAGCCCTTCCACGCGCCAGCCACGCTCCTGGTCGGCCGCGACCCGCATCCGCCGCTCGCGCAAGAGGGCCCGCAGTGCGGTCCGCGCCTCGTCGGGCGCGGCGTCGAACGCCGCGCGGAGCTGCAGAGTCTCCTCGATGATCCGACGGCGCAGAGCCTTGGTGACCAGTGTGCCCGGCCGAGCGGCAAGCCGCAGTGCGGCGGCCTCGGCTTTCAGCGCGGTGATCGCGCTCGCCACCTCGGGGATGTCTCCTGTGGCTGCGGCGAGCCGAACGAGGTTCGCAAGCTCGTGGTCGATCTCCCGCAGCCGGCTGGGGTTGGCCTGGCGCATCTGTTCGTGCGCGGCCAAGGCGGCGAAAGCCATCTCGACGATGTAGGTCACGGTATCAGGGCTCAAGACCTCCTTCCGGATCGCGCTCAGCACAGCCCCTTCCAGCGCGGTGCGCCGTACGGCTAGGGTGCTGGCGCAAACGCTAGGCCCTCGCGTCCGGTGCCACGCGCACCCGTAGCGCTCGGGTCGGCTGAGCGCGTGGAAGCTCCCCCCGCACACCCCGCACTCAAGAAAGCCTGCGAGCAGATGCTTGCGCGGCGCGGTGCGGGCGGTGTGGGTGGCGAGGCGGCGTCCGTCTGCCGTGCGCACGTAGGGTGCGGCGCGCCGCCTCTGCTCTACCGCGACGGCCGCCCCAATCTCGTCGGAGATGATGCGCAGTTCGGGTGCTTCGCGCCGAATCCACTCCGCTTCCGGCCGCTCGTAGCGGCGACGCCTCTTCGTTTCGTGGTCCTTGATCCACTCGCTGCGATTCCACACGAGCATGCCGCGGTAGATGGGGTTGAACAGGATCACCCGCATGGCAGAGGGCGACCACGAAGGAGTCTTACGCTTTAGGGCGCGGGGTCGGGGTGCGGGGACCCCCGCGTGGTTCAACCTGTGGGCGATCTCCTTCCACCCTGCTCCGCTCAGGTACAGCCCAACAGCCCAGGACTACATCGATGTGCCGGTCGATCGAGATCCAGTGCCTTTTCCAGATCCTGTCGATGTGGGAAGATGTGGGACCGGGAATTGTAAGCCCTGTCCTCTTCCGATCTACTGGCGGGCTCCCGGCAACAACCATGGCTCGACCTCCGGATATCATTTCCACGGGATCGTCTGGAACCAAAATCCAAACACTTGTGTATGCTTCGCGAGGCGTGTGTCCGGCCCGAGCCTGGATCGGCTGAAATGAAGGACGTCACTGAGCTGATTTGGGATTTCGCCGAGGCTCGCAGGAGCCTCTGGAACACTCACTTCAGGCGGCGGTTCTTGCGCTCCAAGATCCCGGAGCTGATCGAGGACTTTCAAGAGATTGAGCATCTCCTACTACGGTCTCTGCTCTGGCGATCGGTGGCACCTGACCGCGATTCTAGCGACGCGACGGTTGAAGAGTCACTGGAAGAATGTCTTGAGCTCGTTCTTCGCGAAGGTGTCTCCTCCGTCCGCGTGCTGATCAGCGAAGAAGAAGGGGGCGTAGGAGGAAGATGGTCCGAGGGGTTCGAACTGTCTCGCGATCTGGGGGTGCGGCTCGNNTTTCCTCAGTGGTGCTCTTTGCCGTGCTCGAATCGCCGCTCTTGAGGGTCAAAGTAATTTTGTCGGCAGACATGTCCTAGTCGAACTTCTCGACGTTCGGTTTCTGTATCACGATGAACAAATGAAAGGTCCGTCGTCCCTTGAGGGATAAAGGGGCGGTGGACCAAGACTGCCTGCACCCAGAATCCCAGAACTGGACTCTGTGTTTTCTCAAAATGGGCCCGCCCCAAGTCTCGATGGCCCTCCTGTGCCTTC
>DOUU01000343.1:0-2133 GCA_003520425.1 Deltaproteobacteria bacterium
CTTGGGCGCAGCTTTGCCTTTCGCTTGGTTCGCCGCTGACAACCGCTCGCGCGCGGCCTCGCGATCCACAGCCGAGGATTCATCTTGTCGGAGAAGGCGGAGCCTCGCGCCCCGCAAGAAGAAAGGGTGAGGCAGGGGCTCCGTAGCGAGGCTCGTGAGCCTGCCTCGGGAACCCGTCCAGGCAGGACAGGCTAATCCCTCTTTTGCGGCACGCGTGCGCTGCTTGGTGAACCTGATGCCTCGGCGGACTCCTCACACCACGCGGTGAGATCGCGGAGCAGCCGCCCCACCGCCCGGTTTGCGGCGACGACGCCTCCGTAGGGATCGTCAGACGGAGCCTCTTCCACGGTCTCGAAATCTCTCGTCGCGACGATCCGATGCTCCGCCACATCGACGATCTGTGCTCGGAGGCCGAAGCGCACCTGACTCGGCCGGACTGTGAACTCTTGCTGCAGCGCCGTGATCTCGGTCTCGAGGCGGAAAGCCGCATCCACGCCCGCTCCGCTGCGAACGGGTTGAAACCTGCGGCTTGCGCCGATGGCCTCGATGAGAAGCGGGGCGAGCATGCGTGCGGGGGTATCTACCCACTGACTCTTGGAAAAGAAACGGATCTCGTACGTTCGGGACACATACACGATACGGGCGCTGTCGAAGGCAGGTCGTGCCCGCGGCACGGCGATCGAGAGCGGCTGTGCCGCCGTGTCCCGCCCGGAAGCGCTGTCGAAGGTCGCTTCCAAGGCAAAAAGGCTCGGAGACTCCGTGCGCACGGGTTGGAGCAACGTGCAGCTCGCGCAAGCGAGGCTCATTGCGGCAGCGAGAGCGATCCTCGAGTGGAAGGTGCGATGCACGACCAAGGTCACTCGCCCGGCCCCGGAGGCAGCTCGCGGCCCACGACGAGCGCATTGGGGTTCCGCTCGAGGTCCTGCGCGATCCGTCGAAGCGAAGACATGACGACGCGCGCATCGGCAAGGAGACGCTGCAGCTCCGGCAGCGTGTCGGCGCGCAGCTCGTCTACCCCGCCGCCCGCGTCGCTGGCGGTGGCCCGAACGGCCTCACTGGCACGTGCAGTCTTCTCCGCGGCGCGCTCGACGGCCTCGGCGCTTTGAGCCACCTGCTTCACGAGCTGCGTCAAGTCCGCGCTCGCCCGGGCGCTGTTCTCGAGAGTGGCATCGATGGCCTTCGAGCGTCCTGCGATCACGTGGGTCACGCTATCGATATCGCGGACAGTGCGCTGAAGTGCGCTGCGGGTCTCCGGGTCGATGAGCTCGTTGATACTCTGTGCAGTCTGAGAAAGGTCGGCGATGAGCGCGTTCGCGCGGGTGTCGAGCCGACGCAGGAACGAGGGCCCTGTCGCGATCACGGGATAGGGTTCCTCTTCTTTCGGGGTGAGGAGCGGAGACTCCCGGGATCCGCCTTCGAGGTCGAGAAAAGCGATCCCGGTCAGTCCCTGCACGCTCAGGATCGCAACCGTATCCTGCTTGATCGGGGCGCCGCGCTCGATCGCGAGGACGAGCCGGACTCTTTGGGGATCCTCCTTGTCGAGCGCGATCTCCTTCACCATACCCACTTGGACACCCCTGTACTTGACGGGCGCTTCCACATTCAGACCCGACACGGACTCTGTGAAGTATGCGAGATAGGTGTCGTAGTTCTTGCGGGCGGTGCGGCCAGAGGAGATCCACAGCACGCCGGCGACGATCGCGGCCGAAAGAATCAATACGAACGCTCCGACGATTGCATAGTTCACCTTCGTTTCCATGATTGCTCCCAGGCTCCTCGACCCCGCGGGCCGTAGAAGTATTCGCGCACGAGGGGCTCCTCCGATTTCGAGAGCTCGTGCATGGTTCCGACGCCTGCGATTCGCCCCTCGACCATGAAGGCCACGCGGTCTGCCACCCGCCAGAGGAGATCGAGATCATGGGTCACCAGAAAGATCGTGAGACCGAGGAGCTCCTTCATGCGCCGGACGAGCTCATCGAATCCGCTCGCGCTTAGCGGATCAAGGCCTGCGGTGGGCTCGTCCAGGAATAAGAGCCTTGGATCGAGCGCGATCGCACGAGCGAGCGCCGCCCGTTTCCGCATACCGCCGGAGAGCTCGGCTGGGTATTTGGCGCCAGCGCTCGCGGGGAGCCC
>DOUU01000343.1:2140-4935 GCA_003520425.1 Deltaproteobacteria bacterium
AGGCCTACGTTCTCGCGCACGGTGAGCGAGCTGAAGAGCGCGCCCCGTTCGAACATGACGCCCCAGTTGCGCCGCAGCGGGAGCGCCTCCTCGTCATCCAGTCCCAAGACATCCCGTCCGAAAACCCGGATCGAGCCGGACTCGGGCCGCTGCAGCAGGATGAGCTCTCGCAGCAGCGTGGACTTTCCACAGCCACTCGCTCCCGCGAGCGCAAAGATCTCGCCCTCCGTCACCTCAAGGCTTACGCCGTCGTGAACGACGGCGGCCCCAAATCGCGTGCGAACCTCGCGAACCTCGATCACAGCCGCCACGGCTTCCCCACTCTCACCGCGTCAGATCCCGAGGTAGTTGAAAATCACGGAGAAGAGAGCATCGGCGAGGATCACGAGGAAGATCGATTGGACGACGCTCACCGTGGTTCGGTGGCCGACGCTCTCGGCATCGCCTGCGACCTGGAAACCCTGGAAGCAGCCCACGACAGCGATGATTCCGGCGAAGACGGGAGCCTTGCCGATGCCCACCAGGTAGTCCGAGAGCCGGAGTGCGTGCTGGAGGCGATCGAGGAACACTGTGTGGTTCACGGCGAGCTCGGTCTGCGCCATCAGCATCCCGCCCGAAACGCCAAGCACGTCGGCGTAGACAGTGAGAAGCGGAAGCGCGATGGCGAGGGCCACGATCTTTGGCAACACGAGGAGCTCAATGGGAGCGATTCCGACGGTACGGAGGGCGTCGATCTCCTCCGTCACTTTCATCGTCCCGATCTGGGCCGCGTACGCGGAGCCCGAGCGTCCGGCCACGATGATGGCGGCGAGAAGAGGGGAGAGCTCGCGCAGCATGGCAAGTCCCACAAGGTCCGCGATGAAGATGTTCGCGCCGTAGCGTCGGAGCTGTGTTGCGCCTTGGTAGGCGATGACGATGCCCATGAGAAAGCACAGAAGTCCAACGATGGGGAGGGCATCGAAACCTGCAGTCCGAACGTTGTAGAGAGTCGGTCGCCAGCGGATGCGTCGCGGCCGTGCGGTGCAGCGGGCGGCAGCCAGGGCTACTTCGCCCACGAAGGAGAGCATCTTCATGCCCTGCTGGCCGCGGTTCCAGGCGAGCGCTCCGACCCTCTCGAGAAGGGGCGGCGCAAGCACGGGGGCTTCGAGCGCAGCCTCGACGTCTGAGGAGCGGATCATGGCGACGAGCGCTTCGTGCTCGCCTCGGAGTCCTCGGAGCGATGCGGTCCGCCCGCTCCGCTCGAGCGTGTGGAGGGTCCGGCGCAAGAGCCAGGCTCCCGCCGTGTCCATGGCGGTGACGGCCGATCCGTCAAACACGACCTCTCTATCCCTGGGCCAGGATGTGTGGTCGAGGCGATGCTCAAGCCCTGCGATGCGACCCACCGTCCAGCTACCGGTGCAACGGACCGTATCGTGCGCGACTTCGAAATCTGCGTCCCCCGACGCGGACGCGCTGCGCAGCGACATGCGACCCTCCCCACCTACACGAGAAGGCTAGCAAGCCAGGGTAGGAATAGGATCGGGTCTGCGTTTACTGGGCCAGAACCGAGGCGACGATGAGGCCGAAAAAAGCGGCGCTGCCATTCTCAGAAGGGCCTCATCCCACCTCTTCGGAGGGGTCAGGCGTTTTGGACGGCTCGCCCAGGATACACTTCGCGTCGAACCATCGTGTCCGGGTGGCATGCGTCGGGTGCTTCAGCGAACGCGATGCCCGAACTCCTCGTCTTCCACATCCGCGTCGGCGCTGGCCTTGGTGGGGTGGATGCGCCCGTGGATGTGGTTGGGCGGCGCATAGACCGTGTAGATCTTGAGCGGCTCCCTTCCCTCGTTGATGAAATTGTGGCGGGTGCCCGGCGTCACGACCACCACGTCGCCGGCCCGGACGGGCGATTCCTTGCCGTCCAAGATCGCCTTGCCCGTGCCGGAGAGGAAGAAGAGCACCTGCTCCACATGCTCGTGCGTTTCCGCGCCCACATCGCCCCCGGGAGGGATGTGCATCACCACGAGCTGGGTTTTGGGTCCGGTGAACAGCACTTCGCGGAAGTGTTTGTTCCCTTCGGTTCGCGCCAGGATATTCGTTTGGTAGGACATGAACCACACTATAGCCCGAGGCTTGTGTGCTGCTCGCAGTCGAGGAGCCGAGGGAGGCCCGGTGCCAGGGATGCGACAACTCCGTAATGGCACGGGATGGCAGCCAGCGCGAGCTCGAGCGGGTCCGTTCCTACCTCCAGCGTGAACGAACGGATATCCTGCCGCCTGGAGGATTGGTGGGAAGGGCGAGGAAATGGTTGCTGCGATCGAATCGAGCCCGGAAATGACGGCTTCGGTCTATGCCAGGATGGCGCGCAATCTTGCGGTGGTCCGCCGCCGATTGAGTAGGCCCTTGACCTTGGCGGACAAGATCTTGCTCGGGCACCTGGATGACCCGCAACACCAGGAACTCGAACCCGGCAAGAGCTACCTGCTGCTTCGTCCCGACCGCGTGGTATTTCAGGACGTCCTGGGACAGACCGGCCTTCTGCAATTCATGCAGACCCGGCGAGAGAGGGTCGCGGTGCCAGCCACCATCCACTGCGACCACTTGATCCAGGCAAGGGTTGAGGGGGCATCGGATCTGCGCGAGTCGCTCGCGGAAAACAAGGAGGTCTACGACTTCCTGCGTTCGGCGGCTGCCAAGTACGGCTTGGGTTTCTGGGGCCCGGGCGCCGGCATCATCCATCAAGTCGTCCTGGAGAACTATGCCTTCCCCGGGGCTCTCATCATCGGGACCGATTCGCACACGCCCAATGCCGGCGG
>DOUU01000110.1 GCA_003520425.1 Deltaproteobacteria bacterium
CGGCTGAGTCGCTGACGCTGCGACTGCCGAAATACCGGCAGTGACGAACGCGAAACAACCGACGAAAATAGAAAGCCGCCTCACGGATCTTCGGACCTCTTGGAACTGGCGGATGCATGAGCCATGCCAGCTGGACCGAGTTCGAAATATAAGGCAGCGGGACGCCGTCGGCTTAGCTCTGGCTCGCGATCCTCGCGCGCGAAGACGAGCCGCTTGGTCCGTCTGCCACTCGGTCCGTGTCTTCGTGGGAGCGGGCTTTCGCAGGCCGGGAGGCAACCTCGAGTCCCTACGGGTTTGCCTCCTGGTACGCTTCCGCGACAGCGAGCCGCTCGAGGTAGGCGAGGCGGCCCCGGCTCGTCTTTTCGAAGCCTTCGCGCTGGTGTATGACAATCCCCTGGGGTGGGTGTCCGGGCGGATTTCGTAACACTCGGCCGGGTCTTCGCGGCGCTTGGCGGCCTCATCCTGCTTGGCGCCCGCGCATCGATCTGTTCGGAACTCTGGCATTAGCTTTACCGTGCGGCCGCGCCGCCTTCCGCAAGCCCTCTAGTGACCCATCGTGAGCCGGCCGACGTCGATGTAGCGGCGTACCTGGCCCTTGTTCGCGAAGGGCGTCCCGTTGTTGTCCCAGAACTCAATGCGGTTCCCAGTACCTGTCTGGACATTGACGATGGTGTCGCTCACCACCTTCACGTCCCGTGGGTCGGCGACACCGGTCCATCCCGGGTAGTAGTGGGGGTCAGCGGCGTCTCCATCCTCGCTCCAGCGGTGGTTGTGCCAGATAATCTTCCACAGCTCCTGGTTGCGATCGTAGGCGAACGAATAGAGAGGCTCGAGCGTCTGCGCATCGAGATACAGGATCTTGTGGTGGTAGGGATGGTCTGGATTCTTCGGGATCATCTTGATCTTAATGGCGTGGCGAAGCTCCCAGCGATCGTTCGCATAGGACAGCCCATAGGGGCCGAAGTTGTGATCGTCGCTGTATGGGTACCCTTTTTGCGTACTGTTCATCGGCGCGAGCACGTCCACCCTGCCGAGGCATTGCCACCGGTACTGCGGAATGATTCCCGAGAAACTGAAGAGATCGTCAAAGGTGAAGTCGGTGCCGGAGATGGCGTCGGTGCGCTGCGCGGTGGAGATCCTTCGCACGCGGCGGAGGGTCGGAACGTAGACCCAGGTGTCGTCGTTCCTTGCGCTTGCGAGCGGGCCGTCCGAGGACTTGTACCGATTGGTGATGAGGGCGGTCCCGCGGGCGTCGAAGGGGTCGGTGACCTCGATCCCCGTCACCGTCTTGCGCAGATCTCCAGGGAAGAGATCGCCTTCCTGGCTTAGGTACTGTGGCTCGACCCGGTGGGCCATCTGGATCGACTTCGAGGTTCCCTCGTAGTAGAGCGCAAGCTTTTCTCCCCGATCCCAGTAGGTGTAGAGGTAGTGCGCTCGTTCGCCGTCACCGTTCCAGCGGTAGTCAAAGTCCCAGATGACTTTCTCTCCGGCCTGCGGATCGCCTTTGCAGTCGATCTGGTCGATCGGGAAGGGCTGGCCAGCGGTGTAGTTCTCAAGGCTCCCATCGGGTCCGATGCGCGCTTGGCCCGCAAAGCGGCGCGTGGCCTCGTGGTAGGGCTGCGCGGGGGAGTAGTCGCGAAAGAAGGGGCCGATCTCGAGCTTCATCCCGTCGAAGAAGAAAAACTCGCGCTGATTCCAGAACTCCGGGGGAACGTAGGGCTGGATCTTTTGGATCTGTTCGAAGGTGATCGTCTCGCCCTCTCGGAAGGGCGGACCCACAGTCCCGGTGTCTTGCCGGAGAGCAGACTTTGAGGGTGGCGGAGCCGCGAGCCCGAGCACCACGAGCGCCAGCACGAGCCGACATGAACGCGCCATACGGCGCCCTCCTGCGTGAGGCGATGGCTCCCCCTGCCTTGTGCTTTTACTGATGTGACACGAGCGGACTGGCCTGTATTCACGGCTACCGAGCCGACGTGGCGAATGCCTCGCCTCGGGGGAACTCAGCCCAGTGCCGGGAACCGTTCCGTGCAATTGCGTTCGGTTCCCTGCAATGGCAGCCGGCGCGCCAGGGAGGGGAGCGCCGCTGGGGGCCCCCGGCGCGAGACGCTGGGGAACTTCGCCCCGCACGGGGAGGAATGACCCGCGCGCTACGCCGCGGGCTCTCCGCCCTACGGGCCCTGGGCCCAGCGTTCGAGTTTGCGATGAAGGGTCTTGCGGTCCAGGCCCAGCACGCGCGCGGCGATCGTCTTGTTGCCCCCACTCGCGTCCAGCACGCGCAGCACGTAGCGCCGCTCCACCTCCTCAAGGGGCACCAGCTCCTCGGGATCGGATCCCGTCACCAGGACGTGTTCCTCATGAAAATCGCGGACGCGCTCGGGGAGGTCATCGACCACAAGCTGTTCATAGCTCGTGAGTGCGACCGAGCGCTCGATGCAGTTCATGAGTTCGCGCACATTTCCCGGCCAGGTATAGGCCAGGAGTCGCTCGGCCACGGGCGCAGAGAATCCGACGACGTGCTTGTCCGATCGGGCGGCGAAACGCTTGACGAAATGCTGCGCCAAAAGCAGCACGTCGCGTCCCCGCGAACGCAGCGGGGGGAGCGCCACGTGCAGCACCTCCAGCCGGTAGAAGAGGTCGGGCCGGAAGCGACCCTCATCCACCGCGGCTTCGAGATCGCGGTTGGTGGCCGCGATGACGCGCACGTCCGCAGCCACCTCGCTGTCGCTGCCCACTGGCCGCACGCGGCGCTCCTGCAGCGCACGGAGGAGCTTCGGCTGGAGGTCGAGGGGAAGCTCGCCGACTTCATCCAAGAAGAGCGTGCCTCCCGCGGCCTGCACGAACAGGCCCTTGCGCTCGGCCCGCGCGTCGGTGAACGCGCCGCGCACGTGGCCAAAGAGCTCGCTCTCGAGCAGCGTGGCCGGGAGTGCGCTGCAGTCGAGCACGACGAAGGGGGCCTGGCGGCGTGCGCTGTGCGCGTGGATCGCTCGGGCAGCCACTTCCTTGCCCGTTCCCGTCTCGCCGCTCACCAGGACACTCGCGTCCGAAGCGGCCACCTTGGCGAGCAGCTCCCGCAGCCTCCAGATCGGGGGGCTGTCGCCGAGCAGCTCGCTCCAGCCCTCGGAGTCCGCCACGGTCTGCCGCAGGCGCACAAGCTCCGCATGAAGCGCACGATAACGCGCTGCGCCTTCGATGCGCAGGATCAGCTCCTCGATCTCGAAGGGCTTGTGCACGAAATCGTGGGCACCGGCGCGGATCGCGGCGATCGCGGTATCGAGACTGCCAAAGGCGGTGATGACGACCACCGGCAGATCCGGACGGTGGTTCACGATGCGGGTACACAGGTCCAGGCCCGTCATTCCCGGCATTCGAACATCGGTCACCACGACGTCGAACTCCTCGGAGAGAAGGAGCGCGAGCGCTTCCTCGCCGGCCTGCCGGGCCACTGCCTCGAAGCCGCGACGCAAGAGGCGATCGACCATCATCTTTCCCATGGCATGGTCGTCGTCCACCACGAGCACCCGCGTCACGCCGAGACCTCCGCCTCAGGGAGCCAGACCGTGAAGACGGAGCCGTGCCCCGCCTCGCTCGAGACGTCGATCCAGCCCCCGTGGTCGGCCACGATGCCATAGGCCACGGACAGGCCCAGGCCCGTCCCCTCCCCCACCGGCTTCGTCGTGAAGAAGGGATCGAAAATGCGCGCAAGGGCATCCTCGGGAATCCCTTCGCCGCAATCGCGCACCTCGACACAGACGCAGCGGCGCTCCGACCCATCTCCTTCTCTCGGGGCGAGTCGGCGAGTCATGACTGAAACTTCGACCTTCGTGCGCGGCGGCGATGCCTGAATCGCGTTCATCACGAGATTGGTCAGCACCTGCTCGATCTGGCCGCTGTCGACCTTCGAGCGCACCGCGGCCTCGCCGTCCCCCACATCGAGCGTCACGCCGCGCTTGGCGGCGAGTGGTTCGAGGAGCGCCACCGTCCTGCGCGCCAGGTTCACGAGGTCGGTGGTCGAGCGCGTGGTCGACCTACGACGCGCAAAGTCGAGAAGCTGCCGCAGGATGGCCGCCATGCGGCTGGTCTGCTCCTGGATCACGCAGGCGGTCTCGCGAATCTCGGACTCCAGTGACACTTCGCCCGACGCGATCATCGCCGCATGCCCGGAGATGACGTTGAGCGGGGTGCCGAGCTCGTGGGCGATGCCCGAGGCGAGCCGTCCGACTGTGCTCAACCGATCCGCATGTCGCAACTGCTCGATCGCTGCAATCCGCGCGACAATCTCAGAATTGAGGTGTTCGCGGGCCTCGGCGAGCTTATCGGTCATCGCGTTCATCTCTTCCGCCAGAAGCGAGAGCTCGTCATGCTGGCGCAGGTTGATGCGCGAAGAGAGGTCGCCGGCCCCGATTCGCCGTGCCTGCTCGGAGAGCTGGCGCACGGGCTGACCGACGAAGCGAACACCGAGCAGCCAAGACACTCCGCCGCAGACTACGATGAGTGCCACCGTAACGAGAGCTTCGTGCAAGAACTGGAGGCGGACGAATCGGTGTTCTCCCTCCAGCGATTGGGAGAGCTCGACTTCGCCGATCCTCACGCCATCGACCACGACCGGTGTGTACGTATACGCGACGCCGTAGCTACCCCGCGAGCGATCCAGTATCGAGAGATCTTGGCCTCCTTTTGCCGGAGATAGGAATTCGGCCGGTGCATTGGCCGAACCAGGCGCCGCTGAAAGACGCACCCATCGGATTTTGGTCTGCGCCTCTCGCTCGTTCGCCTCCGCGATTATGGCGACCGCGGCCTCGGGCCCGTGGTCGCGCAGACTCGAGGCCACAGCCGCAGCGAGCGCTCGACCCATCACTCGATGGTCTCGGGAGATGTCGGCTTCGTATTCCCCTGCGAACTCATGGATGCTGAGCCAGGCCTGGATAGCGAAGAGCACGGCAAACCCCGCAAGCAATGCCAGGGTGAGCTTGCGGACGAGTCTCATAGGGCGACCCTCCCTTGCATATGCGCCACGGAGGCACCGTGGCCCCGGCCCTCAACTTAGTCGGAGACACCCTAAGCCCGTATGAAGGAGACAAGGGCTTCGTGACCTCGGAGCTCGCAGGTAACGTCGCAGCTCCCCCTCGACCTCGTCGTGGGCATCCATGACCGGTGTGGAGAGCCGTTCCGGCCTGCTTCTTCGCAATTCGATTGAAGGCGGCGGCCCCGGAGCGGAGAATGCGACCCGTGATCGAGCCGATCCTCACCATTACCTGTGCCTCGTGCGGTCAAGTCCAAAGCATCCCGCTCCGTCGAGCCATCGACGAGCCGGTGATCGAGTGCGAGTGTGGCCACATGACCCTCGTCAGTCACGCAACCATCGCGGCCACCCTCGAGCGATTGAGCGGCGAAGTCTTTGATCTCAGCCGTTGGGAGCCTCAAAGAGTTCGTGTGGCGGGGAGGAAGCGGAGAGCCTGAGCCCTGGCACGTAGAGTGCGCGCTGGCGACTGAGGTGGTCCGTAGGCGATTTCAGGCCGCCTAGCGATCCTTCACCGCAAAGCGCGTTCCCGAAATAGTGATAACCTATCGTTAGGCGGTCCTCATCGAATGATGGTCGCCCTCCGCGATTCAATTACCGGCGTCAGGACTGCCGTCTCACCCTGGCGCAGGGGCTTGACGAGTATTATCGCGGCCATCCGGGTTTGATCAGGCCCGAATCCTTGTCGTCTGAGAGCGCCGCACTGTTCCGCCACCATGACATCTGCCACGATGGGGGTGATCGCGGCCGCCGTCGCAGGCCTAGTGCGACCCGCGTTCGCGCTCCCGCTCCCTGCGCTTTTCGGAATGGCGTATGGGCATTCGATACACGCCCTGTTTCGGTCAGGCCTCGGCCTCGATTCGAGACTCGAGGACAAGAAGACGCTGCCGCAACTTGTCAAGATCGTCTTCAGCCAGTCGACCGGTGCAGCCACCGACCACGCGACGGCCACGCTCAACCAGGGTGCTGCGTAGATTAGGGTACGCAACAGCCCGCGCGATGTCGTCCAATGCCCGCAGCAATCGGAGGCTCACCGCGACGTCGCTCTCGGAATAGTGGCGGATCTGCTCAAAGGCTGTATCGAGAAGTCCGTCCAGGCTGATCCACGGCATGATCACCCGCAGGACGTGCGGTGGCGCATAGAGATGCGAGCGGGGGGGCGCGCGGTTAATCCAGCGGATCACGACGCGGCTCAGCTGGTCGACGCAGCTAATGGCAGTGCTGGGATCATTGACGGCGGGAGAGATCGCGCGAAGTGCGATGTCGACGATCTGGATGACACCGAACTCGGCATCCTGCTGCAGCGTACGCGTGGGACCGATGTCAAACGCGGCGAGTAGTGCGAGCGCAAGATCCGCCGTCACGCGCTCGCCGCGCGAGACCGTCATAAGCGGGAGACCTTCCGGGACAAAGTGGCCGACGCGGCGCTCGACGCGAACACAGACGTGGTGCGCTTTCGCAACCTCGAGAAGGCGATCCACGTCGACGAAGCGGATGTAGCCGGAGCGGCGGCTCAGGATCGAAGCCTCCATCCTGACGGGATCCACTGCAATGGCTTCCGTCTGGTAGCGCCGCCGCAGATCAGGCATGTAGTCATCTATCACCAGCNNGAGATGTGGTTGATGAAGAAGATGAGCCAGCCCACGCAGACGACCGCGAGCAGCATCGCCCCTGTCACGGTTGCGGCAGGGAGGAATGGGTGCGGCAGGGAGCGTGCGGCAGGGAGCGCCGCCATGCAGTAGCAGAACGTCCCGAGGAAGATCCCCAGCGTCCACTGCGTGGTCCGGTCCCTCACGAAGCTGACGAGGATCCTCGGCGAGAACTGTGTGGAAGCGAGAGTGAGGGTCATGAGGAGGATGGCAAAGACGATCGAAACGACGGTCATGACGGAGGCAGCGATACCGCCGAGGATGACCTGGCCCACCTGAGGGTCCTGGTGCGACGGGAAGAGAGTCTCTGGGATCCAGGCACTGATGACTGGGGTGGACTCCTCCAGCGCGGAGAGCGTCGCACCTGCAAACCCGAGAAGGATCGCGATCAGGAAGGGGCGAACCAGGAATCCGCCGCGCAGCGCATACATCGCCGCTTGGAATCGGATGGGCAGGCGCTGTGCACGTTCAGGCAATTTCGTTCCCATGGATCCACCGGGCGTGAACGTCGCGCCGAATCGCGCGCAATTCAAGGCAAAAGGAATGTGGCGGGAGCCCTTAGAGCATGGGTTATGACGAGTGTCACACGGTCAGCACGGGGCGAGGGCGGGCTGGGCGTTTATCCGCAGCCAAGGGCCACAGACACAAATTTGACGGTCAGCGCCCTAGTGGATCCAGCGCAGCGCTCGCTCGAGCGCATCGCGCCCCCGCTCGCGCACGCACTCGCCGTGAGCGATCACGACCCGCTCTGGGTTCCAGCTCAGCAGTGTCGACTTGGCGCGGCGAACCGCACGGCGATTGAGGAAGCTGAGGCGCCATTCGCGCGGCGTGCTGCCATCGGGTCCGACGAGTCCGTCGAGCCGCATCAACCAGCCGCGCCAGCCGTGTATGGAGTCTGGAGCGAAGCGCTGGACAAGGTCGGTGACGATAGCGGTTCGAGAGGCTCGGTGGAAGAACACGACCTCTTCCATAACGAAGCTGCCATGGAAGATGACCTGGTCGATCTCGGCAGCCCAGGCAGGAGCCGTGTCATCGCAGAGTTCGGCATCGAAGCGGAGATCGGCCCGGCGGCGCGCGAGTCCGGGCGATGCGTAGAGCCGAGCCTCCGGCCACCGGCGGTTCCAGTCCCCGAGAAAGAGATGATGGATCTTGTTCGGCGACACCAGGTGGCGTACGCGTCCGAGAGCCTCGATCTCGGTGGCCAGTGAGAGCGTCAGCTTGATGGGCGAACAGATCCAGAGACTGCCATCGGCGAGGCGCACGACGCTCATGCGCGTGGGATAGGCGAACCCGAAGAAGGAGATCGGGGGGCCGTCCGCGATCCAGATGTCAGGAGCGATTGGGTTCAGGCTCATGCTGGAACAACCCGGCAGGTTTGCACGCCCGGATCTCCGTCGCCCATGTCCACACCGTCACTAAGCTAGCCCCTGGCAGCGCCGACTCAAAACCGAGTGCCCGACGTAATGGGCTCAGAGTGCGGACCGAGATGGGAATAGGGACGCCCTTTTGCAGGCTTGGGCGAGCGGGTACACGTGGAAGAGAGATTCGAGGGCGAGCCGGTGTGAGAGCGCGAAGTGCCTGTATTCGAGCTTTTTGGGCCACCCCGCCGCGTCCAGGCGCTACGCCATTGCGTCCGATTCGGGATGTTTACGGAAACGCGGCCAGATCAAACATCCCAAGCGCTGTCTCTGAGAGAGCGTGGCGAACGGGAAGTCCTGCGAGCGGAGCCCAGTGTTCATCGCTGGGATCGTCGGGACCCATCGAGTCTACGATCGCTTGCAGGTAAACATTGGCGATCGTCTCTACATTCGCGTGGAAGGCTGTCTCATGCAGGCAGTTCTCGATCGCTTGAAGAAGCGTCGGCAAGCGAGTCGAGGATGCA
>DOUU01000109.1 GCA_003520425.1 Deltaproteobacteria bacterium
GCCCCGGGGGTGCGGTGCAGCTGCGACTGCGGGCCAAAGCTGTGACTACGGGCGCCTGGGCCCGGTGTGAACACGCGCCCGTCCGCTCTCGTCTCATGACTAGAAGCAGAAGGCAGGGGTCGCGCGCGGCGGGGCTTTAGAGCCTGCAAAGAAAAGGGGGAGCCATCGCCTCAGGCAGGAGGGCCCAGNNCGTGGTGTTCGGACTCGTGGCCCCGCCTCCCTCAAAGTCCGCTCCCCGGCAAGACACCGAGACTGTGGGACCGCCCTTCCGAGAGGGCGACACGATCACCTTCGACCGGGTCCAAACGATCCAGCCCTACGTTCCCCCCGAGTTTTGGAACGAACGCGACTTCTTCTTCTTCAACGGGATGAAGCTCNNCCCTTCTTTCGCGACTACTCCCCCGCGAAGCCTTACCAGGACGCGACGCGCCGCTTCGCGGGCCAGGCGCGCATCGGGCCCGATGGGAGCCTCGAGAACTACACCGCAGGCCAGCCCTTCCCGATCGAGCAGATCGACTGCAAAGGTGATCCGCAGGCGGGAAATAAGATCATCTGGGACTTCGACTACCGCTGGAATGGCGACGGCGGCCGCGCCCACTACCTCTACACCTATTGGGATCGGGGAGAAGAGCTTGCGCTCTACTACGAGGGAACTTCGAAGTCGATCCAGATGGCCCACCGGGTCGAGCCGCAGTACCTGAGTCAGGACGGCGACCTTTTCCGGGGGGATCTGCGCAAGACGGTGACCGGGATCGAGGTCACCGACCCCTTCGATGCCCGCGGGACCGCCCTCATCACCAACCGCTACAAGTCCTCGGACGGCCCGCGTGCCGCCGCGAGGAACGACGACACGTGGGTCTACGTCCCGACGCTCCGCCGCGTGCGAAGGATCTCCACCGCGCAGCGCACCGACGCCATCTCTGGCACCGACTTCACTTTCGACGACCTCTTCAGCTTCTCGGGAATCGTGCCGCAATACCGGTGGCAGTGCCTCGGCAAGGTGGACCTGCTCGCGCCGATGAACAGCATTCAGAAGGGATATCCATACGGCCGCGACGTCAACTTTGGCCCTTACGGTCTCTCCTACGCCAACGATCGTTGGGAGCTTCGACACGCGATCAAGATCGAGATGATTCCGAAGAATCCGGACCATCCCTACCACCACAAGATCCTGTATCTCGATCTGCAGACGCTCGAGCCCCTCTACTCGTTCGCATACGATCGCAACCAGCAGCTGTGGAAGGTCATCTGGCACGACCACCGCTGGAGTGAGGATGGAGACGCCGCCGACCCCCACTACTACCCGGGATGGACCGGGGTGGCGGACCCGCGGGACGTGAAGGTGGTGAGCGACACCATCGCCAACGTCCAGACGGGTACCGGCAACCGGATCGAGTTCTGGGACAACAACGGGACGCCCTTCGCAAACAAGGGCATGGTGCGCCGCTACATCGACGTCGGCCGGCTCACGATGGGTCACTAGGGCTTGCAGCAGGCGGTGCGGCAGCGCGGAGAAGCCGGGGTGCCAGCGTCCCGAAGAGATCGAGGCGCGGGCGCCACCGCAGGATGAGGCCGCCAAGCGCCGCGAAGACCCGGCCGAGCGCTACGAAATCCGCCGGAACGCGGACCACGGGATTGTCACGCAGCAGGGCGAAAGCCTCGAAAATGCGAGCCTGCGCAGTCTCGCCTCCCTCGAGGGGCATTCCCTCGCGGAAGCGTTCCAGGAGAAGCTCGGCAAATCCCCGCAAGGACTCGAGGTTGTCGTCCCGGCTGCGAAAGCCCGCTTCCACGAAGAGATGGCCGAGGCGCGCTTCGTCCCGCGCGAGGATCGCGAGCCCGAGCTGAGCCCAGGTGCGGCGTCGCTCCTCCGGGAACTCTTGGACGCAGCCAAAATCGAGGAGACCCAGGCGCGGTCCCTCCGGTCCGGGGAGCACCAGAAAATTCCCGGGGTGGGGGTCGGCCTGCAGGAGGCCGTGGTCGAGGACCTGGGCACAGTAGACACGGACCAGCGTGCCAAGCAGGCGATCGCGCTCGCGCACGCCAGTCTCGCCGCGAGNNTCCGCGAGCGGCGGTCGCCTCGAGCCAGTCTGGAAAGCGCTCGCCGTCGAGGCGCTCCATCACGAGCACGCGCTCCGAGGAGAGCTCGGGGTAGACGCGCGGCACCACCACTTCCGGATCGCCGGCAAAGGCCGAGCCAAAGGCCGCCGCGCTTTGGGCTTCGCTCCGATAATCGAGCTCCGCCGACACAGCGCTCGAGAGCTCCCTCACGAAGGTCGCAAGATCGACCCCGGGCACGAACTCTGAAAAGGCGGGCGCAGCGACGCGCAAGGCGGCGAGGTCGGCCGCCACCACGGATTCGATGTCCGGGATCTGAATCTTCACCGCGACACGAGAGCCGTCCGCGAGCCGTGCGCCGTGGACCTGCGCGAGCGAGGCCGCAGCGAGCGCTTGTTCCTCAAGCCCCTCCAGCAGTCTCGCGCGCGGACCGAGCTCGTCTTCGATCCGGGCGCGCATCGCCTCGATGGGGAGCGGGGGCACCTGGTCCTGGAGCCGGGCGAGAGCCTTGGCGTAGGCCGGCGGCAGGAGGTCGACGCGGGTCGATGCGAACTGGCCGACCTTCAGGACCCCGCCGCGCAGTTCCACACAGAGAGCGTGAAGGCGCTCGGCACTCAGGCGGTGGAGGCGCTCCTTTGCGATCTCGCCCGCGCGCGCTCCTCGCAGCACGTCACGCGCCGGCTGGACGGCGGAGTGGAGCCGGTAGGCGGCCGCAACTCGCAGAAGCTCGCTTGCCACCCGCGCGCCGCGGGGGATCGCGCGGCCTGCGGCGCGCAGGCGCGTGGCTTCTTCAAGCGCCGCCAGACGCAGCGCGCGCGCCTCGCGCACGACATCTCGTGCGTCGTCGCTGATCCCTTCGACCAGGCGCAAAGCGCTCTCCCGTGCATTTCGCACGAGCATGAGGGAGGCGTCGACCACGTCGGCCAAGCGGGCTCCCGGCTCGGGGCTCTTCGGCCGGAAGGAGCGAGGCTCAGCCCGCATGCAGCTCCTCCGCGGGCGCCCCGTCGATGCATTTCTCGCAGCGCAAGGGGAGGGTCCCCGCGCCCTCGAGAACGCCGACGGCCGCTCGGCCGCCGCGGGGAAGGACCGCGTTGCAGACCTCGCACACGGCGTTCCCGGCGAGCCGGACCTCCTGCCAGCCGATCACGCGCCCGCCCTGGGCGGGAGCGCCGGCGGAAAGCCTCGGGCGGGGTTGCCGCACGCCCCGTGCGAGACGTGCGATCTCGGCGCCCTCTGCCACGATGTCTCCCACGAGGCCGAGACTGTTCTGCAGCATGTTGCGCACGAGATTGGAGACCGAGAGGCCGAGTGAAGTCGCATGGCGACGGATCTCGTCATCCAGGGCTTCGGGCACGCGCGCCGCGATCACGCGCTCTTTGCGATGGAGAGAGCCCAAGGTCCCCGCTCCCCTGCGACGGATCGTAAACGTTGGTATACGAAGCGTATACATGGGAAGTCAAGCGCAAACTGCCGGCCCGCAAGACCGTCTCGGGGCGTAGCTCTCTCCCAGGAGCAGAGAGCCATCGGTCGCTCGTTTTCTGCGTGATTGCCGAGCGGCTTGCGCATAGGCTCACGTCGAGAAGGAGTCCTCCGTGCCGATTGAACACGTCGCCGCGACTACGGGGAGCGAGCGGATCGCCGAGCTCCTCGAGCGGGACGGCTGCTGCGTCGTAGACCGCGCTGTGGACCCCGCGCTCCTCGATGCGATGCGAGCCGAGCTCGGGCCCTACCTCGCCGCGACACCGCTCGGGCCCGACAGCTTCAGCGGGCGGCGCACGCGGCGCACCGGCGGCCTCATCGCGCGCTCTCCCATCGCCCGAGAGCTCGTTCAGCACCCCCTCGTGCTCGGAGCGGTAAAGGCGACGCTCAGGGGCGCCACGAACTTTCAGCTCCACTTGACCCAGATCATTGCGATCGGGCCCGGCGAGCCTTGCCAGCCCATCCACCGCGATCAGTGGGCCTTCGACCTCTTCCCGTTTCCCAAGGGCTATGAAGTCCAGTGCAATACCCTCTGGGCGATGAACGACTTCACCGCCGAGAACGGTGCGACGCGGCTCATCCCGGGAAGCCACCGCTTCGAGGACCGGCTCTCGTTCCAGGAACGCGATACAGAGCCCGCCGAGATGGGGGCGGGCTCGGTGCTCTTCTACACCGGTGCGCTCTACCACGGCGGCGGTGCGAACCGCACGAGCGCAGTTCGCTACGGACTCAACATCACGTACGCGCGCGCGTGGCTGCGACAGGAAGAGAATCAGTATCTCGCGGTTCCCCGGGCGATCGCCAAGGAGCTCCCTTTGCCCTTGCTGCGGCTCATGGGATACGCGCGCGGCGCCTATGCCTTGGGCTACGTCGACGACCTGCGCGACCCGATCGATGTGCTCCTCCCCGGGGCTGGCGCGAGCGGTCTTGGGGATTTCGCCCGAGCTGAGCGGCAGGCCCGGCGCGGGGGGAGCGGCTCTGCCTGAGGGAAGGGGTTGCGAGGCGCCCCGCGGCGCGCTGGAGAACCGTTATGGGCGAGATTTCGGACGAGGGCGCAAGGCGGCACGATCTCGGCGCAAGCCCACGCGCGCCGTGGGGGCGCTCGGGCGGGAAGGGCCGAAAGCAGCCGTCGCCGCGTGCCTGGCCAGAGGGCCAGAGCCGGCCCGCCAAAGGGCAGCTCGGAGCGCGGAAGCGGCCTTTCCCCCACGTCGCCCACCCGACAGACTCGGATTCCCCCGTGTGCCAAGGAGGGGCGAAGCCGAGGGAGATTTCCTTTCCGACGGAGCCGAGGTACCGATGAGCTACGTCCACTATGAGCGTCTCTCCGCCCTCGATGCCACCTTCCTCGCCATCGAGACTCCGGCGGTCCACATGCACGTGGGAGCCGTCCATATCTTTCAGGGCGCTCCCTTCCGGGCGGCCGACGGAAGCCTCGATTTCGAGCGCATCCATGCCCTCTCGGAGCCCGCGCTCCGGCGGAGCGGCCGCTTCCGACAGCGGCTCGAAAGCATCCCCGTGTTTGGGCACCCGGTCTGGGTCGATGACCCTCAGTTCAATCTCAACTACCACCTGCGCCACACGAGCCTTCCCCAGCCCGGGGATGCGCGTCAGCTCAAGCGCCTCGCCGGGAGGATCTTCTCGCAGAAACTCGATCGCCATCGCCCGCTTTGGGAGATGTGGATCGTGGAGGGGCTCGAGGACGGGCGTTTCGCCGTCATCACGAAGATTCACCACTGCATGATCGACGGAATCGCCAGTGCGGATCTCATGGCGGGGTTCATGCAGGGCTCGCCCCACGACGCGCTTCCCACGGCTTCGGGTCGCTGGGTGCCGCGTCCGCCGCCCACCGGCGCGCAGCTTTTCCGGGAGGAGCTCCGGCGCCGCGCGTCCCTTCCCGGGAAGGCGATCTCCGCCGGGCTTTCGGTCCTGCGCGAGCCGCTTCGCACCCTGTCTCGCGCCGAGGGCGCCGTGGAGGCCGTGGGCGAGGCGCTGACACACGCTCTCGGGAGCGCCTCCGCCACGCCGATCAACGATCCGGTCGGTCCCTACCGGCGCTTTGACTGGACCCGCATGGACCTCTCCGCGGTGAAGCAGGTGAAAACTCGCCTCGGCGGCACCGTGAATGACGTCGTTCTCGCGATCGTCTCAGGCGCCATGCGCGAATTTCTCGGGCGGCGGAGCGTATCCACGGAGGGCCTCGACTTCCGTGCCATGCTGCCGGTGAACGTCCGTACCGAAGATCAGCGCGGAAAGCTCGGCAATCGTGTGGCCTTCTTGATGGCGCGCTTGCCTCTCCACGAAAAGGATCCGCAGGCACGCCTGCAGGCCGTGATCGAGACCACGCACGAGCTCAAGGCCTCAAGCACGGTGGCCGGTGGCGAGCTCCTGGAGGAGATCAGCGACTGGACGACGGGGGCGCTCTTTGCCGGGCTCTCGCAGATCACCGCGCTCACCCGCTCCTACAACATGGTGGTGACCAACATTCCAGGGCCGCAGTTCCCCGTCTATCTCGCCGGGACCACCATGGACGAGATCTATCCTCTCGTCCCCCTGTTCTCGAACCAGGGCCTCGGCATCGCCATCTTCAGCTACAACGGAGGTCTGTTCTGGGGATTCAACGCGGACTGGGACGCCGTGCCGGATCTCCACGATCTCGTTTCCCTCGTGGATCAGGAGTTCGAGGCCCTTTCCAAGCTCGGGGAGGGGGGCGAGAGATGAGCGACTTCTCCTACGAGCGCCTGAGCGAGCTCGACGGTTCGTTCCTGATCTACGAGGGACCGAACTCGCCCATGCACGTGGCCGCCGTCGAGATCTGCGAGGGCGGGCCGCTGCGCGGCAAAGACGGTGCAATCGATCTCGAGCGCATCACCGAGTACGTGAACTCGCGCCTTTACCGCATCCCACGCTATCGCCAGCACGTGGAGCCGGCGCCCGTGGACGGTCACCCGATCTGGGTGGACGACGCACGCTTCAACGTCCGCTACCACATCCGTCACAGCCGGCTCCCGCGCCCTGCGGACGAGCGGGTCCTCAAGCGGACCTGCGCGCGCATCCTCGAGCAACGGCTCGACCTGCACAAGCCGCTCTGGGAGCTTTGGGTGGTCGAGGGCCTCGAGGGAGATCGCGTCGCCCTCGTCTCGAAGACCCATCACTGCATGATCGACGGCGTCTCGGGCGTCGACCTCATGTCGGTCCTCATGACACCGGAGCCGACGGAAAAGATCGACCCGCCTCCGGTCTGGATGCCGCGTCGTCCGCCGACCGCAGGCGAGTACCTGATGGCGGAGGCCGGGCGGCGGCTTGCCGCGCCGCTGCACGCTGCGAACGCACTGCGCAGGCTCGTTGTCGACGAAGAGCATGCACGGAGCGAGCTCCGCGAACGCCTCTCTGCCGCCGGCCGTTTCGTCAGCACGATCTTCGCGGGCTCGACGCCGACGCCGATCAACCAGCCGGTCGGTCCGCACCGGCGATTCGATTGGCTGACGATGAGCCTCGACGAGATCGACCACGTGCGCGAGCGGCTCGGGGGCACGCTCAATGACGTGGTCCTCGCCACGACCGCGGGGGCCATGCGGAAGTTTCTCAAGCACGCGCGCCAAACCCACGTGGAAGACCTGCAGTTCAAGGTGATGGCTCCGGTGAGCTTGCGAGATTTGAGCGACCGGGGACAGCTCGGCAATCGCGTCACCGCCTGGTTGGTTCCCCTGCCCTTGGCAGAGCGCGAGCCGCAAAAGCGGCTTGCCCAGGTGCGCAAAACCACGGAACGCCTCAAGCAGAGCCACGAGGCGCTCGGCGCCGATTCGCTGACCCAGGTGGTGGGATGGCTCGGGTCGACGCCGATCGCGCTTGGCGCACGGCTTTTCGAGCGCAGTCAGCCGCCCTTCAACCTCGTCGTGACGAATGTCCCCGGTCCGCGCCAGCCGCTCTACCTCCTCGGCTCGCAAATGCTCGAGGCGCATCCCTGGGTCCCGCTCTTCGGCCAGCTCTCCGTGGGCATTGCTCTCTTCAGCTATCTCCGCACCCTTTCCTGGGGCTTCACGGCCGACTGGGACCTCGTACCGGATCTGCACGAGCTCGTGGGGGCGGTGGAGGAGGCGTTTGCCGAGCTAAAGCACGCCGCCGAGCACGCGCCGGAGGATTCCCACGAAGAGGCGAGGGAGAGCGCGCATCGGAGATCCGCTCGACGCGCTGCACCCCCCTCCTAGCCC
>DOUU01000112.1 GCA_003520425.1 Deltaproteobacteria bacterium
ATCCAGCGCCGAACGCATCAAGAAGGAGATCGGCTCCGCCTGCATGCCCGAGGATGGCGAGGGGCGGGTGATGGAGATCAAGGGCCGCGATCTCATGAACGGGGTGCCGAAAGAGATCGTCATCAGCGAGCGGCAGATCGCTGAGAGCCTGGCGGAGCCCGTCGGCGCGATCGTCGAGGCGGTGAAAGTGGCGTTGGAGCACACGGCGCCCGAACTCGCGGCCGACATCGTCGACAAGGGCATTGTCATGGTGGGGGGTGGCTCCCTGCTGACCAACCTGGACATCCTTCTGCGCGAGGCGACTGGCCTGCCGGTGATGCTGGCCGAGGACCCGCTGACCGCGGTGGCCCTTGGCACGGGGCGCTGCCTCGACGAACTCCGCCTGCTCAAGGAGGTTACGATCCGGTCGTAAAGCGCAGACATGCGCGACCTCCTCTACCGCATCCGCGTCCCCCTCTTGTTCGTCGCCCTCGTGGGGTTGACCGCGACGACCATGCTGGCCGACCGCAGGTCCCTTCCAGCGGGGGCCAAGGACCTCCCCCTCCTCTCCGGGGCTTTGCTCGATGTCGCCGTTCCCCTGCAGGCCGCTCTCTCGGCCCCCTTCGACTTCGTGCGAGGCCTTTTCCGCCGCTATGTCGCTCTCACCGATCTACGGACGGAAAACGAGCAGCTGCGCAGCCGCGTGGCGCAGCTCGAGGAGGAGAACCTCCAGTACCGGGAGGCCCTGATCGCGAGCGAGCGGCTCGAGCGGATCGACAAGATGCGGGGCGAAATCGACCTGCCCATGCTCCCGGCGGAGGTCGCGAGCCGGGAGCTCTCCCCTTGGTACCGGTCGCTCCTCATCGACCGCGGGCGGGCCAATCAAGTCCACGCGGGCATGCCGGCCCTGACGGAGGACGGGGTGGTGGGACTCGTCACCGCGGCCAGCCCCCATGCCGCGCGCGTCATGCTTCTCCTCGACCGCCAAAGCGCGGTAGACGCCATGGTCCAGCGCAGCAGGGCGCGGGGGATCGTGCGCGGGCTCGGAGCGGAGGAGCTCGAGTTCGAGTTCACGGCAGGGAGCGGGGACGTCGAGATCGGGGACACGGTGATCACCTCGGGCCTCGGTGGTGTCTATCCGAAGGGACTTCGCATCGGGGAGATCGCGTCGCTGACGGCGGAGGGGTCCCACCTCCAGCAGCGTGCCAAGCTGCGCCCCGCGGTGGACTTTGGCCGCCTCGAGGAGCTCTTTGTGGTGCTCTGGCGCAGCCCGACCCTTGAGCTCCTCTCAGGGGATCTCGAGAGCCCCGCGCCTGCCGCGAGCAGCGGGTCCGGTCCGGGCTCGTGACGGCCGTGAAGTCATGATCGCCGCCCTTGCGCTCTTCGTGCTTGGTCTCCTCGCCATGGTGGCGGAGGGGGCGGCCGCGAGCTTCTTGCCTGCGGCGTTCTGCCCTGATTTCGCGTTGCTCTTGGTGATCGCAATGGCCCTCGATCTCGGCGGCGGGAGCGCCCTGCTGGCCAGCGCCGCCCTCGGCTACGCCGCGGACGTCCTCTCCGGGGCACCTCTTGGCCAGCACGCGCTCCTTCACGTGCTGGCCTTCGGCGCGACGAGCGCCGCCAATCGCTCCCTGGAGCTGCGGACCCCCCTGGCACAGGCCACGCTGGCGGGCGTCCTCACGCTGCTCAACGGCCTCCTGCTCTCGCTCATCGCATCGCTCCTTGGGGCGGCGCTCGTGGTCGATCTACGCTTCGCCCTCCAGCTCATTTTGCAGGCCGCGCTCTCGTGCGTGCTCGCTCCGCTCGTGTGCGCGCTCGTGGAGGCCGTAGCTTCCCGCACCCGCGAGGAGGAGGCGCCGCGCCGCAGCGTGCCTCTCCCGAGCGGCAGGAGGCCGATCTGAGGGATCATCGCGTCGGCGCTCCCCTCGATGTGGTCCCCGAAGGCGGACTGTGGCTCGGGGCCCTCATCGTGTTCATGGTGTTCTGCATCTTTCTCGGCCGGCTCTTCTACCTTCAGGTCGTCGAGGGCGATGTGCTGCGCGTCGAGTCCGAGCGCAACTCCGTCCGCACCGTCCGCCTCGATGCCCCCCGCGGCAACATCCTGGACCGCGAGGGGCGACTCATCGCCAGCACCCGCCCGGCCTTCGACGTCGAGGTCATCCCGAGCGAGCTGCGCGACGCCGAGCGGGTCTACACCGCGCTCGGGCAGCTGCTCGATGAGGACGTCTCCCAGGTGCGGGAGAGCGTCGGAAAGCCCCACGGCCGGGCGCGGTTCCAACCCACCGCTGTGTCCTCCGACGTGTCCTTCGAGCAACTTGCACGGGTCGAGACGCACCGCTTCGCGCTGCCCGGCGTCATCACCGAGGTCCGGCCCCAGCGCCAGTACGAAGACGGCGACCTCGCAGGTCACGTGTTGGGAACACTCGGCGAGATCCGGCTCGACCAGCTCGACAGATCGGGCTTCGAGGACTACAGCGCGGGGGAGATCGTCGGCCAGTCGGGGCTCGAAGCGGTGCTCGAGAATGTGCTCCGCGGCACGGCCGGCGGGCGCAACGTGGTCGTCAATGTCGCGGGGCGTGAAGTCGAGCGCTTGGATGAAGTGGAGCCGGTTCCTGGCAACACGGCCGTCCTGACTCTGGACCTCGATCTGCAGCGCGAAGCAGTTGCCGCCTACCGCAACGACCCGGCCCCGGCCGCGCCTGCGTCCGCGGCGCGGGAGTCCGAGTCCCCACCGCCCGAGAAGACGGGTGCACTCGTGGCTCTCGACCCCCGCACGGGGGACGTGCTCGCGATGGTCTCGCGCCCCTCCTTTGATCCGAACGACTTCGCCGATGGGGTCGCGCCGGAGACCTGGCGTGCGCTCACCCGGGACGAACGCAGGCCCCTTCAGAACCGCGCCATCTCCGGCCAGTACCCGCCGGGCTCCACCTACAAGCCTCTCCTCGCGGCCGCGGCCCTTGAGGCAGGCGTGATCACCCCCCAGAGCCACTTTTTCTGCCCGGGCTCCTTCCAGCTCGGCAGACGCGTGTACAAGTGTTGGAAGAAAGAAGGCCACGGATCGGTCGACGTCCACGAAGCGCTCGTGCGCTCCTGTGACGTGTTCTTCTACCAGACCGGTCTTCGGTTGGGCATCGACCGCATCGCAGATTTCGGCCATGCCCTCTCCTTCGGGCGGCTCACCGGCATCCCCCTGCCAGAGGAAAAGCCGGGCCTCATCCCGACCGAGGCGTGGAAGGAGAGACGCTTTGGCGAGCCATGGATGGCCGGCGAGACCGTATCGGCCTCGATCGGGCAGGGGTTCGACCTTGTGACCCCCCTGCAGCTCGCGGTGGCCTACGGGGCCCTCGCGACGGGCGTGGTGATGAAGCCGCGCCTTCTCCTGCGCGTCGAGAAGCCAGACGGCTCACTCGTCGAGGAGACGAAGCCCGAGCTCGATTCAAAGCTTCCGATCTCGGAGGCGAATCTTGCGATCGTGCGCAAAGGACTGGCCGGCGTCGTGAACGAGCCGGGCGGCACCGGCGGGCGCGCGCGCCTGCCGGGCATCACGGTCGCGGGAAAGACCGGCACCGCGCAGGTGATCCGGCTCGAGCACTACGAGGGCGTCGACGAGAGCCGGGTCCCGATGCGCTACCGCGATCACGCCTGGTTCGTGTGCTTTGCCCCTGCCGAAGCGCCGGAGATCGTGGTGGCGGTGCTGAACGAGCACGCGGGCCATGGGGGGAGCGCCGCGGCCCCGATCGCGCAGCGCGTGCTCGCGAAATACTTTGAGAAGCAGGGCCGCCTCACTCCGGAGGCCCTCATGGCGAGCCAGGCACCGAAGGCACCGTCCCCGCCTCGCCCGCAGGCGCAGGCCGCGCGGCCCCCGCCGCCGCCTTCCCCGCCCCCCGAGCCTTCGGAGCCCGCAGGCAACGAACCGGTCGAGGGAGGTCCCGGCGATGCCGCGGATTGACCGGCGCCTGCTTCACAACTTCGACTGGCCCCTGTTCGCCCTCACGGTCGTCTTGACCGCGATGGGTTTTGGAAACCTCCTCTCCGCGGCCCATGCGGGATCGACCGGTGTCTTTGCCAGCGAGGTGCCGCGCCAGCTCGTGGCGATCGCAATCGGAGCGGCAGGGCTCGTCCTCGTGGTGGCCATCGACTACCGACGGTTCGAACGGCTTGCCTTCCCGATCTACCTCGCGACGTGTCTGCTCGTCGCGACCACGCTCGTCGTGGGCTCCGTCCACAAGGGCAATGAGAGCTGGCTCACCTACGGCTCGCTCCGGATGCAACCGTCGGAATTCACGAAGCTCGGCCTCGTGCTCGCGCTCTCCCGTTCCTTCCAGCATCACCCGCCCTCGGAGATCCGGCGTCTGCGCGATCTTTGGCGGCCCGGCCTTATCATCGCACTGCCGGTGGCCCTCATCTTGCTGCAGCGCGACATGGGCGTGGCCCTGCTCACGCTGCTCATCGGCTCGACCTACCTGCTCTTCGTTCGAATCCCGCCCCGAGCCTGGGTGACCGTCGCTGTGCTCGGCGTGGTCGCGCTCGTCGGTCTGTGGATGTTCGGACTGCACGACTACCAGCGCACCCGCATCATCGATTTCCTCCAGCCGGGCCGCGATCCCCTCGCTTCCGGCTACCAGGTGATCCAGTCGCGGATCGCCATCGGCTCGGGAGGGCTGCTCGGCAAGGGGTGGATGTCGGGCACCCAGACCCAGCTCCGCTTTCTACCCACGCAGCACACCGACTTCATCTTCTCNNTTTCGCTGGCAGCGCCGTCGTGCTCGGTCTCTATCTCACCTTGCTGCTTTGGGGACTCCTGATCGCACGCCGCTCCCGGGACGCCTTCGGCTCCTTGCTGGCCGTCGGGGTGGTGGGGATCCTGTTCTGGCCTGCGCTGGTCAACATCGCCATGGTGCTTGGTCTTTTCCCGGTGATCGGCGTGGCCCTTCCGCTCTTCTCCTACGGCGGCTCTGCCATGGTGGGAACGCTGGTCTCCATCGGGCTTCTGCTCGGCATCTCCATGCGCCGCTACCTGTTCTAGGGATGCGCCATGCGCTCGGGCCGGACCAGCCGGTCGAACTCCTCCGCCGATAGATAGCCGAGGGCAAGGCACGCCTCGCGCAGGCTCAAGTCGTCGTGGAGCGCCTTGTGCGCGATCTGTGCGGCACGGTCGTAGCCGATCACGGGCGAGAGCGCCGTCACCGGCATGAGCCTCTGCTCGACGTATTTTGCGATGCGCCGGCGGTTCGCCTCGACTCCGTCGATGCAAAATCGAGTGAACAAAGGGCAGGCGTCCGCGAGAAGCTCCGCGGAGTGCAGGAGGTTTCGGATCATCACCTCGAGCGGCATGCGCTCGCGACCGATCGGAAAGTGTACGAGCGAGCGCGCAGTCTGCGCGCCCCAGTACGCCTCCTCCGGCACCTCGATCTCTCCCAGGCTGTCGCGCTCGATCCTCATGGCTCCCCGTTCCGATGATAAGCTTCTGGGATGGCCTCGATGCTCCCTGCTCGCACCCCCCGGGTCGGCGCGTTCTTCGACATGGACAAGACGCTGATCTCCGAGAACTCAGGCACGCTCTACATGAAGTACCGCTACCAGCGCGGCGAGGTCTCAGGCTGGGACGTCGCGAAAGGCCTCGCGGCGTACCTCCAGTACAAGGTCGGGCTGCTCGACATCGCGGCTTGGACCAAGGAGGCCATGGTCCAGTTCCGTGGGCAAAGCGAGCGGGCGCTCACGCGCGAGGCGAACCGCTGGTTCCGAGAAATGGTGGTGCAAACCATCTATCCCGACGCCGAGGCCGTGGTGCGGGACCACATGACGGCGGGACACGTGGTCGCGATCGTCTCGGGAGCGACAAAGTTCGTGGTGAGGCCCCTCGCGGAGCGGCTCGGGATCAAACACTTCTTGTACACGCGCCTCGAAGTGGAGCACGGCCGATTCACCGGTCGCGTGATCGAGCCGATCTGTTTCGAGGAGGGCAAGATCTACTGGCTCCAACAGTTCATCGAAGAGCACGGCATCGATCTCGCGAAGAGCTACTTCTACAGCGACTCGATCACCGATCTTCCGCTCCTGGATCTCGTCGGACACCCGGTGGTGACGAACCCCGACCCCTTCCTGTACCGGACCGCCGTTCGCCGCCGCTGGCCGGTGCGGTTCTTTGTGCCGCCGCCGAGGCCCCGTGCCGCCGATCCCCCTGCGGATGCTCTGGTCGACGCGGCAGAGTGNNTTGGAACCCAGGATCTGATCCACCACCGCGCCATCCTTGATGGCGAGAACCAGGGGAATCGATCGCACGCCGTACCTCGCGGGGATGCTCTGGTTCTCGTCGACGTTCATCTTCACCACCTTGAGCTTGTCGCCGTAACGCGCGGCGAGGTCCTTGATGATGGGGGCG
>DOUU01000358.1 GCA_003520425.1 Deltaproteobacteria bacterium
ACCCACAGACGGTGCCCCGGGTGGAAAGCGGCCTCTTCCAGCTAGAGTTCTGTCGCGCGATATACAGTGAGTGGTCTTTAGCATTTCGCTGATGGCGTCTCGGGCGGCGATGAACACGATATAGTGTTATCACAAGACGGCGGGAACGCTCCGGCCAAAGCCAGGGCGTTTTCGNNGTGCAGTCCAGCTCGTAGCCGGTTAGGGTTATGAACCCGGTGTAATTGGCAAACGCCGCGCCGTTGCCGACAAGAAAGGCGTTAATATCGAGCTGTTGCGACGCATCAACATAGAACAAAGACGGAGCCGCTCGGCCCGAATATCCCGAGGCGCTCATCGGCGATGTGGTCTTGTACGCCAATTTGCGGACAAGCGATGCAGTTCTCGAGGTAGGCTGTGGCTCGGGGCAAGCGACGAAAAGCTTCGCGCGGCGAGGCTTCCGAATTCTCGCAATCGAGCCTGGAACGGCACTCGTTCGCGTCGCCCGGGAGAGCCTGGCGAAATTTTCGAATGTGGACTCTTTCGAAGACACCTTCGAAGGATGGAGTGCGACGCCGGAAGCCTTCCGGTTGGTCATCGCCGCACAGTCCTGGCACTGGGTTTCTCCCGAGGTGCGGTTTGCCAAGGCCGCCGAAGCGCTTTCGTCCGATGGTTCATTGGCGGTCTTCGGACATGTTCCCGTGGGACTCCCGGCTCTCCTCCTCGAGGAGTTCAAGCAGATCTATCTGCATCACACCGGTGCTTGGGGACCCTCACCAGAAGCTTGGTACCTTCCCGAGGGTCCGATCAAAGGTGAGTTTGCCGCGTCTCGATTGTACGGTCCTGTGGAGCACAAGGCGTATTCGTGGAACTGGCATCAGACCACGTCAAGCTACATTAGCTTTTTGCTGACGCGGTCCGATTGTGGGATGCTCGCGCCAGAGAAACGCGAGGACTTGCTTACTGAGATTGCCAGATCGGTAGATCGCTANNATGGAATATGAAACGCACCTCTACATCGCGCGTCGCGCGTAGTCTAGTACAGAGTCGGCTCGTGAAACGGGGTGAGGAGGCGCAGCTGGTGCTCTTGTACGCGGTGGATCAGCGCTCCGCGCCTGCGACAGATCGCGCAGTCGCACGGATCGTACGTGGTACAGCTCGAGATCTACCTCGAACCGAACGCGACCACAGTGAGGTCGGCCGCGATGAGACATCATACGGCCCAACAGCTCGGCGATAGGCTGCCCGCGCTGCCACGGCGCGGATCCCTACTCGGGGACCAGCTCCCCGGAACCACCGAAGTCCTTCGGGAAGTCCTTGAACTTCGGAAGGCCGTCGCGCATCGACATGACCTTCTCCCCATAGTGGACGTGGAAGCTTGGCTTAAATGGGAAGCTCGGGATCCTTCCGGCCGGTACGTCGGTGAGTCCGACCGCCGGGTGCCCGATGAGCACCGGACTGCCGCAGGCGCTGCAGAACTGGCGGTGGCTGTTCTCGGTCCTCTTGTAGAGGCCGAGCTTGTCCGCGCCTTTCACGACGCGGACGTTGGCGGCGGGCCAGAGCGTGGCCGCGTGGACGAGCGCGCCGAGCCAGCTGCGGCACGAGTCGCAATGGCAGAATACCTGGACGTTCGGCTCGCCCGTGAGCTCGAGCTGCACGGCGCCGCAGGCGCAGCGGGCATGGCGGGTCTGGGGGCTCATTGGGACCTCCTATGCGTGCGCGGACGCTACCACGCGCAGTGCAATGGGACGAGCGGCTCGTGGACGGGGAGCGTGGGCTCTCGGCTGCTCGCCCCCCGCGTTTTCGAGCGCGGGGGGCGTGGGCCTGCAGCTATGCCGCTTTGCCCGCGGCGAGCGCGTGGACGTCTGCGGCTCGCAGCGCCTTGCCTCCGATCGCCCAGTCGCTTTGCTCGAACTCGTTGATCCGAACCCAGGTCACAGGGCGCATGTTCTCACCCTCCACCGCGATCATCGCCTCGGTGACCTTGGCGATGAGCTCCTTCTTCTGCGTCGGCGTGAAGACGTCCTTGATGACATCGATCGTGACGAGCGGCATGTCGTGCCTCCTTCCCGCGATTTCGCAGCCACGAACCATTCCGGGGCCGCAAGGGAAGCGTTGCATGCGCCCGCCGCCGAAGCTTGCAGATTTCCTGGAGAAATCCTGGAGATTCTTTGGAAGCGAGCTGTGGCCTGACCTATCTTTGCAGCGATGATCTACAAGTTCGCTCACTTCGAGCTGGACCTCGCTGCGGTGGAGCTGCGAGCCGCCGGCCAGGCCGTGAGGCTCGAGCCGCAGGTCTTCGCGCTGCTCGCGCTGCTTGTCGGGAACAGCGAGCGCCTGGTTTCGCGGGACGAGATCATCGAGAAGGTCTGGGACGGTCGCGTCGTCTCGGAGGCGGTGGTGTCCAGCCGGGTGAAATCGGCACGCCAGGCACTCGGCGACGACGGCAGGTCGCAACGATTCATCCGCACCCTCCACAGCCAGGGCTATCGTTTCGTGGCAGATACGAGGGTGGTGCGCGCTGCGGCGGGGCGCTCGGCCGCCGAGTCTTCCGACGACGAACCCGCCTCCGGTCTCGGCGGCATACAGCGCCCCGAGCGGACGGCCCGACCCTCGCTCGCCGTGCTGCCATTTCGCTTCGTCGGAGACGCCGAGCGCTACGCCGCGCTGGCGAGCGCGCTGCCGGACGAGCTGATCACCGACCTCGCCCGCCTGCAGTGGCTCTTCATCACCGCGCGCGGCTCGTCGTTCCGCCTGCGTGCCGACGGTGCCGAATTCGGCGAGATCGGGCGCTTGTTGGGCGTTCGCTATTGCTTGTGGGGCACCGTCGAGGTCTCCGAGAACCGGCTTGTCGTGCTCGTCGAGCTCGTGGATACCACGGACGGCGGCGTCGTCTGGGCGGACCGCTTCTCAGGGCGCATCGACGACGTACACGCGATGCGCGATCAGATCCGATCGCAGGTTCTTGTGGCGCTCGAGATCCGCATCCCGCTACACGAGGCCGCGCTCGCGCGCCTTGCCCCAGTGGAGGATCTCGACGCCTGGTCCGCGTATCACCTCGGTTTGCAGCACCTCTATCGCTTCAACCGCGTCGACAGCGCCGCGGCCGCCGGCCTGTTCGAGCGGGCGGTGGCGCTCGATCCCTGCTTGGCGCGCGCCTACGCCGGGCTGTCGTTCGTCAACTTCCAGGCAGCCTTTTTGCACTACACGGACAGCGTCGCAGAGGCGGCCGGTGCGGCGCGCCGATGCGCCGAGCGCGGCCTCGAGCTGGATCCGCTCGATCCTTTCGTGAACTTCACCATGGGGCGCACCTACTGGCTCGAGGGTGATCTCGATACGAGCCTCAGCTGGCTTGAGCGTGCGACCCGCCTCAGCCCGAACTACGCCCAGGGGATCTACGCACGGGGGTGGACGGAGACCCTGGCCGGGCGGGCACTCGAGGGCCGGCAGCACGTGGACCTGGCGATGCGCCTGAGCCCGCTCGACCCGCTCTACTACGCGATGCAGTCGACGCGCGCCTTCACGCACATGGCCCTCGGCGAGGACGCGGAGGCGGCGCTCTGGGCCGAGCGCGGCGCTCGCTCGCCCGGCGCTCATGTGCTGATTGCGATGATCGCCTCCGCAGCGCATGCGCTGCAGGGCGACAGGGAGTGTGCCGCATTTTGGGCGCGCAACGTGCGCGAGCGCAACGCTGCGCTCACTCGCGACGACTTCGTCCGCGCCTTCCCGATGAAGTCAGATTCCATGCGGGCGCGTGTGCTCCAAGCGCTGGCGCAGGTCGGGTTCTGATCGGGACGCGCGGCGTCGCCGGTCGCGCACGCACGGACCATGCGCCTTTGTTCTGATCATCGTCGCTGTGGTCGGCCTCGATTGCTGCGTAGCCGAAGGAATCGCATATAGACGTAGGGCATCCTCAAGGCTATGGCCTCTCCCCTCTATGCGATTGAATCTGGCCGGCGATTGCAGCGTTCTCAGCGTCTTCGGGAGTCGGGCGCGAAGAGCTACGAGCCCTTCCTCCACCCTCGAGCGCGCCGAGCTGGCTCGCCTGTAGACATGAGGGAACGACCGTGCTTCAGCGGCCGATCTCTCGTGCGACCTGCTCAGCTCGCGTCGTGGCGCCGATCTCGACAAAGAGCCGGTGCGCCTCGCGCAGCGAGCAGCGTGCAGGAGTTCTTCGCGGGGCTGAGGCTCCCGCAACAGCCTTCGCCCCCCTCGGCGCCCGAGCGGGCATGCCTCATCGATCTGGCTTCCCTTGCGGCGCGCTGCCGAAGCGCTGTCGAGAGAGACGCCCACACCCGGGAGATCGAGCACGTCCACGACGCCGAGGCGCCCACGCGGCTTGTGAAGCAGCTGAACCAGCTCAGGGCAGGGCTGGTTGCGATCGGTGCCACCCAGGCCGAGGTGTGGGGCGTGGTGCAGAACGTCGCCTTGGACTCGATCCCTGCGGTGCGCAGCGTTCTGGTTCGGCGAATGGCTGCTGAACCCGACACCGACCACGCGGCAGACTGAGGCGTGGACGCGGGACGAAGTTGCCACGCTCCTTGCCGTGGCCCGAGGTCGCATCACAATCCGCCGCGCGGTCGTAGCGGGCGAGTGGACAACTCCCAAGAGCGGGAAGGCTCGGAGCGTGGCAATGCCAGCGGCACTGGCTTCGGAACTCTTCGACCTCCTGTCACGGCGTCGCGTGGAAGCCGTGCGCCGAGGATGAGGCGCGGTCCCCGATCTCGTGTTCCCATCCGAGACAGGCGGGCCAATCAACTATGCGAACCTAGAACGCTCTTGGATCAGGCTCCGCCGCCGCGCACAGGCTCGGGGCGTCCGCCCGCTCAAGCTGCACAGCACGCGTCACACCTATGCCAGCCTCGCCCTCGCGTCGGGCAAGAGCGTGAAGTGGGTAGCCGAGCAGCTCGGGCACTCCACACCGATGCTGACACTCCGCACCGACGCGCATGCGATGCCAGAGGAGGAAGCAGATCTCGGCTTCGCGAACTTCGCCACGGATCTACGCGACGCGGAGACAGCCACCGAGGGCTCCAAACGGCCCTATACGGTCCCAGCTATCGATGCGGAGGAGCGAGACGAAAACGCCCCGGCGCTAAGTGGCCAAGGGCGTTCAGGAATCTTGGAGCACGAGACGGGAATCGAACCCGCGACATCCACGTTGGCAACGTGGTGCTCTACCAACTGAGCTACTCGTGCATGGTCGACCAAGCTTTACGAAACAGAAAAGCGGCCGTCAAGGGCGGGGCCGCCAAGGCTACCGCGCATCGCTCGCCGTCGGCTTCGCGGGTTGCTGCGGCGGAAGGTCTTGAATCGGAGGAGAGCCCGGTCCAGGCTGGGACCGGGTGTCGGCATCGGGCGCCCGACAGAACAAGTTGCTGACGTCGAGCCCGGCGCCGCCCCCGTGCACCACGCCTCCGCTTCCGACCGCAATCCCTCCGCCCATCGTCGGCTGCACCGCCGGCTGATCGGGGCGGCAGGTGCTGCAGCCCTGCCAGATCACCAACGCGCAAGCGAGCCCGAGAACGAGGGCACCGTTCCTCCGCCTCACAGCTTGCGGATCTTCTCTCGGCCTTCGCGCACTTCCTTGGTCGCATTGCGAGTGTCGTAAATGCGCTGGGCCTTCGCGACCACACGGCGATAGTCGATCGAGGCGTGGTTGGTAACGATGACGACAAGATCTGCCGTGGAGAGCGCTTCGTCGGACAGATCCACGCTCTTCAGGGTGGCGCCGTCGAGATTGAGCTCAAGGACATGGGGATCGTGGTATGTGACCCGGCCACCCTTTTGCAGGAGAAGCCGAATCACATCGAGGGCCGGAGACTCCCGCATGTCCGATACGTCCGGCTTGTACGCGACACCGAGCACGAGGATGTTTGAGCCGTTGACGGGAAGGCGGTCCTCGTTCAAGAGCTCCGCGATCTTCGATGCCACGTACTCCGGCATGTGGCCGTTGATCTCGGTCGCAAGCTCGATGAATCGGGCCGTGAAGTTGAGCGCCTTCATCTTCCAGGCGAGGTATGTCGGATCGACGGGGATGCAGTGACCGCCAAGACCCGGCCCTGGCAGGAATTTCATGAAGCCGTAGGGCTTGGTGGATGCCGCCTCGATCACCTCCCAGACGTCGATTCCCATCTTGTGGCTCATCAGGGCCAGCTCGTTGACCAGGGCGATGTTGA
>DOUU01000062.1 GCA_003520425.1 Deltaproteobacteria bacterium
GCCGCCTCTCGCGCCGCGGCGATCAGCCTCGAATCGCGCAGCAGGTCCGCGACCCGCAGGTCCGGCAAGCGCCCGTGCTGCCGCGTGCCGAGGAACTCTCCGGGGCCCCGAATGCGCAAGTCGGCGTCCGCGATCGCAAACCCGTCGCTGGTCTCCACCATTGCGCGCAGCCGGGCTTCGCTCTCTTCGCCTACGCCGCGCACCATGAGAATGCAACGACCCGGCCTTGCACCTCGGCCCACCCTCCCGCGCAGTTGATGGAGCTGCGCCAACCCGAAGCGTTCCGCGTGCTCGACCACCATGAGTGTCGCGTTCGCAACATCGACTCCCACCTCAATCACGGTGGTCGACACAAGGACGTGGGTCTCGCCGCGTTCGAAGCGTGCCATCGCTTCGGCACGGGCCGTCGCATCCATCCGCCCATGGATGAGGTCAATGCGCAATTCAGGGAAGGCAACCTCGATCCTGTGCGCGGACTCCGTGGCAGCCCTAAGATCGCTCTTCTCGGACTCCTCGACGAGTGGATACACCACATAGGCCTGCTCCCCGCGCGCAGCGGCGAGCCGAATCGCTTCGGAGATGCGCGTACCCTCCCCGGGGCGGAGGATTTCCGTACACACCGGCGCGCGACCGGGAGGAAGCTCGTCGAGGACGGAGAGGTCGAGATCACCGTAGAGCGTGAGCGCAAGCGTACGGGGAATCGGGGTCGCCGTCATCACCAGGACGTGCGGACTTGCACCGGCTACGCCCCGCTGTGTGAGCGCGGCGCGCTGGAGCACTCCGAATCGATGTTGTTCGTCGATGATTGCAAGACCCAGTCGTGCAAAGCCGAGGTCTTCTTGCAGCAGGGCGTGGGTGCCGATGGCAAGGTCGACCTCCCCCGCGGCAACGGCGGCTCGCCGGGAGCTTGCGTCGGCCCGCGGGAGGGAGGCCGTGAGCAGCGCCATGCGCAGGGCGAGGGGCCCCTGACCCGGACCCTGCAGTCGTCGAAGCGTGCGCTCGTGTTGCTCGGCCAGAAGCTCCGTCGGCGCCATGAGCGCGCTCTGGAATCCGCTCCGCGCTGCGGCGAGCGCTGCAAGAAGTGCAACCGCCGTCTTTCCGCTTCCCACGTCGCCCTGCAGAAGGCGGTTCATGGGATGCGCACGGGCGAGGTCCGCGCGGATTTCCCGCCACACCCGATGCTGGGCGCCGGTCAGGCGGAAAGGAAGCGCAGCGATTGCCGCCTCGAGCAGAGGAGCCTCACCGCTGGCGGCTTGGAACGGCAGTCCAGGCTCCGCGGCCCGGGCAGCGCGGCGCAGAGCAAGACCGATCTCGAGCAGGTACAGCTCCTCGAGGATGAGTCGCTCGTGCGCGGGTGTGCGGCGCAGGGCCAGTGCTTCGACGTCGGCTTCGAGGCCCGGCATGTGGATCGCGCGCAGCGCCTGCGCAACCTGGGGCAGCTGCCGCCCGCGCACCATTCGCAAGGGAAGGTATCCCTCGCTGAGATCTGCGTACTCCTGCACTCCGAGCAATACGAGTCTGCGCAGCGACCGCGGATGGAGACCCTCGGGTGCGGCGTAGTCGGGAACCACCCGGCGCGTTGCGAGCGCCGCAGGCTCTCCCGATCCGGCGCCGTCCGCCTCCTCGAGCACCTCGACCTCGGGATGCACGAGTTGCTTCGAGAAGCGGTACCGCCTCACTTCGCCCGTGACCTGGAGCGTCGCGCCCTTGTGGACCCTGCCGCGAACGGCCTCGCCGCCGTGAAACCACTTGAGACTGACCGTTCCCGTCCCGTCGCCCACCACCGCCTGGAACACGCGGGCGAGCCGCCCTCCCCTTCGGCGCGATGGGACGAAGTCGCACAGCAAGACGGTGGCGACGAAGGTGGCTCGTTGCCCTACGGGAAGCTCCGCTACGGACTGGAGCGAGCGGCGGTCGTCGTAGCGCGCGGGAAGGTGCAAGAGCAAATCGGAAATCGTCCGCAGTCCGCGACGAGCAAGCGCTTCGGCGCGCTTCGGGCCGACCCCAGGGAGCGCCGTGAGGGGGCGCGCGAGGGCACGCGCCTCGAATCCCGCCATCCGAAGAGGCGCCAGCAGGGACAGCGCTTTCGGCACCTCAATCCGCAGTGCCTCGCGCGACAGGTGCTCGGCGAACAGGTCCCGCACCGCCTCGAGCGCACGCCGCGCGTCTCGCGGGATCTGGAGCATGAGCGCACGCTCGGCGGCTCGCCGCACGGCAGCCTCGAGTCCATGCACGCGGTCTGCGTGGGCAAAGTCGTCTTGGGCCGCGAACGCGATCGGTTTGTAGACCGCCTCGAGCGCTGCCGCGAAGGGACTGGTGCTCACCGCCCGATGTGGGAACCTCGCCTATGCGGAATGAATTTCCTGGAGCGAACGCACGCCGATCGACTCGAGGCGAACCGCCTTGATTGCGCCGGCAGCGGCTCGCGCTGCAGCAGCCGTGGTGAAGTACGGAAGCCCTCGCTGCAGGGCCGCACGCCGGATCTCCAATCCATCACGCACGGAATCGGGATCCGAGCCGACGGTGTTGACGACAAGGTCTACATCGCCTGCCGAAATGCGATCGAGCACGTTGGGCG
>DOUU01000050.1 GCA_003520425.1 Deltaproteobacteria bacterium
GGCTGGCGTATGACTGCGGATTCTAGGATTCTGGTGAAACCGCTCACCTAATCTGGGTCAACCCGATCAGGTTGTCTGGTAAGTACCGATCAGCCAGTCTGGCGGGTCGGCTGACTATCGCGTCGTGTGCGAACGACCAATTCCGCGCGCTCGAGGCGGGGCTCGAATCCGCGAACTCCTCAGTGTAAGTGATCTCTTGCGGGGAACGTCTGGTCGCCCTGTGTCCCGCTGGGCCCTGCTCAGCATGGGTTTCAGTCATCCCCCGCCCCGCTCAGTGTGGCTGAGTTCTTCCACGCGGGATAGCAAAAGAATAGCAAGTGATTGTTGCATGGCTGTGTGGTCAGATAGTCAAAGACACGTGGAACGAAGTGGAGGCCCGCTCGAAGTCGAGGACTATGGGCTCGATACATGTGGTGCCGGGAGGATTCGATACGTACTTGCGGCCGGGGAGAACGAGTAAGCGCGCCAGGGCAGCCTATTCGACGCCCCCCAGCCCAATATCTGCGGCAATCGCGACGCCCTGTTGTACACTAGAGACCGATCAGACGGCGACAAACGTTATGTGTTTCGTGTGGGCTCCACTTTCGTCCACACCAGCCCCCAACGGCGATTCCACGCGTGGGGCAGCACCGGTGAAGATTGTCGTTGAGGCTGGTCTGTGGGTGAGGGACCGTATGGCCGACCATGAGGCGTCCGTGCCCAACAACCTTCCGCATCAACGCACCACGTTCATCGGTCGTCAACGTGATCTCGAAATGGCCACGCGTCTGCTCTCCACGACGTCCCTCGTCACACTCACGGGCGCGGGAGGATCGGGCAAGACACGGCTCGCGCTGCAGATCGCTACCGATCTACTAGACGAATACCCTGACGGTGTCTGGGTCGCAGAGTTAGCTCCTGTGTCCGACCCAGCGTTGCTTCCGCACGCGCTGGCGGAGGCGGTGGGCATTCGGGAGCAAGCGGGGCATCCCTTGCTCACGACCTTGGTGACCACGCTGCGGCCTCGCGACACCCTTCTGGTGTTCGACAACTGCGAGCACCTGATTGCGGCCTGCGCGCAGCTGATTGATCTGCTTCTGCGCTCGTGTCCGAAACTCCAGATCTTGGCGACCAGCCGAGAAGCACTCAGCATCGCTGGGGAGGTTGTGTGGCCGGTCCCGCCTCTCGCCGTGCCCGAGGTCCAGCCCGTCCCTGCGCTCGACGAGCTGGCCCGCACCGAGTCGGTGCGCCTGTTTGTGGAACGGGCCCGGGCGGCGCGACCCGATTTTGAGCTCACCTCGCAAAATGTCTCGACCGTCGTCCAGATCTGTCGCCGGCTGGATGGCTTGCCGCTCGCGATCGAACTTGCGGCCGTGCGCGTCAAGATGCTGCCGCTGGCGCAGATCCTGGCACGATTGGACGACCGGTTTCGCCTGCTCCGTCACGGCAACCGGGCGGCCGTGGCCCGACACCAGACGCTCCGGGCGGTCATGGATTGGAGCTACAATCTCTTGCCCGAACGCGAACAGCGGCTGTTGCGCCGGTTGTCTGCGTTCGCGGGCGGCTGGACGCTCGAGTCGGCGACCGAGGTGTGTGGGGGTTCGGGCATCGAATCCGCCGAGGTATTTGACTTGCTTAGCCTGCTGCACGACAAGTCACTGATCCTCGCTGAGACGCAAGAGCTCGACGTGCGCTTTCGCTTGCTGGAAACTGTACGACAGTACTTATGGGACAAGTTGGTGGAGACAGGCGAAGACCAAACGGTGCTTGCGCGCCACTTCGAGTGGGTCAGCGCGCTGGCGGCTCAAGCGCGGACGGCTCTGTGGAGCGCGGATGAGGCGGCCTGGCTGAGGCGACTCTCGAACGAACAGGACAATATTCGCGCGGCTCTCACGTGGGGCAGGCGTAGACACGGTACCGAGGCGTGGCTGCGTCCTGCGGCGGACCTATGGCGCTTTTGGTGGTCCTGCGGGCATTGGAGCGAGGGACGCGGTTGGCTGGAGGCCGGCCTGACGGATCCTCAAGTCGCTCCTGCAACGAGAGCGACGGCGTTGCTGGGCGCGGGGTTCATCGCCTGGCGGCAAAGCGACTACGCGGCGGCGCTGACGTACGGCGAGCAAGCGTTGGCGTTGTGCCAAGAGTCGGCGGACGTCTGGGGCATCGTCCTATCGCACCACATACTGGGAGCGGTGGCGTTCTGGCAGGGTGACTACAAGCGCGTGGCGACCCTTGGTGAGGAGAGCCTCGCCGTCGCGCGAGCGTCGGGGGATAAGTTCTTGATTGGCGCGTCTCTCGAGCTGCAGGCGATGGCACAGGAGCAAGTCTGGACACGTGCGTCTCCGCTCTGGGACCAAGCCATTGCGCTGTTCCGGGAGTCCTGGCCGCGCTCGTCGGTGCTCGCCATTTCGCTCGTGCATCAAGCCCGCGTGACGGCGGCTCATGATGGCGCGCGTGCCGCAAGTCTCTTCGAGGAAGCTCTGAGCATCTTCCGTGACCTCGGCGACAGGCGGGCGATGGGGTTCGTCTTTTGTGGATTGGGGCTGATCGCGACGTCGCGCCGCGAGTATGAACGCGGGGAAACCTGGGCGCAAGATGCGCTGGCGATGGGCACCGAGATCGGGGATCCGCAAGTCGTAGCGGCGGCGCAAGACATCATGGGCGACGCGGCGAGGGGTCGAGGCGACTTCGCTCGAGCGACATCGTTCTACACGGCGAGCCTGGCGTACAGCAGTGCGGCGACCGCAAGACCGCACATCGCTGCGTCGTTGGAGAGACTAGCGGCGGTAGCGTGCAGCCAGGATCGCCCGGAGCGGGCCGCACGCCTACTCGGAGCGGTCGATTCGCTGCGCGAGGCAATTGGCGCCGACGACGTATCCGGGCCCGAACGCGCCGACCGCGATAGAGCGGCAGCGGCCGCTCAGCTCCGGCTTGGCGCAGACGCGTTCACCGCCGCGCGGTCAGCCGGTCGTGCGTTGTCGCTTGAAGAAGCCATCGAGTACGCGCGCGAGCCGATCAACGGGTCGGCAACCGAGATCGACGGGGGACGGCCGCTACCTCAGACCCGTCCAACCTCGTTGACCCCTCGCGAGCGGGAAGTGACGAGACTCATCGCTCGCGGACTCTCGAACCGGGAGATCGCATCGCAATTGAAGATCGCGGAGCGAACAGCGGAAGCCCACGTTCAAAACATCCTGAACAAACTCAAGGTTGACTCGCGCACCCAAGTGGCCGTCTGGATAGTCCAGCACGGACTACTGTAGCGCGTCTATCAGGAAACGCATCCCCGCGAGGGCCCGTTCGCTAGTCTCGCCAGACAGCGGCGCGCACGGTTTGCCCGGCAGCTGATCCCCGCGAGATCTCGGGCGCCGGTGTCTTTCGGGCCTGACTAACGAAAGTATTTGCTTTTACGTATTCCCCTCGATGGCGGAGCCCACCCGACCATGTATGCTACACGAAAACGCACAAAAAGGGACGATCCCGATGTACATGGCGATTCGGCGGTACGCAGGGGCCACGGGCACGCCCGACGAGATTGGGCGGGGTGCACAGGCCGCCGTGCTCTCCCTGCAAGAAGTGCCGGGCTTCGTGAGCTGGTACCTGCTCGACGCCGGGGACGGCAACTGGGCCTCGGTGAGCATCTTCGACTCCCGTAGCGGAGCCGAGGAGTCTACTCGAATCGCGGTGGCGTACGTGCGGCAACATCTCGCCAAGTATTTTCCAAGCCCTCCGGAAGTCACCGTGGGCGTGGTCGCGGCGCACGGCACGAGGTCATCACGGGAGGGCCGAGGGAGCTGATCCCATCCGTGCTATCAGTTCACCGGATAGACCCGGCCGAGCCAGTCGGGGGGTCCAACATACCAACTCGGAAGTTTGAGACTCACAAAGCCTCATGCGGTACTGCACGGATTGAACAAGACGTGAGTGAGACGCCACACGAGGAGGCGGATGATGACTCTCAAGCTAGGAGATACCGCACCGAACTTTGAAACGGAGACGACGGAAGGCCGTATCGATTTTCACACGTGGATCGGCGATTCCTGGGCCGTCCTGTTCTCGCATCCCAAGGACTTCACGCCGGT
>DOUU01000445.1:0-3765 GCA_003520425.1 Deltaproteobacteria bacterium
AAGGCGCTGCTCGAGACCGAGGACGTGAACGTCGAGTTCAAGGAGGATGGCGTGCGGGCCATCGCGGAGATCGCCGCTGAGGTGAACGAGAGGACCGACGACATCGGAGCGCGGCGCCTTCACACGGTGATGGAGAAGCTCCTCGAAGAGGTGAGCTTCGACGCGCCCGACCTCGCCGCCGCCCAGCTCGTGGTCGACGAAGAGTTCGTGCGGGCGCGCCTTGGCGCCCTCGTGCGAGACGAAGATCTCTCGAGATACATTCTGTAGAGTCCCGGCCGAGCGCACCCGCCCCCCCGCGCCGGGCTGCGGCCAGGGCGCAAAGCGCCCGCGAGGGGGTTTCCATGACGACGAAGCGCGCGCGCATCCTGGTCGTGGACGACGAGCGGTTCTTCCGCGAGGCGATCCGCGAGGCGCTCGAGGGCGCCGGGCTCGAATGCGTGACGGCGGCCAACGGGCCCGAGGCCCTCGAGCTTGCGCGGGAAGGCGCCTTCGGGGTCGTCGTCCTCGACATCCAGCTTCCGGGGATCGACGGGATCGAGGTGCTGCGGCGGCTGCGGGAGAGCCATCCCGCGCTCCGCGTCGTCATCCTCTCCGCCCACACGGACCAGGAGATCGTTCTCGAGGCGCTGCGCCTTGGGGCGAGCGACTACCTCGCCAAGCCCCTTCACGACGAGGAGCTGGTCTTGGCCGTGAAGCGGGCCCTCGAGACCCACGCGATCGCGGCCGGCTGGGACAAGCTCCGCGCCCGCCTCTCGCTCCTCGAGTCGAAGCTCGGCGAGCTCGTGCGCGAGTCGAGCAGNNAAGACCTCCCTCCTTCTCCTCGACGAGGCGGGCTCGCGGCTCCGGGTCGCCGCCGCGACCGGACGCAAGCTTGCGATCGAGGAGTTCGACGCCGTGCCCGTGGGCCAGGGCGTGGCCGGTGAGGCCTTCTCCCGGGCGCAGGCCATGCTGGTCGAAGATGCGGCGAGCGACGCGCGCATCGCTGCGGCGGCGCAGGAGAAGGCGGGGCGCTACGAGTCGGGCTCCTTCGCCGTAGCACCCGTTCCGTCTCCGAGCGGCGTCCTGGGCGTCCTGTGCGCGACCGACAGGGCGGGCGGCGCCCCGTTCGAGGAAACCGACCTCGCGGTGCTGCGCATCCTCGCCGTCCAGGTCGGGCAGCTTTTGACGCAGCGGCGCCGCCTCGCGAAGGAGGAGGCCTCGACCTCTGCGGCGCGGGGCACAACGGACCCGGATCGGACGCTCCCGGCGCCCTCCGTCGCGGCCTCCCTCGCAAGCGACGAGGCCGCGCCGCGCGACGCCGAGCTTGCCCGCCAGGTCTGTGAGGCTGTGAGCGCGGAGGTGGAGCCCGGGCGCGTGCTCGACGCCGCCATCCGTCCGATCGCGCTCGCCCTCGAGGCTGCGCCGGTTGCGCTCTTCTTGCGCGACGCGGACAGCGGTGACCTCGTCTGCGAGGGTCAGGTCGACGGAGGACGCTGCGCCGATCGGATGCGGATCTCTGCGCTGCGCGGCCTCACCGGGACGGTGCTTGCGACCGGGAATCTGGTGGCGACGCCCAAGCCCGAGGACGATCCGAGATTCGATCCTGAGGTCGATACGCCCGAAGGGGGGCAGGCCGCCCCGCTCCTGTGTCTCCCGCTTCGCTTCCGCGGCAAGGTGCTTGGCGTGCTGCGCGCCTTCCCGCGCTCGGGCATCGCGCCTTCGGCACGTACGGGCGAGGTCCTCGCCGCGGCGCTGTCCGCGGCGGTCCGCAACGTGTTCTTGTACCGTAGTCTCGTGGACAGCATCGAAGAGGTCGCGCGGGCCCGCCGGGAGGCGGGGCTCGCCTAAAACCGGCGTCCGCGGAAGAACGCTTGCAGCAGCTCATCGACAAGGCCGAAATCCTGATCGAGGCCCTGCCGTACATCCGGCGCTACTTCGACAAGACCATCGTCGTCAAGTACGGCGGCCACGCCATGATGGACAAGGAGCTCAAGGCCTCCTTCGCCCGAGACATGGTGCTGCTCAAGTACATCGGGATCCGGCTCGTCGTCGTGCATGGCGGGGGGCCCCAGATCGATACCACGCTCGAGGCGATGGGCCGGAAGTCGAGCTTCGTGGACGGACGGCGCGTGACCGATGACGCCACCATGGAGGTGGTGGAGATGGTGCTCGCCGGGAGCATCAACCAGGAGATCGTAGGCCTGCTCGAGCAAAGCGGCGGGCGTGCGATCGGGCTCACCGGTCGCGATGGTCACATGCTGCGCGTGCGCCGAAGGCTTGAGGAGGGACGGGACCTCGGCCGCGTGGGCGAAATCGTCGAGGTCGACCCCGCCCCCATCGCCGCGGTTGCGCAGGCCGGGTTTGTGCCCGTGGTCGCCCCCCTCGGCGTCGACGCCGACGGCCTCACCTACAACGTGAACGCGGATGAGGCAGCAGGCTCGATCGCCCGGGCGCTGCGCGCGGAGAAGCTGATCCTGCTGACCGACGTCGAGGGCGTGAAGNNGCCGAAGGCACGATCTCCGGCGGCATGATTCCCAAGATCCAGTGCTGCATCGACGCGCTTTCGGGCGGCGTTGCGCGCAGCCACATCGTCGACGGTCGGCTGCTGCACGCGGTCTTGCTTGAGATCTTTACCGACTTCGGCGTCGGGACGCTGATCTCGCGCTAGGGAAGGAACTTGCCCAAGGACTTCATCAGCATCGCGGACTGGCCGCGCGCCGAGATTCTCGGGATGGTCGAGCGCGCTCGCGAGCTCAAGGACCTGCAAAAGCGCGGCGAGCGGCCGCAGAGCCTGCAAGGCCGCACGCTCGCCATGTACTTCGAGAAGCCCTCGCTGCGCACCCACGTCACCTTCGAAGCGGGCATGACGCAGCTCGGGGGCCATGCGCTCATCCTGTGGCCCGACCAGGTCGGGATGGGAACCCGGGAGACGCCGGCCGACGTGGCGCGGAACCTCTCGCGCTGGGTCGATGCGATCTTGGCCCGCACCTTCAGCCACAGCCTTGTGGAAGAGCTCGGGCGCGTGGCCTCGATCCCGGTGATCAATGGTCTCACCGATCTCCTCCATCCCTGTCAGGTGATGGCAGACCTTCTCACGGTCTCCGAACGCGCAGACCTTGCCCGCGCTCGCGTGGCCTACGTCGGCGACGGCAACAACGTCGCCAACTCGCTGCTCAACGCGGCGGCGGTCTTGGGCCTTGAGTTTCGGTTCGCGACTCCGGAAAGCCACCGACCCGCCTCCCGCGTGCGGCGGCGGGCCGAGGCCCTCGCGGCAGGGAGCGGGGCGCGGATCAGCTTCACGGCCGATCCGGTCGCAGCGGTGCGCGGCGCCGATTTCGTCTACACCGATGTGTGGACGAGCATGGGCCAGGAGGAGGAGGCCGACCGGCGCCGGGCGCTCTTCGAGCCCTACCAGGTGAACACGCGGCTCTTGAAAAACGCCCCCGAGGCCTACGTCCTGCACTGCCTTCCCGCGCACCGCGGCGAAGAGATCACAGACGAGGTCCTCGACGGCCCGCGGAGCATCGTCTTCGATCAGGCCGAGAACCGGCTCCACGCNNCGGCCCGCGCCTCCTTCGCCCCCGGGGATCGGGAGGGTGCAGGCGACCGGCAGGCCCACGGGCGATCCTGCCTCCCCGCCAGCCGCGGGGATCGCCTCGGGCGCCCCTCAGCTTCCCTCCTAGTACAGCCGATGAGGGCCGAGGCAGGGTTCGTGTCTGGCCGCTGGCCAGCGTGCGGGCCCCTGCCGCGGGAGAGCTTCATGCAGCTCGGGGGCCAAGGCTCGGG
>DOUU01000445.1:3850-4010 GCA_003520425.1 Deltaproteobacteria bacterium
GGAAGGCATCCTCGTGGTGGAGGGATCGCAAGCGAGGCCGCACCCGCCTCCGCAAGCGGCGTCCCCTCCCCCGGCGGGGGAAGACATAGCGAGCCCGGCGACGGGCCCCCAAGCGGAGGTTTCTCAGGGGAGCGCCCGAGTCGACGAGAGCCTCGAGATT
>DOUU01000301.1:0-266 GCA_003520425.1 Deltaproteobacteria bacterium
CTACTGCGGCAACGACGCGGCGGCCAAGCAGGAGGTGGCGCACCTGCTCGAGCAGTTCGGGTTCGACCTGCTGGACTGCGGGAAGGCGACCGCGGCGCGCGCCATCGAGCCGCTGTGCCAGCTCTGGTGCATTCCGGGGATGCTGGAAGGCAAGTGGGATCACGCCTTCCGGCTGCTGAGGGCCTGACGCCCTAGCAGCCCGTCACGGCGGGGCTGGTCTCTGCCTTATGGCCCCGCCGGCGCGTCGAGCGCCCTGCGCAGAGTCG
>DOUU01000301.1:312-14311 GCA_003520425.1 Deltaproteobacteria bacterium
AGCCACGGCATCTTCCACTGGCCGACGCGAAACCGCCGCACGTCGGCCGGCGTGTTGTCGAGCGAGATGCTGAGGATCACGAGCCCCCGTGGCCCGAGGCTGTCGTACGCGGCGTGCAACTCCTTCATGTCGCGGACACAAGGTCCGCACCAGGTCGCCCAGNNCATCCGGTACATGGTTTCGAAGATGGGCAGCTCCTGGCGGCAAGGTCCGCACCAGGTCGCCCAGAAGTCGAGGAGATAGACGGTCCCCGTGAACGACGCCGGCGTGTAGACCACGGACGTGTCGTCCAGCGCGGCGAAGTGGAACGCCGGCACCGGCTGACTGTCCCTCCAGGCGCGGTGGGGCGAGAGGATGGCGCTGACGAAGCCGGTAAACGAGGAGTACGGGTAGTCCCTGGCGAGTCGTTCGTAGAAATCGCTGCGGCGGCGCTCACGGTCCTTCAGACCTGCGATGATGTTCCACTCACCCATAAGTGCGGTGAGCTGGAGATTGGAATCGGGCTGTACGGCCACGAGGCTGTCGAGGTAGGCGAGCGTCGCCAGGCTGGCAACGCTGTCCGCGCCGGCGGCGGCCACTCCGACGATCGCGTGGTACGCAGTCCAGATCGCCTGCGGGCTGTAGTATTGCAAGCGCCACGCTCCGGATGAGGGACGCAGCTCCCGGAGGATGCGCTCCGCCAGCGCTGAATCGAGGTGGGCCCCGGCAGCCGCCGCATCGATCAGCTGTGCGCAGAGGACCGTTCGGAGGAAGTAGTCGTGCTCGTGATCGAGGGCTGCCAGCTTCCGGGCCACGGTCGGCGCCCAGTCGTAGTGCAGCGAATCATGACGCTGACGCGCTGCCCGGGATGAGTCGTAGTATCCCGTGATCTGTTCGTCCCAGGAGCGGTACAGTGCATAGAGACGCGCAGCGCTGGACTGCGGGCTTCTGAACGTCACCGACAACGTGCTGGGCCGGCGGTCGAGCTGGGTCGGGTCCAGGACGACCGTCGCGTGGCCGTCCGAAGCCCGGATGACCGACCGATAGTCGCCGTTGTTGTCGTACACGTACCAGTCCGACCGCGGGCCGTTGATGCTCCGCGCCCCACCATGAGCCGCCGCAAGGCCGATGAGCTGATAGGCCAGCGTGTCGGCCGTGGTCGCCACGTCGAGGGTGTAGCGGCCGTCCCGCTGGCGGACGAGCGCTCTTGCCGACGCGGTCGTGAAGCTCCCCCAGTCGCCGACGGCCTGCACGCGGTCGAGGGAGTCCCCGTAGACGTACCGCTTGAGGCGCACGTCCACCGCAAAGGACGTCGGCGCAGCGATGTGCACGGGGACGCGTGCATCGGCGTGGTCCACGCCGGAGAACTGCAGCGCGAGGACGCCCGTGTCCGCGGTGGCGATGGCGAACTCGCCGTTGCGACCGACCGTGGCGCGGGCCGCGTCCGCCAGCGTGTACGGTCGGTAGATCTGCACGTTGGCCAGCTTCATCGGCGCGCCATCGGCGCCGAGCAGCCTGCCAGATATCACGCTGACGGGCGGCGTGCGTGTCTGAGCGAGAGCAGCCGGGCCGGCTGCAAGCAAGGCCCAGCCTGCCAAGGCGGACAAGACCGGGGAGGCTTTCATGGGCGACTCCGGGCTGCAGGGTCTGGCCCCGCGCCGCGGTACTTCGGGCGCGGCCGACGAGCATACTACCCCGCAGGCGTGAGGCGAGCGTTAGGGGCCGTGCGGAATCCCGAGCAGCGCTCTCCGGTTCAGCGCGTCACCGCGGTCGCGCGCTCCACGAACCGCCGCACCCGCTGCGCGTAGGCGGCGCCGNNCCCATCGCGATCGGGATGGTGCGATCGTGGTCCCCGTGGACGAACAGCACGGGGCAGGCGACGCGCCCGATGGTGCCGAGGTTGTCGAAGCCGGAGCCCGCGAGGAACGGCGGGAAGATCCGGAAGTGCGTGCGCGCCATTGCCGGCAGCGAGGTGAAGGCGGACTCCAGCACCAGGCCCGCCACGTGGTGCGTCGCGGCGACGTGGATCGCGGGCCCGCTCCCCGCCGAGCGGCCGTAGACCACGATGCGGTCCGGGAACGCGTCGAGGTGCGCCTTGAGCCACGCGACGGCGGCGTCCGCGTCCTGCGCCACGTTGGCCACGGTCGGCGACCCCGTGGAGGCGCCGTAGCCACGGTAGTCCAGCGCCAGCAGCGCGGCGTGCGGGTGCTGGAACGCCCTGAAGATCGACGCGAGGCCCGCCACGGTCTCCCCGTTCCCGTGGAACCAGAGCAGGACCGTCCAGGGCTTGGGCGTCGGCTCCGGCGGCGAGAGCAGCCACCCCGTGAGCCGCGCGCCGTCGGCGGCCGTGATCGCGACGGCCTCGCCGTTCGGCAGGCCGTAGCGGTGCGGAGCGCCCGCCGGGCCGCCGCGCATCGGGAAGACGAGCCGGTTCCGCATCAGGAACAGGAGCAGGCACGCCGCGACGTACGCGGCGGCCAGCAGGCCGACGATGCGGGCCAGGGTCATCCGGAGCTACCTCACCGCTCTGGTCTCATGACCACTCGCAACTCAGCGTCTCGCAACTGACCTGTGTCCTCTCGTCTACGCACTGGTCTTCCTGAATCTCGTGGAGGCGATCCACAGGATCGTCCCTCCCATCACCGCCAGCGCCGCGATCTGCGGCCACAGCACCGTCGCCCCGGCGCCCTTGAGGAAGATCCCGCGCACGGTCTCCAGATAGTAGCGCAACGGGTCCAGGAACGACACGAGCCGGAACGCCGCGGGCATGTTGGCGATGGGGAAGAAGAACCCCGAGAAGATCATCGCCGGCAGGAAGAACATGAACATCGTCATGAACGCTTCCTGCGTCGTGGCGGACACCGTCGAGATCAGGAGCCCGATGCCGAGCGTGCTCATCACGAACAGCGCCGCGCCGAGCATCAGCGCCAGCAGACTTCCGCGAAACGGTACTCCGAACCACAACGTGCCGACCAGCGCTATCAGCCCCGTGTCGCCCAGCCCGACCATGAACGACGGCACGGTCTTGCCGAGGATGAACTCGAAGCGGCTGATGGGCGTGACCATGATCTGCTCGAGCGTGCCCATCTCGCGCTCGCGGACGACGGCAAACGCAGTGAGGTTCGCGACGATCACCAGCGCCAAACTCCCGACCACTCCCGGAACGAAAAACCAGCGGCTATTCAAATCTGGGTTGTACCAGGGGCGTTCCGCCAGGCGCACCTCCGGAAGAACATAGAGGAGCTCCGGCCTCAGACGGCGCAGCCTGTCCCTTTGATAGTCTTCGACGAATTGGGAGGCGATGCGGTTGATGTAGCCGAGGGCGATCAGGGCAGTATTCGAGTTCGTTCCATCCAGAACGACCTGAAGCGGCGCCGTCTGGCCCTTTCGCAGCAGCTCGGCGAATCCTGCTCGGATCTGGAGTACAAGCGTTGCGCGCTCCCGATCGATCGTGGGCACAATTTCGTCGCGATCGTGCAACACCGCGCGAACCTCGAAACGCCCGTTGGATGTGAATCTCGACAGCAGGTCTCGGCTCTCCTGGCTCTGATCCAGATCCAGCACAGCCGTGGTCACTCGATGGACCTCGAATGTTGCAGCATAGCCATAGACCAGCATCTGCACGATCGGCGGAACCAGCAAGCGAATGCGCGCGGCCCTGTCCCGACGAAGCTGCAAGAATTCTTTCACGATCATATGGCGGATCCGATGGAACATCGTGCTATCCCAGCTTTTTCCGGAAGGTTCGGGTGGCGAGGACGCCGATCACGAAGGCGTAGGCGGCGAGCGCAAAGATGGGCATCGCGAGGGACCAAGGGCCCGCGCCCTTCAAGAAGATGGCCTTCAGGATCGTGACGTAATACCGAGGATAGATCGCGTACGTGAGGAGGCGGATTGGTGCAGGCATCTGGTCGATCGGAAAAGCGAATCCACTGAGGAGCGTCGTTGGCAAGAGCGTCACGAGGAGCGCGATCTGGCTGGCGCCGAGCTGGTTAGGGCTCCACACGGAGATGATGTAACCGACTCCGAGAACCACGACCAGGAAGAGCGCGGTGGTTGCGAGAAGCATGGCGTACGTCCCCCGAAAAGGAACGCCGAACCATCCTACGGCGATACTGACGCAAAGAAGAGCGTCAAGGAGCCCAATTAAGAAGTACGGGAGCAGCTTTCCAAGCATGATCTCGAGCGGCCGTACAGGTGTCGAGATGAGCTGCTCCATGGTGCCCCGCTCCCATTCGCGCGCGATCGTAAGCGACGAAAGAAGCGCGCCGATGAGAGCCATCACCAGTGCAACCACTCCCGGAATGATGAATGCTCGGCTCTCCAAGTCTTCGTTGAACCAGACGCGTGATTCTACGGAGAGGGGGGGAACGGCTTGGCTCGCGAGACCCCGGCGGGACAGAAAATCAAGCCGAACCTCGGCGGAGTAGCCGCTCACGACAGCCTGCGCGTAGGCAATTGCGACATTGGCGGTGTTGTCATCGGTGCCGTCGACGATGGCCTGGACCGTGCTGCTCGCGGTGTCGCGCAGACGTTCCGAAAAATCTGTCGGAATCACGAGCCCGAGCCGACATCTTCCCGCATCGATCGCAGCGATCAGGGCACGGTCGTCTGGCACGCACTCGACAAGATCGAAGTATTCCGAGGCCTGGAAGCGCTTGAGGAGGTCCTGGCTGCGCTGGCTGCCCTCGCGATCCGAGGTGCAGACCGGAACGTGCTTCACGTCGAGGCTGGCGCCGTATCCGATAAGAGCCATCTGCATGATGGGCATGAAGAGGGCGATTCCGAGACTGCGGCCGTCCCGCCAGATGTGGATGAACTCCTTGCGAGCAATGGCCGCGAAGCGTCGCCACGTCACGGAGTTGCCCTCTTTTCCGCGAGTCGGCCGCTTAGCTGCTGCACAAAGACGTCTTCGAGGGAGGGATAGATGCGCCGGATTCTCGAGAGGGTGACGCCGCGTGCCCGAAGGTAAGGCGGCAGCTCTTGGAGGGCAGCATTTCCATCTGCCACCACAACGTGGAGCGTGCTTCCGAAGACGGCGGCATCGAGGACACCCGGTGCTTCTCGAATGACTTCGATCGCCAGACCGAGGGGTTCGCAATCGAGGTCCAGGAGTTCCCCGCGCAACGCGTGGGTTTTGAGCTCAGCGGGTGCGCCGAGGCCGACCAACTGTCCCCGATCGATGAGGGCCAAGCGATGACAGTACTCCGCCTCGTCCATGTAGTGGGTAGAGACGAAGACGGTGACCCCGCTCGCGGCCATCTGCTGGATCAGCTCCCAGAACGCGCGGCGCGCCAGAGGATCCACTCCCGATGTTGGCTCGTCGAGAAACAGGACGGGAGGGCGATGGAGTACGGCGCAACCCAGTGCAAGTCGTTGCTTCCAGCCGCTCGCAAGCTCCGCCGTCAGGGTCGATTCCCGCCCGAGAAGGCCTGCCATCTCGAGTGCCCAGGCACTGCGAGTGGCGAACGCGCGGCCCTCCACACCGTACATCCCTCCGAAAAAGCGAAGATTTTCGATTACGGTAAGATCGTTGTAGAGCGAGAATTTCTGGGACATGTACCCGATGTGCTCACGCACAGCCTCGGGCTCGCGCGCTACATCGAACCCGGCGACCAAGGCTCGACCCGACGTGGGACGCAGAAGGCCGCACAGCATGCGAATGATCGTTGACTTGCCAGCGCCGTTGGGTCCAAGAAAGCCCATAATCTCACCGGAGTGAACGGTGAAGCTCACGTCGTTCACGGCCGTGAAGGCGCCGAAGCGTTTGACCAAACGCTCCACGACGACCGAAGAGGCGCCGGTCGCGATCTGGCTCATTCTCGCTCCGACTGCCCGACCCCGACGACCTTCACGAAGAGGTCTTCGATCGTGGGAGGGACCTGTGCCACGGATTCGAAGGAAAGACCGGCGGCGGCGAGCTTTTGCTCGAGTTCGGGGATGCGCCGCGCGGCATCGTCCACGGCCAGATGAACTCCAACGCCCATCAGGACCGCGTTCCACACTCCTGGCGCACCGGAGAGGGCGGCTCGTACCTCTCGAGGGGTTGAGGAAAGCACGACAACGATATCGCCCTGCAAGTGACTCTTCAGCTGGGCGGGCGTATCGCACAGGAGCAGCCGCCCGGCACGTAGGAGCGCGAGCCGGTGACAGCGCTCGGCTTCATCCAGGTAGGACGTCGAAATGACGACGGTTACCCCTTCGCCTACCAGGGAATAGAGGATGCGCCAGAAATCCCTCCTCGAGACCGGATCCACTCCGGTGGTCGGTTCGTCCAGCAGGAGGACTTTGGGAGTGTGGATCAGCGCGCAGGTGAGGCCAAGCTTCTGCTTCATCCCCCCGGAGAGCTGACCCGCGAGGCGTTGCCGGAACTCGCTCATGCCGGATGCCGCGAGAAGCCGTGAGGCATGCTCTTCACGTGTTGCACGAGCCATGCCGAACAAGTCGGCGTAGAACCGAATGTTCTGGTCGACGGTCAAGTCCTCATACAGGCCAAAGCGTTGTGGCATGTAGCTGATCTGTGTCTTGAGTGCTTCGCTCTCGGCGACGATGTCACAACCCGCCACGACCGCAGAACCCTGATCGGGCGCCAGCACACCGGCCAGCATCCGCATGGTCGTCGTCTTGCCCGCGCCATCCGGCCCCACGAGGCCGAAGATCTCCCCAGGACGTACTACGAACTCCAGGCGGTCGACCGCCGTGAGGGCACCGAAACGCTTCGTGAGAGCGCTCACTCGAACCGCGAATTCTCCGTTAGTTTGAGGCACTGGACGGTTTCAGCTCGATGCTCGCGTCGGCGGGCATGCCAGGCTTGAGATCATGGCCACCGGAATTGTCCACGTCGATTTTGATCCGGTAGACGAGCGTAACGCGCTCCGCATGTGTCTCGACGCTCTTCGGCGTGAATTCGGCCTGGGAGGAAATGAACGAGATGCGGCCCTCGTAGCGCTTGTCCGGATAGGTGTCGGTTCGGATGACCGCCCTTTGGCCAAACCGGATCTTGGCGATGTCCTTCTCATTGATGTAGGCGCGGAGCCACACGTGATCGAGGTCGGCCAGGGTAACGACGGGTGTTCCGGGCAGCATGACCTCTCCCAGTTCGGCCTGGCGTACAAGGATCACCCCGGCGAATGGAGCGGTGAGAACTGTGTAGCCCAAATTGATCTCAGCGAGCTTCAGGCGATCGCGCCCGTTCTCGACGCTGCTGCGTGCAACGGCGAGGTTCTTTTCGGCAACACCAAGGAGCGCCTGGTCGCGCTGGAGCATCGCCGTCGATTGTTTAAGAGCCGTGTGGGCCAGGTCGCGGGTCTGTGCGGACGCAACCTTCGTTTCCCAAAGGTTCCGGGCGCGCTCGAAGTCGATGGACTTCTGCGCGAGGTCGGCTTGGTCGATGGCCACGATTTTCTTGGCTGCCTCGAGATTTTCTTCCGCTGCTTCAAGCTGGCGCTCCTGGACGGCGAGCGCTGACCTGTCGACGGCCACCTCTTGCCGGTAATCGCTGTCATCTAGGCGCGCGAGAACGGTTCCTGCGTCCACCCACTGCCCCTCATCGAAGGGCAGCTCGACGAGGCGCGACTGCACGGTCTTGAAGCCAAGAACGCTCTCGTGCGCCTCGATATTCCCGGAGACGAGAAGAGCGCTCTGAACCGCACGGCCGGGAAACCACCCGAACCTGACGATTGCGCTCAGCGTGAGAACGCCGACCAGAAGTCCGATGAAAACCATCGACAGCCGTCGCGTGCTCATCCGATCGCGCATGGTGGAGGACCTTAGGTCGCCGCCGCGTCTCGGCTCTGCGCGCGTTGGGCCGCAGAATACGGCGCCGCGACCTTGGCCAGCGACCCGCTCGAACGGAGACAGTGCGTGTTCCATCCCCTGAGACACTCGACGAGCGTCGCAGCCAACCGCGCGGAGACTCGGCATCGCGGCTCGAGCACGCACCGCCGATGGTAGAGGCGCGGCCCCTCCGCGGCTACGCCTCGGGCTGTGCCCTTCGAACGAGGAGCCTCGAGCCAACGCAACTTCTCGCGCGTTCCCTACAAGTACCCCCGGCCGTCCCTGCGTGGCGGCGAGGTCTGTACGACCTCCCATCGCGGCGTGCAGGCGATCGAGGTCCGCTTCCCCAGGGCAGCGTTCGGGATCGGATCCTCGCATCCGAGGCGCCTCGAGGGCAGGGAGCGTTTCTGGGGCACCGGCTGCACGTCCGCCGGTCTCGACCGGGCGGATGGGAGATTTGGGGTGGTGCGGGAAGCGCGAGCCCGTCCGGGCGAGCATGCAGGAGGGGGATTTCCAAAGCCCGAGGGCACGGGGTTCCCCTGTCGGAGCAGGGCGCCTCGAACGGACACCCGTGGGCCTCACGTCTCGCGGGGCTATGTGTCAATGCGCCACGACAGCCCCGCCATCCTGTCCGACAAGCCTGCATGAGAGCACAACGGATGCCTAGGATAGACACGGCGCCCAACCCCTCGTCGAGCGGATGTGACTTGGCCGGTGAATGCGGCGATCGCCAGTAGTCGCGCGGTCGAGAATGTCGGTGCGCTTGGAGTTGGCGGCTTTCAGCAGTTGGAAATAGCAAGGGACGCGAAGGCCACCGTCAGCGACGACTCGACGCCGACGTGTGACAACTGCTGGATACCCGCGTCGCATTGCTCCGGAGGGAGGGCTTGCGCTCGCTTCGCGCCCAATGCTCCAAAGTGGCTGGGCGGATGCGTTCACGGCTCGACGCCGGCTCGAGGTCCCGCCGGTCATGGCTCGGGAACCGGCCACCGATGATCTTGGATCACAGCTCGACCGGCCGCGTTGGGTGCTCGGCCACCCGCGGTGCTTTCACGCCAACAGCCGACGCTACCTAGCGGCGGCATCCGCTTGACCGACTTTTGGCAGTAGAGCACTCTCGCGAGTTCGTACAAAGTTCGGTCGGGACGTTTGGCCCAAAGGATTGGCAGGGCGCGTCGATGGCTGCCGGGAGGCTCGAAATGTCGAGCTCGCTCAAGGAGATGCTCGCGGCCGCCAATGCCGCGGTGCCGCGGATCAGCCGTGAGGACGCGGCCGCCCTGTTTGCGAGCGGCCGTGCCCTGGTCGTCGACGTGCGCGACGCGCCGGAGCTGCAGGCCAGCGGCAAGGTTGCGGGCGCGCTTCACGTTTCGCGCGGAATGCTGGAGTTTCGCGCCGACCCGACCTCACCCTACCACGACCCGGCGTTCGACCCTGGGCGGACGGTGATCGTCTATTGCGCCTCGGGTGGACGGTCGGCACTGGCGGGTAAGACGCTGCAAGACCTGGGCTACCGGGACGTGCGCAACTTGGGTGCGTTTAAGGACTGGGCCGAGAGCGGCGGGCAAGTCGAACGTGTCTAGCCGATAGGGTCCCGGCGGATCACTGACCCTGCAGCCCTCCCGTGGGAGGATCAGGGGGGCTACAACGGTACTGACGGGCCCTGGGGGCCCTTCGTTGCAACATTGTGTCGGGGACTAAGTCGCTCGCCCGGCTTTGCCCAAGCCGATGACCGGGGCTCACCGCATTGCCGTGACGCGCGCGGATCGCGGGAATGCCGGGGATCTCCCGCCTCATGACCCCACCACGACGAAGCCGTGTACCCGCTCTAGACTTCATGCGCCGCGTCCCTGATCGTTGCGTTCGAAGACCATTTTCTCGACGACGGTTCAAACTCCGGGTGATCAGGGTCGCAAGCAAGAGAGGGACGAGCGGCGCCTCGTCACCTACGCTCCCAGTCCATCTTCGCTTCACCGGTGATACGGGGCAAAAGGGATCGAGGCTCACACTCGCACACGGAGCGAGCGCAGCGCAACTGCGTCACCCCGCCTCGCGGCCGGTGAAGAAGGCGAGCATCGGGCGCATCGTCGCCTCGTCGTCCTGCGCCCGCCACGCCGCGAGTAGTGCGGCGCCCATCGGATCGGGCGCTACGCGCAAGGGAGCGCCATCGTTGAGGATGGCGTCGGCGATCGCGACCGCCGCTTGCTCGGTCGGAGTGGGCGCGAGCGCGGGGTTGCGCCGCACACGGTGGACGCGCTCCGCCATCTCGGTGTAGCCCGCACGGCCCACCGCCTCCGGCGCGTGATCCGACCGCACAAGCATGTCGGTGTCGATCGCGCCAGGGAGGATCTCGAGTACGCGGATGCCGAAAGGTGCGAGCTCCGTGCGCAGCGACTCTCCGAGCGCGGAGACGGCCGCCTTGCTCGCGCGGTAGGCGGCGAAGAATGGCATCGGCACGAGCACGGAAGCGGAGCCTACGTTGCAGACGACGCCACCCCCAGCGCGTAGCTTAGGAATCGAGCGGCGCGTGACCTCGAGGAGGCCGAAGAGATTGGTCTCGAAGAGCGTGCGCCATTCCTCGATCGGCGCGTGCTCGACGGGGAGCTGCGAGCCTTCGATTCCAGCGTTATTGACGAGCACGCGCATGCCGTCGGGGAGATCTATCGTCTCGGGCCGCGTCACGTCGAGGTGCACGACCCGCAGCTTCGCCCCCGTGAGGGCGGCCCTTGCCGCGAGGCCGGCGCCGTGCTCTGGCTCGCGCATCGAAGCCCACACCTCGAAGCCGCGGCGCGCGAGCTCGAGTGCGATGGCGCTTCCGATGCCGCGGCTCGCGCCGGTTACGAAGGCGATCCCCTCCGCCTGCATGCTCTCCTCCGTACTCGGGGTATTCCTTCGATCGCTTACCCAGGGCCGTCTGGACGATTGACGCCTGTCCAGAAGATGACCCACCCCGAACGAATGCTTCATCCTAGCGCCGTCCGCACGCGCATAGGCTGTTCGTGGGAGAGGTCCTACAAAGGGGATGGTTGGTTCGTAAGGCTTCGCGTCTCGTACAATCGCCGCCACGCACACACCCATACGGGGTAGATCCGCACGGCGGCGGTAGACGATATAGGCTGATTCGAGAACCTATGGTCAAGCGCGTCCCAGTCGGATCATTCCAGGAAGGGTCGCCGCGTCGAGGATGGTACGCTCGGTCTCCGTCAACTGGCCGAAGCGCGGTGGTGGGATGCCACGTACGAGTCCAGCGCTGCGCGCAAGCCAGCCGACTCTTTCCTCCAGGCCGAAAAACGCCGCGATCGCGTGCATCACGTCCTTGGGTTTCACGATCACGTCCTCGAAGCGCACTTCAAGAAGAGTTGCGGGATCCGCGTGCGCCAGAGCGTCAGCACCGCGAATCACCTGGTCGCTCCAGTAACGGCCGAAGGCTTCCACTGGGGGACGTGAGGCGAGGATCTGCGAGATCGGATCGTCGGGGCGCGCCGGCGCCGTGAAATCGATGGCGCCGAGCTCCGAAGGACGCCTGCCCGAGGCAACGGGCGCGTCGTACATCAGCGAGATTGGCACACGATAGGCGTGGTGCTCGCGCATCGAGAGCGCGGCCTCTCGTCCATCGCGGTGGATGTGCACGACGCGGGCTTCCGGAAAGAGTGCGTACAGTGACGCCAGGTAGTCGACCGATGAGCCGGAGCGCTCGATCCAGTGGTGGCGACCCCCACGCGCAGCAAGCCACTCGAATAGCGCTCGGTAGTGCTGACGCAGCGGCTGCTCCGGAAGTCGCTGAGCGAAGCTGACCACCTCCTCGAAGAGCCCATCCGGATCGTCCGCGAGGCGCGGCAGCATCGAAACCAGGATCCACGGCATGCTATCGCCGCGCGCAAAGCGGCCGACGCCGAAGGGATAGGTGACCTCCTCGACGGAATAGCCCCGCCGCAGCACGGCGTCGATCACCGGCTGCGGGCGCGAGATCAACTCGGTGAAATCCGCTGCGGCGACAGGACCCTCGGCGAAGCGGCGACCCCAATCGAGGCCGGTAAAGAATTCGAAGATCGAACAGACGTCGGGATGCTCGGCCAGCATGCGCGAGAGCAGCGTCGAGCCGCAGCGGCCTGTGCCGACAATGAAGCGTGCGATGGGCGTGCTCATGGCGCCTCCTGGGTTACCTTGGCACATCGCCGCGCGCAATCGGAGGCTTGCACCGCGTGAACGACCCCGACGATCCGCGACTTGCCTCGGCCGAGGCTTGGCGCGCTGTCCTCGCGGCACTGGCGCGCGCCGAGCAGCGGGTTCTCGGACCTGGCGCGCCGACCGCGCCGCGCGATCGCGCGGAGGGCTTCCGCCACCTCCTGCGGTTCCTCGTGGCCGGCCATCTGCTGTGCGTTGAGCACGCCGATCCGGACGCGCCCCGGTTTGCCCGCATGGTCGATCCCGCCTGGCAGTGGGGCCTCGACATGCCGGACTGCCTGTATCTGTTTGCAGCGCTACGCGGTGACGCAGTCTATCGCGTGTGGGGAAGCCGCGGCACGGCGAAACACGTCGATTTCCAGGTGAACTGGGGGCACTTCGCGCTCGGAGACATCGCGGCGTGGGGAACCGTGTCGTCGGTCAGCGATCTCGAGCTTAACTTCGCGGTCGACGGCAGCTTTGAGCTCTGGCTCGGGGGCCCGGCGCGGCCGCGCAACTGGTTGCCGGTCGCGCCCAACGCGGAGTTTCTACTGGTGCGTCAGTACTTCGCCGACTGGGAACGCGAGCAGCCGGGCGATCTGGCGATCGAACGTGTCGATGGAGGCAGCGCTTTGCAGCCGATGCGCAGCGATCAAATCGCAGCGCGCCTCGAGCGGCTCGTCACCTGGATCGATCGCGGCGGGGCGCTCTGGGACCGCATGAGTCGCGGACTCGTGGAGGGGATGGCGCCGAACTCGTTCTGGGTGACACGACCGGAAGAGAGCAATCAGCGCGCTGGCTTGCGTGGCCAGGTCTACGGCATGGGGAACTTTCACTGCGCAAGCGACGAGGCGGTGATCGTGCGTTTCCATCCGCCCCCCTGTCGTCACTGGAGTGTGTCGCTCGCCAACTGGTGGTGGGAAAGCTTGGACTTCGGGAGTCATCAGACGTCCCTCAACGCCCATCAAGCACAACTCGATGCGGATGGCGCGTTCCGCGGCGTAATCGCGCACGTGGATCCTGGCATTCCGAACTGGCTTGATACGGCGGGTCACGAGCGCGGTACGCTCGCAATCCGCTTCTTGCTGGCGGAGGAGGCACCGAAGGTCGAGCTCGAGCGCGTCGCGCTGGCAGAGCTAGCGGCAGCGTTGCCACTCTCGACGCCGCGTGTCGCCCCGTCCGAGCGGGCAGCCCAGCTCAAGCAGCGACGCGACGCCGTGTGGCGTCGCTACCGCGGATAGCGCGTATGGGGCGCATCCGTTGCACCGTCGAAGGAGGGTTCGCGGTCGTACGCATGGACGACGGCAAGGTGAATGCGATCGAGTCCGGCTGGTGCGCCGAGTTTGGCGCCACCCTCGATCGCGTCGAGGCAGATCCTGGCGTCACCGCGCTGCTGCTGTTTGGACGGCCGGGTTGTTTCTGTGCGGGACTCGACCGCAAGCTGTTGCCAAAGCTGGCCCCTGCAGAGCTCCGGGCCACCACGCAGGCGTTCGTCAGCACCATGGAACGCGTTTTCTTGTTTCCGAAGCCGGTGCTGGCGGGCTCCGCCGGACATGCGCTCGCCGGCGGCTTGATGCTCTATCTGGCCTCGGACCTGCGGTTCGCAGTCGATGATGTGGATTCGCGCTACGGGCTCCCTGAGGTGTCGCAGGGCATCCCGTTGATCGGATCGACGGCGGCGATCTGCACCGCCGCAATGGCGCCGGTGCGACATGCAGAGCTGCTGCTGCACGGCCGTCAGCTCAAAGCCAGCGAGGCGTTCGAGTGGGGTCTCGTTCACGAGCTCGCCGCTTCGCGGGAAGCGCTCGAGGCGCGTGCACTCGAACGAGCGGGCGCGCTCCGTGGCCTCGAGCTCGGTGCCTACCGCGCCACGAAACGCGCGCTTCGGGCACCTCTCCTTGAAGAGGCGCGCGCCTCCACGGAGCGGATCCTCGGCGATCTGCCGAGGGGAAACCCCTTCAGCGCGCCTCGACGCGCACCGTGAGGCAGAGGCGGCGGCTTGAACGAGGTGGCCGCGGCCGCCCTTGGAGCGGAGCCGGTCTGAGGACCGGGCTCGTGCCGAGCGCGTGGCACGCCTCGGCAC
>DOUU01000301.1:14406-17268 GCA_003520425.1 Deltaproteobacteria bacterium
CTCGCGTCGAGTCGATCGAGCGGTAGCGCACGCACCGATCAGGCCCGATCACGAACACGGCCGGAACGGCGATCCCGCCCATCTCGTCCGGGTTGTAAAGATCCCATGCCCTTACCGCGGCGCGAGCNNGGATCGCATAGGACGGGATAGGGGAGCCCGAGCTGCATGCGCACCGCCTCGGAGCGCGCCTGGGAATCGACCGAAAGCGCGACGACGTCCGCCCCAGCGGCGCGGATCGCCTTGTAGGCGTGGCCATACTCCGCCAACTGGCGGANNGCGATATTCCGCCAACTGGCGGAGACAGAATGGTCACCAATGGCCTCGGTAGAAGAGGAGAACACGGGGTCCGCTGGCCACAAGCGAACCCAGGCTGTGCTCGAGCCCGGTCGAATCGAAGAGCTCAAAGTCAGGCGCCTCGCTGCCCACGTCAGGAGTCATTGAGCGCTCCTTCCGCTTGCTCGCATCTTCTTCACGCGCGCTGGTTGGCCTTTGGGCATCTCTCCCAAAATCTAGCTGACGCCTACTCGCCTGGCCGGCCGTCAGGATCGGTTTGGCGGAGAGTTCGTTCTTCGTGAGTTTGCAGTGCTCGCGTCACCCGATCACGGGCGCGGCTTGGGAGACCGCCCTCAGCCTGAACGTTGGCTCGCGGGCTCGAGTGGTCTGCCAGAAGGCCTCCGAAGGCGCCGTCCATTCCTTTGGTGAAGACTTCGATCGCGACCCAGATTGCAAGAACGATGAGTAGGATGCCGAAGATCTTTTGCATGCGCGCGTCCCCCATTTCAAGAATGGAATCGGCAAGACGCGGCTATCGCCTAAGTCGTCGGCCCTTCGAATGAGGCCGAAGGCAAAAGCGACCGGAAACCAACAGAGCCGATCGCATACCCGCGGCCTTCGCTACATCCTCCTGTTGGCTGCTAATCCCACTTCATAGGGGATCTGCGGTGCAGTTCCCGCGTGCATACCTGCGCTAGATCTTGAGGCGTTGCACGGGTCCATGAAGGGCTCGGAGCGATCCTGGGGCCTTGCTGGTTGGGAGGAGGGAAGGGCGCCCATTGCGGCCGACAGCGGTGCCCTCTCGAGGCTGGTGAGCGCCTCCCCTCCGCATGCAATCAACTTACAACCTGCGATGGCTCGTTCGCGACGCGAGGTCTAACGCGATCAACCACTCCCCTCCTTCTCCACCTCAGTGATCGCCGCGAGCTTTCCCAACTCCAGGAACTGCTCGGCCGTGCTGGTCGCGAACAGGTGCATGCCCCGGGCAACGACTCCCGTCCATCCCGTCTGGTGGCTCGCGCCAAGACCAGCCCCAGTGTCACCACGGAAATATTCGTAAAACGAGACGTAGTCGCGCCAGTGCGGGTCCTGCTGAAACTTCTGAGCTCCTCCATAGACAGGCCGGCGGCCGTGCTCATCGCGTAGGAAGATATTCGTCATCCGGCGGGCGATTTCTTCTGCAACCTCATAGAGGTTCATCCACCGCCCCGAGCCCGTGGGGCATTCGATGATGAATTCCTTTCCGTAGTACATATGGTATTGGAGCAGAGCCCGAACGATCAGCGCGTTGACGGGCATCCAGATGGGTGGATGGGGAAGGTCCGCATCAGCTCTAGATGCAGCTGGAGGGAAGGGAGAGGCCACCCACTCGAGGCTGAGGCGATGTCGGTGGCCCCGGCGAGACGGCCCAATGGACCCGCAAGTGGGTAAACGACCTCGCCTCACCTATCCACAGCCGGGTCGCATTCAGCTCCAAGGATGAGGGTACCGACTAGGCCAGAACGGCCAGTCGGAGAGGGCCGATTGGCGTGTCGCGAGGCGAATCAAGCTCCGAGGGCAGCCCCTTTCCGGCCGATGGTCCCTTTCCCTCCTGAACTTTGCGTGGCGGACACGGCTCGACTCGCTCGGGTTCTCGAGGGTTCGCCAGATCGTGAACCGAAGCTTTACGCGCCGCCGCGTCGCGGCCTGGCAGCTGCGAGGCAAGTGCTCACGGACGACGGCGACTACCGCAGCGCCTGGACGCTTTAATGAACTACAATCTTTCCCATCATATGGGGTTCGAACCCTGAAAAGTATGTGTAAGTGCCGGGCACCTCGAAACGGAAGAAGAACGATTCCTCGCTATGGATCGCCTGTGACGCGAAGACCCCTTCGCTCGAAGTCACCGTGTGCGGCAGCTTGTCATCATTCACCCAGGTCACGAGAGTGCCCCTTAGCACTGTCAGGCTCGATGGAGTGAAGCCGGATGAGGGCAACATTCGGATCTGAACCGAGGCTCCTGCGCGTTCCACGCGGCCGGATACGGCGACGGCCGCAAGGAATCCGAGAATCATGAAGCCACCGGCCGCAGCGGCGCTCCGAAAATACGCGGTCCGCTTGAAGGTAAGCTCGCCGCGGCCGAACTCCTGGCGATGGTCGCTTTTCAACATCGAAGGTTCCTCGGGCGATGCGCCATCATAGGGAGACGGCGATCGCCTTCCCTCCGCGGGGAGTAAGGGCCGCAGTCCGTGGACCGCCCGGAAGCGGAACGAGAGCGTCTTCAGATTGTCTGCTGCCCCTTCGGAAGCGCTGCGCGGTCACGCTCTCGCACTCTTTTAATACGTCGCAGCGGCGGGCATGGTTGCGTGCTGCGACGTTTGTCGTGAAGTTGCGAGATTCACTAGCAGCGCGACCTCGCAGATGCACAGGGGTTGTACACGCCAGACCGAAGTGATGAAGGCCCCAACCGGAAGCGGGCAACCATAGGAGGGAGCCAGCGCACGGGGGACGGCTGATCCCGTGCGAAGGCTGGAACACGCGCATCGTTGCGGGGGCGGTTGACACCAGCTCGGCAAAGCCGGTCGAGCCGAGGCGCTTTGTCCTCGATGC
>DOUU01000027.1:0-9581 GCA_003520425.1 Deltaproteobacteria bacterium
CAGGGCCTGATCCGTCATCTTTCCTTCTTCGTTGGCCCCGCCGACCGCGACGCCGTGAACGACGGCCGTGCCGAGTACGTCCCCTGCAACCTCTCCGAGATCCCCGCGCTCTTGCGCGGTCAGCGGCCGCAAGTGGATGTCGCTCTGCTCATGACGTCGCCGCCCGACCGCCACGGCTTCCTCTCTCTGGGCGTGGAGGTGCTGGCCTCCCTCGCCGCAGCGGAGGTCGCCCAGCACGTGCTCGTGCAGGTGAACCCGCGCATGCCGCGGACCTACGGCAACGCCTTCCTCCACGTCTCCGACGTGGATGCGATCGTCGAAGCCGAGGATGAGCTGATCGAGCTCTCCGACGAAGCGCCGACCGAGGACGAGCAGAAAATCGCCGCCCACATCGCGCCGCTCATCCCGGAAGGTGCGACGCTGCAGCTGGGTATCGGTGGCGTCCCCAATGCGGTGCTGGCGCTGTTAGAGGACCGCGATGATCTCGGGGTCCATTCCGAGATGATCTCCGACGGCGTTATGCGCGCAGTCGAGAGCGGCATCGTCACCGGCCGCTTTAAGACGCGGCACGGCAAGAAGGTCGTCTCGACCTTCTGCCTAGGCACCCGTGCCTTCTACGACTGGCTGCACGAGAACGCCATCGTCGAGTTGCATCCATGCGATCATACCAACCTGCCCATCTCCGCCGCACAGAATCATCGCCTCACGTCGATCAACTCGGCCCTCTCGATCGATCTCACGGGGCAGGTGAATGCGGATTCCATCGGTCCGCGGATCTATTCCGGTGTGGGCGGCCAGGTCGACTTCGTGCGCGCCGCGACGCTGTCGGTAGGCGGGCGCTCCTTCATCGCGCTACCGGCCACCGCGAAGCACGGTTCCCTCTCGCGCATCGTGCCGACGCTGGCGACCGGCGCCGGCGTCGTCACCACGCGTGCCGACGTGCACACCATTGTCACCGAGTACGGCATCGCCGAGCTGCACGGGCGCTCGCTCCCCGAGCGCGCCGAGGCCCTCATCGCCATCGCGCATCCGAAGTTCCGTGAGGAGCTCCGCAAGGCCCGCACGGCTGCCCTGCGCGCCAGCCGCGTGTAACACGGATCAAGGAGGCGTCTCCCCGGATCCCAATTCCTAAGAGCAAATGGAGGACGCGATGTTCAAATTCATCGACGGTCTGCCGCAGGATGTGATAGCGGTTGAAGCCATCGGCAGGGTAACGCATAAGGACTATCAACACACACTCATCCCTAAGGCCGAAGCAATGATGGCCAAGGGTCCGATTCGGATGCTTTATGTTATCGGAAACGAGTTCATAGGGTTTGAGCTTGAGGCACTGTGGGATGACAGCTTGTTCGGGTTCAAGCACTGGCACGATTTCAGCCACGTCGCCGTGGTTACCGATCACGCGTGGCTGCGCGCTGCAATTAGCATGTTCAAACCTTTCTTCCATGGAGAAGTCCGACTGTTCAGGCTCTCCGAATCACTCGCCGCGAAAGACTGGATTACGGATGCGAAAAGAGCTGGCGCACAATGATGATACCGGGGTGTGCAGACGATGGACCAGCCTCGGGATAGGTAAGCGAAGCTTAGGCTNNCCGGTCGTCGACGCCAGGGCTTCCTGCACGCATTCCCCGGCGGTCGATGAGGACAATGGAATCGAACGCGGCGAAGAACGTCGGTACGCAGTTCATTGTCGACGGCACCAATTCGCCGTAGGGTCCCCGGGGACGATGGGTGCCTGAGGCGGTTGGAGCTGAGACGCGGCCCTTTTCAGGGACGATCCTCAAGTGGGGCGCCAATCCTACGCCGCTCGGTCCCGTGTACGACGGGGCTTGAAGTCGCGCCTTCTGCGTTCATCCGGATTGCGCACGTCGTGCCTGGNNGTCGCAACCCTTCCCGGCGAGCAGCGCTAGCCGAATGTGTGGCCAGGTGAGTCAAGGCCCGCGCGAGTACGCGCTGCCGAAGAACCAGACGATCATCCTTGTTCCCATGGCAAGGAGCGGATCTTAAGGCGTTCGCGGTGGGCCGAGTCATGGTAGGGTGTTGCCGCCTTCCGGGTTGGACTGGCGACTCCGAACTCGGAGCACTTGCTACAACTCCCAGTCGATCACAAGATCGGCTTTGTTGCCAGCGGAGGCGGGATGAGCGGGCCGCCCTCTCCTCTTCGCGACTTGAAATCCCGGCGGGGGCACCTCGGCGGACTCGAGACGGAATACAGCCCCCTCCGGATCTTCGCCTGGGCGGCACTCGTCGGCGCGGGCGCCGGCATGGTGGGTGCAGTCTTCCGAATCCTGGTTCATGGTTTCGCAGAAGAGCGGGGCGCGCTGCTCGCGCCCGGAGGATCGCGCGGAGTCGTTTCGCTCCTCCTCTCGATCAGTGCAACGGCTTTGATGACGACGCTCGCCCTCTTTCTCGTGCGCCGATTCGCCCCCGAAGCCGGTGGCAGCGGCGTACAGGAGATTGAGGGCGCCCTCGACGGTGTGCGCCCGCTCCGCTGGCAGCGGGTCCTCCCCATCAAATTTGTGAGCGGCCTTCTCGCATTGGGAGGGGGCATGGTGCTCGGCCGCGAGGGCCCAACGATCCAGATAGGGGGCAATTTCGGAAAAATGATCGCCGACCTCGGACGACTGCCGTTGGCGGTCGAGCGCACGCTGGTTGCGGCGGGAGCCGGCGCGGGACTCTCGGCAGCCTTCAACGCGCCGCTTGCAGGGATCGTCTTCGTTCTTGAGGAAATGCGACCGCAGTTCAAGTATACCTTTACGTCCGTCCAGGCGGTGGTCATCGCCTGCGCAACGGCTGATATCGCGGTTCGGATACTCACAGGTCAGGGACCTGCGATCTCCATTCTCACATTCGATGCACCGCCCCTCGCCTCACTCTGGCTATTCCCGCTCTTCGGTGCCGTCTTCGGCCTTCTTGGACTCGCCTTCGCCCGTCTTCTCGTATGGACGCTCGACCGTTTCGACAGCCTCCCAGGATGGGCCCATCACGCAGTAGGGCCGATCGTCGGTGGAGCGATCGGTCTTCTGGCGTGGCGCTACCCGGCGACAGTGGGGAGTGGCGATGAGCTCATCCCAATGGTCTTAGCGCTCCCGATGACCGCGGCCACCCTCCTGCTCCTTTTCGTGGTGCGCTTTGGGACGAGCGCCGTGAGCTACGGGTGCGGAGCGCCAGGCGGGATCTTCGCGCCGATGCTCGCCCTGGGGACGCTCTTCGGAATGGCGTATGGGCACTCGATCCACACCCTGTTTCCGCACCTGGTTAGTAATCCCGGAGTATTCGCGGTGGCGGGGATAGGTGCCTTATTCACCGCGACTGTTCGCGCCCCGATTACCGCCGCTTTTCTCGCGATCGAGATCACCGCCAACTATGAGCAGATTCTTCCGCTCCTCCTGACCTGCGCGGCCGCTACAATCGTTGCGGAACTCCTCGGCAGCAAGCCGATCTATTCCGTCCTTTTGAAGCGGACGCTTGCACGGAACAAGGCGCAGACGAGCCTGCGCTTGTCCCGATGAACTGGTTTCAGCAGCTCATCATCGAGCGGACGGCTCCAGCGGCCGAGCAGCGGGCTCTCCGCCAGGGTCTGCTCGAGCCGGCGTCGCTCGCTGGCGGGCATCACAATCTCGATCAGCCGCAGGGCCATGGGCGCGTCCTCCTCGCTGCACCAGTGACCGATTGACAGAAATCTACAACGCGACCTTCTCGTCGCGGAGGATCTCGGCGTTAGGCCACGGACCTTCGGTCCTCGACGCATAGTACGGATCCGGAGAGGGCTTCGGCCGTGTCCGCGGAGGATCCCCACTGGTCGAGCCGCACACTCGGCTCCTCCCCCTCGCACGGTCAGCGCCCCATCCGTCCTCGGGTTCACTGCCCCTCGTCCAAAAAGTGGCGGCGCCTTGCAGCGCAGCGGGTCAGTCCCCTTTGCAGGGAAACGCCTGTTGCAGGGCTTTGGCTATGACAGCTGCGGCTTGTTCGCGCAATTCCTCAGGATGCTGTGCGAGCCACTTCTTTACGACCTTCACGAGTTGAGGCCCTGTTGAACCTGTCGGTAAGCACCATCGAAGCTCGAGATGAGCGCCCTCGATCGATCCGTCTGCGGCTAACTTAGGCAAGAGCTGTCCGTCCTTTAGCTCATACACTTGATTTGCGTCCGCGACACCCGCGACGTAGCCATCGCATAAGCCCTTTGCGAAGGAGAGGGCCGGTTCCTTACAGGTCTTCTTTAACCATTCACCTCTCATCGATGCCCATGCATGCGGCGCCGGCACCATCATCGCGAGCGCCATCACCACCGCGAGCCATTTCATCGGGTCTCCTCTCCTGCCTGGTTCGATTTTAGAAAGGCCTAGATCAGACTCTCTAACTCCTCGTAGCGGTTGCCCACGGTCGCGACGAGCGCTTCGCGAAGCTCTTCTCCCTCCAGCGGCCTGCGCGAAAGCTTGCGGAGGCGGCGTGCAAGTTCTTGGAAGTGCAGCACCTCGCGGATCCAGCGCTCGAAGTCAGCCCGATCCAGGTGATACCGAAGTGTCCGGATAGGCAAGTCAGATAACGCCTCCCGGAACTCCCACAGGCTCGCCGCCGAGCGGGCCCCGCTATAACTTCCCTCGATGTGGAAGTAGAACCGCTTCGACTCGGGTAGCGGTGCGCGTAGGTACTTGTGAAGATGGCGAACGTGCGGCGCGAGGCGCTGGGTAGGTTCGAACGCGACCTGGCTCGCTACTGGGTGGTCGTTGTCCGCGTGCTCCGCCGCGCACAACAGCGCCTGCCCGAGCGGTAGCGTGGCTAGGTTTGAAAGCCCGATCGTTCCCGGCGGACAACACTGCGGTAGGTAGTGCTGGAGGATCTCCTGCTCCTCCCGTATTCGCATCCGCGTGAATATCCATTGATCTATGGCCTGCAGCACTGACGGCGCCACCTGACTCGGCCGGTAGCCCACCACCCCGAAGCCGCCCTCGCGCATCTGCTCGACAATAAACTCGGTGAGTGGGCCACCGGTCCGCGGACAGAAGCTTTGGATCTCGTCGATGAGGAGCCAGTGCGGCCGACTGCGCCGTCTGCGCAGCCCCACCAGCGCGTGCAGCAGGTCGGCGACATAAGTGGTGCGCTCATCGAGCGCGTGGCCCGAGAGGTCGAGGATCAGACTGACGTTCGTGTACTCGTTGAGCGTCGACACATCGACCACCGGGGGCAGGCGGGTGTTCGGACCGCCCAGCACCAGGGCGTGCGCAAAAGCCCGCAGGCCCCGATAGTCGCCCTCCGGGTCGATGATGCAAATCTGATAGCCTAGTTTGAGCAGTTCCTCGGCCAACAGCCCTGCCAACCAGGACTTGCCAGTCGCGCTGGATCCGATGATGCCCAGGTTGCCTTGGATGAGGGAAAAAGCATCCAGGCGGACGGGCGTAAGGTCCGCCTTGTGCCCCAGAAACAGACGGCGTTCCGGGCGCGGGTTGCGTGGTGGGATCCTACCACTGAGCAAGTCGGACACGAGGGTGCGGACGCCTTCGCCGTCGGCATGTGGCAAGACGGCGTCGGCGACAAGTTTCATCTCTGGGGTGGTGTTGGCGACGGCAACAGCCAGTTCCGCGATCTCAAAGAGGCTGCGGTCATTCTCGGCGTCACCGCAAGCAAGGACGCTGCGCGCCGAGTAGCCCAATTCCTGCAGAGCGACGTGGAGCCCGGTACCCTTGGTGGCGCCAGGCGGCAACACCATTACAGCGCCCTTGTTGTACTCAACGGTGGCGCCACCGCCCGTCTCCCGCAGTACCTGCAGTACCCGCTCATCATGCGGCACCCGGGTAGAATCGATGGCCGAACCGCGCTCCAGAGGGACGTCCAGTGCTTCCAGCCGCTTTCGCACTTCCGGGCTGACACGACCGAACGGGAGCATGACGGAGTCGTTGCGAGGAAAATAGACGACCGCACCGTCCTCAGCGATGATCGCTTCGAATACCTCGGCGAACGGTCCTCCGCTGGCGAAGCTGTCCAGGGTGCGCCCCGTGACCAGCAGGAGCGCCATACCGGCCGCCTTGGCCTGTTGTAAGACCTTCCAGGTCTCCGCCGCGACGACACCGTTCTCCGCGATCGTGCCGTCGAGGTCCAAGGCCAGCACCCTCAAGCGCATCCTCAAACTCCGCTGAGCATCTCGTTCGTCGTATTTGTGGCGATTCCCGCGAGGATTGAGAAACGCCCATTCTGTAGAACCCGTCAGGCGCAATCCTACTTAGTCCACGGTGGCGCCGCCGCCTGTCTGGCGCCACACCAGCCTGCAGGAGCTACTCAGCGTCGGGCGCGTCGAATCAATGGTCGTCCGCCGTCGCAGTAGCCGCTCTCCTTGCCAAGACGTCCACAGTCTTGGACGCGCTCAAAGTATCACGATGGGGAGTGCGACAGCCGCGTAACGTGCGGGACTTTCGACGAATCTTCTCGACGCGCGGCAGATTGGACAATGGATCCGAGGAGAAAATTAAAGGGCCCCCACGCCGCACTGGTCGAGATCGCAGAAGTATCCTCGCTCGCGCAGGGTGGCGTACAGTCCATGGATGGCTGACCGGGTCCTATCGCACGAGGAAGCGAAAGCGTTTTACGATCGCTTCGGGCGAAAGCAGGATCTCCAGCGGATCTACGAGGATCCTGCGATCGAGGTGCTCCTCCGGCATGCGGCGTTCGAGAGCGCCAGCGCCGTCGTCGAGCTCGGGTGCGGCACCGGCCGCCTCGCGGCGCGTCTCCTCCGGGAGCGATTCCCGTCACATGCGACGTACCTCGGCCTCGACATCAGCCGCACGATGGTCGAGCTGACGAGGGCCCGTCTCGAACCATGGGCGGATCGTGCCAAGGTCCAGCTCACGGAGGGCTCGCCGGGGCTACCCGTGGCCGACAGGGCCTGCGACCGATTTCTCTCCACCTACGTGCTCGACCTCCTCAGCGAGGAGGAGATCCGCTTAACACTGCTCGAGGCACGACGTGTGCTCGCTCCGGGCGGCCTACTCTGCCTAGCCAGCTTGACGTTCGGGCAGACGCTCCCGTCGCGCCTCGTCTGCCGCATTTGGACAACGGTTCACTCCCTGCGTCCTCAGCTCGTAGGCGGCTGCAGTCCCCTCCGCCTGGAGGCGTTCACTGGGTCTGATTGGCGGGTCCTTCACCGCGAGGTCCGGTGTACGTTCGGAATTTGCACGGAGGTGTTGATCGCGTCGTGAGGGAGCGCGCTCACTTTGTGGCCGATGCCCGCCTCGCCTCGTCCTGCCTGCCGAGTCGCCACGTAGAGGCGAATACTCCCCCGTCCTCCGATCTCCTCATCGGAGTAGTTGAGCCCGCGCTCGCGAAGAAGCGCGCCCATGTCGCGCACCAAATCCCCTGCCCGCTTCCAGAGATCCGTGAGTCGAGTCCCGATCCGATTCCCGTCGGCGGGATAGTTCACGTCGATCAGGACGAGATGGCCGTCGGGCATGAGGACGCGAAGCATCTCGCCGAGCGCCTTGCGCGCGTCGGGATAGCCGGAGAAGGCCATGGTGCTCAGCACCGTGTCGAAAAAGCTATCGGGATAGGGGAGCGATTCGACGTTGCCCTGCCGCAGCTCACCCCGCAGACCGCGCTTGCGCAGGTTCTCGCGTGCGATCGCGACCATTCGCTCGTTGAGATCGACGCCGTGGCTCTCGAGGCGCCCGGCATATTGGGTCATGAGGTAACCGGTCGCGAAGGAGACCTCCAGGATTCGTGGCCCCTTGAGGTGAGGCAGCGCGCAACATAACCATGTCTTCCACACGAGGAGTGCCCTGACCAGCAGGTCGTAGACCGGCTTGAACCGCGTGTAGAAATGATCGAACCGCTGCGTGAACGCCGCAGGATCCTTCGGAGCTTCCGAGTACTCCGGCATGAGCGCGCCCCCCCAAGTGCTCCGCGTTCAGCGCGCCGGCCTCCTCGGGCGCGGAGGCGTCGCCGCTCGAGAGGGTAGTCCATCGACGTTCGGTGGAAACGCCGCGGGATCCCGAAAGTCGACTCGAACCCACGGACTGGATAGGTTGCATCGATCTCTTGGAGTTCGCCGTGCCGCACTCGCGCAAGCCCCGCGGTCTGACCCTCCGACTCTACCGCCTCCCGATCGCACTCTATCGCCTCGGGCTCGGGGGGCTGCTCGGCTCGCGCTTCCTCCTGCTCGAGCATCGCGGGCGCCGCTCGGGGCAGACGCGCTATGCCGTGCTCGAGGTCGTACGGCGCGACGCGGCCACAGGTGCCTACATCGTGGGTTCCGGGTTCGGCGAAGGCTCCGAGTGGTTCCTCAACTTGATGGCCGACCCGCACTGCCATCTTCAGATCGGCCGCCGGCGCTTCGCCGTGACCGCGCGCCGCTTGGCGCAGGAGGAGTCCAAGCGCGAGCTCCTCGACTACGTGCGGCGTCACCCGCGCGCGGCGCACGCCGTCGTGCGCATCATCGGTCTCGACCTCAATCCCTCCACGCCTGCGGGGATCGACGCATTCGCGCGTGCGGTCCCACTCCTGGCCCTCGAGCGCTCGTCGAGCTAGACGAGCGGTGCGACCTCGGCACCACGCGCCGCACCATCAACGTCAGAGACGTACCGTCGTGACATGCACACCTACGAACCAAGCGCATTGCATCTCTTCTCCTCATGGAATGCCTCGAGATTCGAGGGATCTGAGACGACCGGCCGGAGCGACCGAGGCCGGCCTTACGATCGCTCCCGGTTCCATCTGGTAGCGTCCAGAAAAGTGAAGCACTCGGAATCGTGGCGTGTCTCGGGTGCTGTAACATAACTGGCATTACTGCTTTGACCTGAAGGGAAATAGCAATGACACGAAAGTATTGGATGGCATTCTTCGCATGCGCAGTCCCCCCGCTTGCCGTCACCAGTGTCGGCTACGCGGCGACAGAGATATGCCACAAGACCGGCCAGGTCTACCCGCAGCCGTGCATAGTGACGTTTAGCGACAAGACGAGATGCGTGGTTGCCGCTCAGACTGGGGAGAGTTGGTCTGCCTCTGGCACGTCCACGGCCATCACTTGCGATTTCGCCCCGGTCACAGCCAGCGCCCCGGACTGGGAGTGCGGCACCGGCGAGGGCTACCCGCAGCCCTGCATGGTGACGTTTAGCGACAAGACGAGATGCGTAGTTGCCGCTCAGAAGGGAGGGCCAAACAAGGACACGTCCACAGCCGTCGCCTGCGACTTCAGTCACTCCACTCCACCCGCGGCTCAGCCCGCGCCTAACTCTCTGCAAACCCCAGGGCGGTGAAGCTAGTGCCTTAAGGAAGGCCCTGTCCGGTGGGCGCGGAGTGCGTGCCTGATCGGAATCGGCACGACGGCTAGAGAAGGTAGTACCGTGCCCGAGCCCGACCTTGGGGTCATTCGCAAGATCGTGGCCGATCCCGCTCGCCCTCGTCATCAGCGGTGCTCCCAGTGCATCGCGAGCACGGTACGCGGTCTGTGGGTGACTGGTGCGCCGCGAATAAGCGCTAAGCGCTTGGCTGCACGCGGCCACGCTCGCGCCCTGCTCAGCGCGTGGCCAGCGATGCGTTTCGCGCTTAGCGCTCGGCGAGGCAGCCTTCCGTATCGAACCATGCTCAGCGTGCTC
>DOUU01000027.1:9592-9800 GCA_003520425.1 Deltaproteobacteria bacterium
GTCAAGCTGCCAGGCGAGAATCCACCGTCGTTCGCCGGCCACCTCTTGGGTCGCGGCACGCGCGTAGATCTCCTGGCCTAGCCGCAGCTTTTGCTCGGCCACAGGTACGGCGGTCAGCGTCGGTTCCGTGTTCAGCACGACGTAGGCTCTTCCGTCGGCATCGGAAGCCATCGCGACGACCCGGCCCTGGTAGGCACGACCGGGCTCG
>DOUU01000035.1:0-2618 GCA_003520425.1 Deltaproteobacteria bacterium
CAGGAAGGCCGCCATGTCCTGGTCGGTATCCGTCTCGAGGCGCACGATCGCGATCGGCGTTCCGACGGGGACCGTGGCACCCGTTTGGACGAGGATCCTTTCCAAAGTGCCGGACATGTACGCTTCGAACTCCATGTCCGCCTTGTCCGTTTCGACTTCGAGCAGGACATCACCCTTCTTGACGGGATCGCCTTCTCGCTTGCGCCAGACNNGCCCTCCTCCATGGTGTCGGAGAGCTTCGGCATCTTAATCTCGCGAGGCATCGTCCTCTCCCGCGGGCCCCCCCGGCCGGCTTCGCGTTAGGTCGTGACTTTGAGCACCGCTCGCACGATGTCCGACGATGAAGGCAGCGCAGCCTGCTCGAGGCCCTTCGCATAGGGGGTGGGAACGTCGACCGCTGCCACGCGCTGAACCGGTGCCTGAAGCTCGTAGAACAGGTTCTCTTGCACCCGCGCCGCGATCTCGGCGCCCACCCCAACGGTCCTCCAGCCCTCTTCTGCCACCACGCAGCGGCCGGTGCGCGCGACCGATGCGTAGACAGCATCCCAGTCGAAGGGATCGAGCGTCCTTGGATCCAGCACTTCCGCCTCAATCCCTTCTTCCGCGAGGGCCTCGGCGGCGCGCAGGGCTTCGCTCACCATGCGTGACCACGCGATGATCGTGACATCCGTGCCCCGGCGCTTGGTGTCGGCCACACCGAAGGGGATGAGAAACTCCTCCTCTGGCACCGGCCCGCGCGTGGAATAGAGCATCTCGTGTTCGATGAACAGAACGACATCGTCATTGCGAATTGCGGTCTTGAGCAGGCCCTTCGCGTCCGCCGGCGTACCGGGAATGACGACGCGGATTCCCGGCGAGTTCACGAACCAGGACTCGATGGAGTGGGAGTGCTGTGCCCCCTTCTGCGTCCCGCCTCCGCCGGCGGCGCGGATCGTGATCGGCAGATTGAGCTGACCGCCAAACATCGACCGCATCTTCGCCGCGTGATTGACGATCTGGTCCATCGCGACGAGCGCGAAGTTCATCGTCATGAGCTCAGGAACAGGCCGCAAGCCGGCCATGGCGGCGCCAATCGCAAGCCCGACGATTCCCGCCTCGGCGATGGGTGTGTCGCGCACCCGGCGTCCCCCGAACTCGGCCATCAGCCCTTCCGTGACACGGAAGGTGCCCCCGAAAAGGCCGATGTCCTCTCCCATCAGGAAGACGTCATCGTCCCGGCGCATCTCCTCGGCCAAGGCCTCATTCAGCGCCTCGTAGTAGCGGATCTCACGCATGGGGATCGCTCGGGTAGCGGTCGGCGAAGACGTCCTCGTAGAGTGCCGATACGGGCGGCTCGGGGCTCGCATCGGCGAACGCGACCGCCTCCTCCACCGTGCGCTCGATCTCGCGCTCAATCTCGCGCAGCCGCTCCTCCGTCGCGATGCCATCGGAGATGAGCGACTTTGCCAGTCGCGGGATGGGGTCGCGCTTGCGCCAGAGCTCCTCCTCCGCGCGGGCCCGATATCGGCCCGGGTCGGTCATGGAGTGTCCCTGGTAGCGGTAGCAGGTGGCCTCGATGAGCGCGGGGCCGGCGCCGCCGCGCACGAGGCGCACGACTTCGTCGCAGACCTTGCGCACCTCCAGCACATCCATTCCATTCACCTTGTAGCCAGGCATTCCGTAGCCCGAAGCCTTCTTGTGCACCTCGGTCAGGGCCGACGACAGGCGCACGTCCGTCCCGATGCCGTAGAAGTTGTTCTCGCAGATGAAGATGACGGGCAGGTTCCACAGCTTTGCGAAATTCAGGCCCTCGTGCCAAACGCCTTGGTTCGTCGCGCCGTCGCCAAAGAAGGCCATCACGACCCGGTCGTCACCTCGGTAGTGGCACGCGAGCCCGAGGCCCGCCGCGATCGGGATCGAGCCGCCGACGATCCCGGTTCCGCCGTAGAAGTAATGCTCCACGTCGGCCAGGTGCATCGAGCCGCCCTTCCCTTTGCAGCAGCCCGTCGCCTTCCCGAAAAGCTCCGCCATGAACGCCTTGGGGTCCCCTCCGCGGGCTAGGAAGTGGCCGTGGTCGCGGTAGGTGTCGATTACATAGTCGTCGTGATTGAGCGCGCTGATCCCGCCGACCGCGACGGCCTCCTGACCGATGTAAAGGTGCGTGAAACCGCCAATCTTTTGCTCTCCGTACATCTCAGCGACACGCTCTTCCATGCGCCGGATGAGGAGCATCTGACGGTAGAGCTTGATTTGGTCGGCCGCGGGAATCATGTCCTTTCTCCTCGGCTCGACGCGGCGCGGCCGTTAGAGGTCGAACTCTGCGCTCTCGAGCAGCTCGCGCACGCGGTGCAAGAACCCATTGGCCGGCGCCCCGTCGACCGCCCGGTGGTCGTACGAGAGAGCCAGGTGCATGATCGGGCGGATCACGATCGCGTCGTCGCCGTCAATCTCCCGGACCACCGGCCGCTTCACGATCTCGCCCATGCGCAGGATGCCGACGTTNNTCGGCTGAAAGCCGCTTGGTGCGCGCCCGCGCAGAGATGTCCTCGATCGCCTCGGCGAGACCGGCCAGCGAGAGGCGGTCCGCGTGTCGCACGACGGGAACCACAAGGCCCTTGTCGGTCTCGACTGCGATCCCG
>DOUU01000035.1:2804-2955 GCA_003520425.1 Deltaproteobacteria bacterium
GGTCGCCGGGCTGGAGGTGATAGGTGAGGAATGCGGGGCGCCCCGCCCCGGCTGCGGCCTCCCGCCCGGCCGGAGCGGCGGGGCGCGCCGGGGCTTGCGCCGCGGGGGCCGGAGCCGAGCGCCGCTGGACGTCGCGCTTGGTGACGCGGCC
>DOUU01000067.1:0-2235 GCA_003520425.1 Deltaproteobacteria bacterium
GCGCTGCGCGCCGCGCGCTGGGTGGTGGGCCGCGGCCCGGGCGTGTACGCGATGGACGACGTCCTCGGGCTGCGTCCGTAGAAGCCGAGCCCTCCGTTTCTCATCCTCAAAGGGCTTCGCTCTGGGCGGAAAGCGGCGACTCCCCGGCCGCGTTGAACGTGCTCACCTTGAAGACTCCGGGCAGGCCCCTCTCGAAGCCGAGCGTGACCGTGACTCCGTCGGAACTCGCGGGATCGGGGCCAATCGCCGCAGTGAGGCTCACGTTCGCCTGGGCCGCATAGCTCGTGTAGGTCAGGACCTCGCCGGATGTCTGCGTCGTCACGCCTTGAAACCAGACGAGCGTGTCTCGCTGATACTGATTGGTTTGCGGTGAAAGCCGCCAGATCCAGACACCCTCGATCTGCTTTGAGTTGAAATCCGGAATCTCGACCTGGAGCCAGGAGAGGTCGCAGCCAAGGAGGGGGAGGACCAGGGCCAGGAGACTGAGCCGGAACGCGTGCCACGGGGATCGGTGCATCTTTGAACCTCCTCTCTGGAGGTCGAGATCGCGCCGGGCTGCCTGGGACGCGTGAGGTCGCTCACGCGGATCTAAAGTGGGGGAATTCCGATCGCGGCTCAGGCGATTTGGAACGAGCACGCGCGCGGACCGAGGAGGGGCTTCCCTTCAAAGGCCTTGTCCGACGAAGCTCTGCGGGCTCTCGGGGCGCGGAGATCGTCGGGAAAGATTTCGAGGGTCTGCAGCCGCGGCGCATGCATCCCCGCCGGGGATCCGTTCTCCGAAGCTACGCGCCCTCTCGGAAGAAAGGATTCCGGTCGGGTCCTGCGAGGAGAGGGTGAGTCCGCGCACGAGCGAGCAGTGGCCCCCCGGGCGCGCTCTAGTAGGGCGAGCCGTCCTTGCGCGTGAAACGCCACCTTCCATCCGCGCCCATCACGGCCTCCAGGTCATCCGCGGGATAGAAGACCTGGTCGCCCTCCTGCCGGTCGCCGATCTCGAGGTACACCACATCGCTTTGCGAGCGGTTTTCGAGATGGTGTGCGGCGCCGCCCGCAGGAAAGCCGGCGCACATGCCCGGGCGAAGGAGAATCGTGTCCGCTTCGCCCACCAGGGTGGGCTCTCCTTCGAGCACGTAAACGAACTCGTCCTGGCGGCTGTGGCGATGATGGAGCGCCGAGCGTGCGCCGGGCGCAAGGCGGGTTCGGTTCACACCGAAATTTCGGAGTCCGAACACATCAGCGAGCGGCTGCTTTTCCCGCCCGGCCATTTGGGAGGCAAATGGCTCGGGGTAGTTCGACGGCCTCGTGCGCGGGGGCGCGCTGGCCGCCACGAGGGCCGAGGGAACGCGGGTCTTGCTCGTCTTGCTCATGAGAGACAGCGTAGACGGAGCGGATCGCGAGCGCCCGATTGGCCGAAGCCGGCGCTACGGCGATCATCCGCGTGCGCCCTCCTCGTTGTCGCGAAAAAGGTGAAGGCCCCGGCGACTCTCGCCGCCGGGGCCCCACCCTGGTCGCTTTAGACCTCGCTCACCTCGCTCGCTGCGGTGCGAGGGAGCCCCCGCCCGCGGCCGACGGCATGCTGCGCGAGACTCGATCCGCCTCTGCCGCCAGGGTGACCGGCATCGGATCGTCGGGGTAGGCGAGCCCGCCGAACTCCGGCAGATCCAGACCCTCGAGCTCGACTTCCGGCGACACCCGCATGCTGCGAATCGCGTGCACGATCCTGAAGATCACGTACGTCGTACCCAAAGCCCACACGAGGTTCACGCTGGCTCCGAAGAGCTGGCAGAGGAACTGGCTCGTGTCTCCGTAGAGAAGACCCGTAACGCCCTGTCCCGCCACGCCGAGGTACTTGTCCGCCCCGACGCCGTTCCAGCCCGCACCATACTTCCCGTCGGCGAAGAGCCCGACGCAGATGCCGCCCAGCGTCCCGCAGTACCCGTGAACGGAGATGGCGCCGCAGGGATCGTCGATCTTGAAGATGTGGTCATTCACCAGAACCCCCGTGCAGACCACGAGGCCCGCCAGGATCCCAATGAAGGCCGCGGCATTCGGATTCACAAAGGCGCAGGGCGCGGTGATCGCCACAAGGCCGGCGAGCATTCCGTTGCAGGCCATTGAGACGTCGGGCTTGCCGTAGCGCAGGTACCAGAACGCCATGGCGGTCGCCGAACCGAAGATGGCCGCGAGGTTCGTGTTGACGGCGATCACCGAGATGCGCAGGTCCGTCGCGCCCAGGGT
>DOUU01000067.1:2254-2435 GCA_003520425.1 Deltaproteobacteria bacterium
CGCGGGGAAGGCGTGGATCTTGCCGTCGGGCGTGTACTTGCCAAGGCGGGGACCAAGGATGATGGCGAGGGCCATCGCCGCATATCCGCCGATGGCATGCACCACCGTCGATCCCGCGAAGTCCACGTAGCCGTGGCCCAGGCCCCAGGTATTCCCAAGCTGCGAGAGCCAGCCGCCGCCC
>DOUU01000067.1:2494-2652 GCA_003520425.1 Deltaproteobacteria bacterium
GCGTTCGAGCCCGCGTCGTAGGCAGGACCCGAGAGGAAGAAGCCCTTCCCGCCGAGGAAGCCCCAGAATCCATCCCCGATCAGGAAGGAGTTCAGGGTGGGGATGCCTCCCAGGTTTGTCGGCGCCGCGTTGATCGCGACGGCGCCGAACTGGAAGGC
>DOUU01000373.1:0-1568 GCA_003520425.1 Deltaproteobacteria bacterium
GGCGATCCCGCCGCTGACGTCACGCTCGCAGAGGGGCTCACGGCGGGAATGCACGTCGTCCAGGTTCACAATCCCGACGGCTGGGTCAGCAACGAGCTTCCCGTACTGGCAAAGTAGGACCGGGGAGGTCCTTCAACGCTATCGCGATCCGGCAGGGGGTGCAGCCCACCTATGCGGAAGTACTCCCCGTCCTCCTGCGAGGGAACGGGACCCAGGCTGCGGTCGCCATGACTCTGTTCCCCGCACCCCCCGCCGGGATCTCCCAGGTGCGAAACCCGAACGGGATGGCCAGCAACGATCGATCGTCACGCCGTGGAGATTGAAACCCTCGCCACCACTCGGGTGTCGTATAGGATAGGGGGACCGGGGGGCCGGGGGCGTTCTGCGCCAGTCGCGTCGTTCGAGATTCGCGAGCAGGTCAGGTGCGGTTTCCTCCGTCGGCGGATCCGCGTCGAAGGAAGGAGCGATGTCGGCACTCGCGGACGCAGAAGTCGATCGGCTCTGGCTGGGTGGCGATCCCGCTGCTCTCGGTGAGCTCCACCGGCGCTACCACAGGCGCCTCGAGGGCGTGGCCTATCGCGTGCTGGGCGACGCCTCCGATGCCGAGGACGTGGTCCAGCGCATCTTTCTGGCACTTCCCGGCGCCACCTACCGCGGAACCGCGAGCCTTTGGACCTATCTCTACCGATCGGCGCTAAACGGCGCCGTGAACGTACTGCGCGCCCGCCGTCGTCGTGAGGCCCTGCAGGAGCAGGAGCTTCGGCGGGCGCTCGCCGCNNCGGCGGCCGCCGACGGACCCACCGACCCCGAGGCGCAAGTCCTCGAGGGTGAGATTCTGGGAGCCGTTGCCAAGGCACTGCTCGAGGTGAAGCCGCAGCATCGGCGCGCCCTGGTGCTCCGGATCGTGTGGGATCTATCCAACACGCAGATCGCGGAGCGGGAGGGCGTGCCCCTCGCAACGGTCGGAACCTGGCTTCGCCGTGGCCGGGAGGAGCTGCGTGCAGCGCTCGGTCCCTTGCTCCGCGATCTCGGGGGGGAGCCCCGATGAGGCACTGGCGGGCGCGGCGCCTTCTCTCATCGCTTCCCGACGGGCTTCTGCCCGAGACGAAGGAGCTTGAGGTCAGGGCTCACGTCGAGTCCTGCTCCCGCTGTCGCTCGGAGCTATGGGCCCTCGAGGCAAGCGAGGCTCTGCTGCGCAGGGTTCCAGCCACGCTTTTGCCCCTCGCCACGACCCGGGAAGCCTGCGGACGGCTGGCCCTTCTCGCCCGCTGGGCCGGTCGCGGCGTGGAGCCTTCGCGGCCGAGGTGGATCGAGGCGTGGGGGATTCCGACCGTCGGCGCCTTCGTGGGGATCGCGGCCTTGTCGCTTGCACTCTTCGCAGGCTCGCCGCCTCCGGAGGTTGCCGAGACCAGCGAGGCGTTCAACTACGTCTTGGCCGGTGAGCTCTCGCCAAGCCCTCCGGTCCACCGGGTCTCACCCAGCCGCCCACCCTTCGTCCAGGTCGTCTCGACGACGACGCTGCCCGAGCTCGCTTTCCTGCCGCCTGGGGTCCGCTAGCCGGCCCGGCA
>DOUU01000373.1:1586-4511 GCA_003520425.1 Deltaproteobacteria bacterium
ATTCGCGCCGCCCGCCAGGCGCTCGGCTGGACGCAGAACGAGTTGGCTGCGAAGGCCGACGTCTCCCCGCGCACGATTCACGCGGTCGAGAAGAACCGCGTGTGCAGACAGGCGACGAAGCGGCGGATCTTGACCGCCCTCGGAGTGCCTTGGGAGCTGCGGGATGACTACTTCCCCCGGGCACGCGCCGTACGCCGGGCAGCGGCCGCCGGGGCGGCAAAGACCGCGTAAGTAAGAAGTGAAGCCGAGCTAAGCGCCCGATTCGATCCGTTGCCGCAACAGCTCCGCCTGCTTCAGCACCTGCTCTGCCGTCCGTGCCATGAACTCGCTCAGAAGCTGTGCCGAGGAATCGTTGCTCTGGGCGGCGCGGGCCTGCGCTTCGACTTCGCGCCGTTCCCCTTCAATCTGGGACTCGAGAGGGGCCCAGGCGTCCCGCAGCCACGGTGTCCAGCGAGGAAAGTCGGTCGAGGCCACGTCTTGGAGCTGCTTGAACGTCCACCACGCCGATTCCGGGGTCGGCGCCTCGGCGCCACACGCGAGGGCGAAAGGGAGGCAGCCGTCGAGATAGACGGGAATGAAAATTCCTGTGCAGGGCGTCGCGAACGAGATCCAGACCGGCCAGGGTGCCTCGCGACTGACCGGGAGCGGTGCGATGAGGCTCGCCGTGGTGGTGCCGACCGGCTCGCTGTGCATGCAGAGCGTGAAGTAGCGCTCCTCCTCGGGCGTCGACCCCGGGAGACGCGAGGGGCCACCCTCGAGATGATCCCGCAGGATGCGCTCGAGGCTCCCGCGGTCGACCCGGCCCCGCGCGCGCGCGAGGAGTTCGCAGGCGCGCCGAAGGCGCCCCTCGGAGATCCTTCCCGGGATGCCAGGGTTGCGGTACGCCGCGGCCACGTCCACGCGTCCTGCACTCGTCCACCAGCCTGCGGCGCGCGCAAAGCTGTCGAGGTCCCGGGAACCGATCTCCCAGTCCGTTTTCAGCGAGATGTGGTTGGAGATCGCATCGAGACGCGCGCGGCGAGCAGCCCAGCGTCGGCCTGAGGTCTGAAGGATCCACGCTTCGTCGGGGTCTGCCAGGAGAAAGCCGTTGTGGTAGCCGGCGGCCCCAGGCGCAAAGGCCGGGCCGCCTTGACCATAGGTCTCGACCAGCGTCGCGATCACTTCGAGCGCCTCGCGGGCACTGCGGCCGCGCTCAAGCCCAAGCCGTACGAGATCCATGCCGATGAGACCCGCCTGCTCCTCCACGAGCTCCCGGGAGAAGATGATCTCATTCCCGATCGCGACGGCATGCTCGTTCACGCCTTGCTCGAAGCCGAAGACCCACCACGGAGAGTGGCCCATCACCCGATAGGTCTCCGCGACCTGCGGGATCTCGATGTGCGTGCAGCGAACGGTCGAGCCCGGCGGATGCGTCGCGGCGGGGAACTGGAGGAAGGGCTGGCACTCCTCCGCTTTGCGATCGCTGTTCTTCGCGAAGAGGGTCACACCGACGGCCGTCTCGGGGGCGACGGCCACCAGGGAATCGCACATGGAAAGAGCGTACCAGACGATGCACCGCGCCGGAGGGCCTTTCGCACGGCTCAGTGGGCGGTAGGGTTCCGGAAGGTGGAGGGAGGACAAGGAGGCGACCCCATGGCCGGGGAGCGGGAGAGTGACATCGACAGGCGCGAGTTCCTGAAGGTGGCCGCAGCAACCGGCCTTGGCATCGGCCTTGGACCCCTGGCCCTCGCGGCCTCCGATCCTCCGCCCCCTTCGCCGCCCCGCATCCGCGGGACCCGCACGCTCGGCCGCACCGGCCTGCGGATCTCCGACATCGGCTTCGGCTCAAGCAGCCTCTCCGACGATGAAGCCGTCGTGCGCTACGCCCTCGACCGCGGCATCACCTACTTCGATACGGCCGAGAGCTACCAGGGAGGGAAGGCCGAGCTTGTCCTGGGCCGCGCCCTTCGTGGAGAACGGGAGCGCGTCACCCTCGCATCCAAGGTGCAAGCCGGAGCACGCGACAGTCGCGACGACATGATGCGAGCGCTCGAGGGAAGCCTCGGCCGCCTCGAGACCGATCGCATCGACGTCTACTTCAACCACGCCGTGAACGACGTTGCGCGCCTCAAGAATGACGAGTGGTTTGAGTTCACCGCACGTGCCAAGCAGCAGGGCAAGATCCGCTTCACAGGAATGTCAGGTCACGGCGGCCGCCTCGTCGAATGGGTGGACTATGCCATCGACCACGACCTCTTTGACGTGATCCTGGTGGGGTACAACTTTGGTCAGGACCCGGGCTTCGTGGCACAGCTCACCAAGGACTTTGATTTCGTTGCAGTGAACAACGACCTCCCGCGTGTGCTGGCAAAAGCCAAAGAGAAGGGTGTTGGCGTCCTAGCCATGAAGACGCTGCGCGGAGCGCGCCTCAATGACATGAGGCCCTATGAAGGGGGCGGAGCAACCTTCGCCCAGGCGGCATTCCGCTGGGTCCTCGCAAATCGAAGCGTGGATGCCCTCATCGTGACCATGAAGAGCCCCGAGCGAATCGACGAATACCTGGGTGCCTCTGGCTCGAACGTAGCCACGGGGGAGGACCTCCAAATCCTTCGGCGCTATGAGGCGATGAATGGACGAATGGAGTGTCGCTACGGGTGCAAGGATTGCGTCGATGCCTGCCCGTTCGAGGTACCGATCGCAGATGTGATGCGCGTGCGGATGTACGCCGAGGATTACGACGACCTCGAGCTCGCACGGAGTACGTATCGCACCCTAAGCGGGACGGGTGTTCGAGCGGGAGATCCTGCCGTGGATTCCCTGAGAACCGCGAATACAAAAGACCACACAGGGGGCGTTGCAGAGGCGTGCCTTGATTGCGTGCGCCAGGCCTGCCGGTTTTCTTGCGGATACGGTCTCGACGTCCCGGCCTTGGCGGTTCGGGCGCAT
>DOUU01000336.1 GCA_003520425.1 Deltaproteobacteria bacterium
CGTGGAGGCCGCCGACGCAACGGTTGAGGCGGCGGAAGATGACTACAATGCGGTGCTCGTCTCGCTCATGGGCGAGGTGGGTCTCGAATACGTCACCTACCGAAGCCTCCAGCAGCGGATTGCNNCTCGCGCAGGAGAATCTCGCGGCGCAGCAGCAGACGCTCGAGCTCACGCGCAGGCTCTTCAATGCCGGGCTCGCGCCGGAGCTCGACGTTCAGCGGGCCGCGGCACAGGTCGCGACCACCGCGTCAACGATTCCTACGTTCCAGCAGCAGGCCGCGCAGGCGATGCACATTCTGGGAGTCTTGATTGGGCAGCCGCCGATGACGCTCGAAGCAGAGCTCGGCGCCGTGGGGCCGATCCCGCAGCCCCCCGCGCAGGTCGCTGTTGGTCTCCCCTCTGAGCTTCTGCTGCGCCGGCCCGACGTTGCGCGAGCGGAAAGGCAGCTTGCGGCGCAGACGGCCGAGATCGGCGTCGCGACCCGCGATCTCTATCCTCGCTTCTTTCTGAGCGGGATCGGAGGACTCCAGAGTGTCAACGCGTCAGACTTCTTCAACTGGGGGAGCCGAGTCGCAAGCCTTGGTCCGAGCATTACGTGGCCCGTCTTCTCGGGTGGAAGCATCACCGCCAACATCGAGCTCCAGACCGCCGCGCAGCAGGAGCTGCTCGCGGCCTACCAAGAGACAGTGCTCGTGGCTTTCCAGGAGGTCGAGGATGCCCTTGCAGCCTTCTCGGACCAGCAAGCGGCGCGTGACCAGCTTGCCGACGCCGTTCGGNNAGCGCGCCACCGAGCTGGCGCGCAACCTGTACGCCCAAGGCCTCACGGACTTCATCAATGTGCTCGTGGCGGAAGAGAATCTCTTCACCACCCAGGACACACTCGCGCAGGCCGAGCGCGACGTCGCACTCCAGCTGATTGCGCTCTACAAAGCTCTCGGCGGGGGATGGGAGGTCGCCCGTGTCGTACCGTGACATCGCCCTGATCTGCGATCCCAGCGCAGGAGCTGCTTCTGGAGTCCCCATGCGCCAGACGAGAGTCGCCGCACAGCCATCGCGACCACGAGAACGCGCTCTCGCGTCCCACTTCTCTTCCAGTCCCCATACGGCGACCTATCGAGCACCAATCCTTTGCTCCTCGTCGCCACGCCGGTCCTTCCCTTGTGGAGCAACGTAGTCCAATCATGGTCGACTCCTCCGAAGCCCGTGTTTCTCATCTGGAACGCGATCCCTTGAACCTCCCGCGTTCAAGAAGGCGCGTCGTTCGCTGGCTAGTGGCGGTCCTGTCAGTCGTCGCCGCCACTGGGGTCGTCGTCCTCTCGGGCCAGGTGATCCGACCAACTCCCAACGCATTGTACTTCTGCGCCGTGATCTTCAGTGCGTGGCTCGGTGGTTTTGGGCCAGGACTCTTGGCCTCCTTTCTCTCTGCGTTGGCGGTCAAATACTTCGATACGCCCTCTCTTCATACACTTCTCGTCTCTCCAGGGGAACTACCTCGCCTGCTGCTGTTTCTCGGGTCCGGTGTATTTATCAGCTGGGTCTGCGGTCAACAGAGGCGAGCTGACGAAGCTCTCCGGTTGCTGAGTAAAAGGCTGGAGGGAAGAGTCCAAGAACGCACTCGCGAACTGCATAAGTTGACCGAAGAGCTTAAAGCGGAGATGGCCGATCGCAAGCAGGCCGAAACGCAGCTACGTCAAATCGAGACGACTTTGGTCCATGCGACTCGCGTCACAACAATCGGCGAGTTGACTGCGTCCATCGCGCATGAAGTCAATCAACCGCTTGCCGCAGTAATGAACAACGCCAACGCCTGTCTCGGCCTGCTCTCAGCAGGTCCGGAGAATTCCGTAGAGCTGAGTCATGCCTTGACGGAGATCGTCCACGATGTGGAACGCGCGAGCGCCGTCATCGAAAGGACTCGATCGCTCGCCAAGAACGCAGCTCCCAATTTCGCCCCACAGAATCTCCATTCTCTAGTCTCCGATGTTCTTGTGTTGGTGCGGCATGAATCGGACGCTAGGCATGTCACCATCCAGATCGAATTGCCTGATGCTCTTCCCCTCGTACCAGGAGATCGCGTTCAGCTCCAGCAGGTGATGCTGAACCTCGTGCTGAATGCCCTGGATGCGATGGCCGAGGTGGAAGCAAAACGAAGGCTCCTCGTGATTCGGGGTCAAAGAGGGGTGCTCGAGCGAGTCCCTGTCGTAATCATTAGCGTAAGGGATTTCGGCGTCGGATTTCAGGTGGAGGATGTTGAACGACTCTTCAAGCCTTTCCACACGACAAAGGTTCAAGGTCTTGGCTTGGGACTCGCAATCTGTCGCTCGATCATTGAAGCTCACAATGGTCGACTATGGGCTGAGCCAAGCGATGGGCCCGGTGCGACCCTTTCGTTCTGCTTGCCCGCGATCGCGTGAGTTCGATCGAGCGGAAGGCGAGCGAACTCCTCTGGCCGCGTACGGGATGCAACAGGCTCAGGAGCTGGCTTAGGGGGCGACTTGTCGCAGGGCGGCCCGGGGACCGCTCGCCGGAGGTGGAGCGGCCATGAGATCGGTGTATGACACTAGGGGGCGGGATGTGAAGATGGGTTCTCAAGGTCACGCACCACAGTGGGTCTCAAGGGAGCCACGGAGAATAGGGCGCTGCTGCATTTAGGAGCACTTTCATGAAGATCGTCATTCTTGACGGCCACGCGGTAAATCCAGGGGACCTAAGTTGGGAAACTCTGCGAGCCTTGGGCGAACTGCAAGTCTTTGATCGGACGGCAGAAGGTGAGGTGGTGAGCCGCGCGCGCGAGGCCGACGTGCTGCTGACCACTCGAACGCCGCTGTCAGCGCGAACGATGATGCAACTCAAGCGATTACGCTACGTCGGTGTGGTATTCACTGGTTACGACGAAGTCGACCTGAGGGCAGCTCGCGAGCTAAACATCGTTGTGACGAATGTGCCAAGCTACGGCGCTGCCTCCGTCGCCCAACTCGCTTTCGCGCTGCTTCTCGAACTCTGCCAGCATGTCGCGGTGCATAGCGCAGCTAGCCGCGCGGGAGAGTGGTCGCGGTCGTCTGACTTCAGCTTTTGGAAAACGCCTCTTGTCGAGCTCGACGGCAAGACGATGGGCATCGTAGGTTTCGGACAGATCGGGCGGCACGTGGCAAGAATTGCGCTGGCCATGGGAATGCGCGTCATCGCCAGCGACACGGAAAGGAAGGAAAGTCCCAACTGGCCCGGCTTCCGGTGGTGTGATCTCGACGATCTGATGGCTGCCGCCGATGTGGTCAGCTTGCACTGCCCACTGCTGCCGGAGACTCGCGGGATCATCAATGCTGCGTCCTTGTCGAAGATAAGAGCGGGTGCATTTTTGATCAACACCTCGCGCGGAGCGCTGGTAGTCGAGCAAGATCTGGCAGACGCGCTCAATCAGGAGCGCTTGGCGGGCGCCGCGGTCGATGTCCTCTCCAGTGAGCCGCCGTCTCATGACAATCCGCTGCTGCATGCACGGAACTGTATTGTGACCCCGCACATCGCCTGGGCAACGAAGGAAGCGCGCAGGCGTTTGATGGACACTGCAGTCGCGAACTTGAGAGCGTTCCTCGACGGTCATCCGGTGAACGTCCTAAACTAGAGGCAATGATCCTAGGAATATCCAAAGGCAGAGCCATGTGTTTTTTTTCCGCGAGGACCTGATCTAGGATGGTCCTAGCTACTTCTCGTCCTGAAACGCTCTAATTCTGCTGGGTTTTCGTTGGATGGGTCAGAGCTCAGATGCGCGGATCGATGATCTTAGGTGGGGGCCAAGGGACGAAGGCACAAAGGAGAAGCGCTGCAGTCTGGTCAGCCGACTTTCGGGCACGAGAGGCAGTGCGTGGGATCTTTGCGCCGCGAGTGCTTGGATCGCGTAATCGCGCTTAACGCGGCATGTCTATGGGATCGTGTCGAGCTATGCCCGTTAAGATAACCGCGCCCGAACCCATCTGGCCTCGCGAAGGATGCTCCTGAGCCTCGGGCAATCCAAGCCCGAGCGATGGGATGCATCGTGGCGTTTCCCGAGGTAGGCGGGCTTCATCATCGATATGATCGTGTGGCAGCTTGAGCGGTCAGC
>DOUU01000498.1 GCA_003520425.1 Deltaproteobacteria bacterium
CCGCCCGAGGTCATCCAGTGATAGGGCTGCTCGAATTTGAAGAACTGCGCCGCCCACATCTGGTGCTGCCCAACGTCGGTGGTGACACACGCTGTACCGCGCGTGAGCTGATAGATCTTGTCCACCACGAACTGCGGGAGCAGGGGACCCTTCGCGGGCTGGGTGTAGGCGATGGGATGCTCGCGGTCCCAGGCCTCGATCTGGCTCCACCACGGCGCGATTTGTTCGTGGTAGCGCGTAAGGTCGCGCTCGTCGCCCAAAAGCTTCAGCAGCTTTCCCACACAGTTGCGAACGTCCCCCACGATCGGAATGTCCACGTGCACGTTCTTGCGGATGGTCGTGGGGTCGATGTCGATGTGGATCTTGCGCGAGCGCAGGCTGAACTCATCGAGCTTCCCCGTCACCCGGTCGTCAAAGCGCGCACCGATCGCGACGAGGACATCACACTGGTCCACCGCGAGATTCGCGCGATAGGTGCCGTGCATGCCGAGCATCCCGAGAGATTGCGGATGGTCTCCGGGGATTCCGCCAATCCCCATGAGGGTGTAGGTCGCGGGGATACGCAGCTTCTCGACGAGCTGACGGACCTCCCCCGCGGCGCGCGAGGAGACAACGCCGCCGCCGAAGTAAATCACCGGGCGGCGGGCCTGGAGGATGAGCGCGAGCGCCTTCTTCACCTGCCCCCAGTGGGCCTCGACGCAGGGCTGGTAGTGCTCGAGATGAATCTCCTTCGGGTAGGAGAACTCACACTCCGCACCCGAGACGTCCTTCGGGATATCCACCAGGACCGGGCCCGGGCGACCGGTCGTCGCGATGTAGAAGGCCTCCTTGATCGTACCGGCGAGATTGCGCACGTCTTTGACCAAGTAGTTGTGCTTGGTGACCGGCCTCGTGAGGCCCACGTTGTCGGCCTCTTGAAACGCGTCGCTTCCGATGAACTTGGTTGCAACCTGACCGGAGAAGATCACGATGGGAATGGAATCGGCATAGGCGGTCGCAATCCCGGTGATCGAATTCGTAAGGGCCGGGCCCGAGGTCACGATCGCAATGCCGGGCCTGCCGGTGGCGCGGGCAAAGCCGTCCGCCATATGGACGGCGCCTTGTTCGTGGCGGGCCAGCACATGCCGGAACTGATGGCGATGGATCGCATCGTAGATGTGGAGGACGGCGCCACCCGGGTGGCCAAAGACCACCTCCACGCCCTCCTCGCGAAGTGCCCTGAGGAGTACATCGGAGCCATTGGGTTTCACGCGTCCCTCCTCGCGCGCAGGGGGGTTGCCCCGGTGCGGCAGCCCTCCCGTCCGGGTTGCGAATCGGGAGGGTGGGTTGCGACCAGATCAAAGGTGGGTTCGGGTTTCGAATCCCGCCCTCTGGGGATCGAAGCAGAATAAGGGAGCAACTCCCTGGTGTCAAAGCGGTGCCGTCTCCACCCGTTCTCCCGTGCGACGCGCCTCGGCCTCGGCTCGGCGCAAGTAGCGCGGGGCGAGTGCCTCCGCCTCGATCCCGCCGCCTGCGGCGAGGAGCGCGTACCCGAGGCGACCGACCTGAAGGACGGGGGGACGAGCGAGCGCCTCGGGGAGGATCCGGGCACCTGCGCCAAGGGCGGCGCCAAGAGTTTCCGCGCAGAGCCGGGCACCGTCGCCCACCAGCACGCACGAGGGGGGTAGCCTTGCGGCCAGATCCGGCGCCGGGAAGAGGCCATCCGGGAGCTTCGGAGAAGGCAGCGCCTGCGTGAGCTCGTACACTCCCGCGTACACCTCCCCGCGACGCGCGTCGAGGATGGCAGCGACCGTATCTCCGGGTGCGCCCGCGGCACATGCCAGGGCGGCAAGGGTCGATACCGCCGCGACCGGCCGCGCGCTTGCAAAGGCCAGTCCCTTCACCGTCGCGACACCCACACGAAGCCCTGTGAACGATCCCGGACCGACCGAAACCGCAAACGCGTCGACCGCTTCGAGGGCGGTCCCGCAAAGCTTGAGGAGTGCATCGATGCCCGCGAGCAACTGTTCGGAGACGGGCTGCACACAGGGGAGCGTGATCTCGGCGACGAGCTCGCCGCCCTCAAGGAGGGCGATCCCGGGAGTCCGCAGAGCGGTCTCGAGCGCAAGGAGAAGCGAAGGCGCCCTCACCGCTGCACCCGAGCCACGCCCCGGCGAGGCTGCACCCGGCCGCGATCCACCGTTAGAGCCCGGTGCTGGTGCGCAACCACTCCAGGAGCTTCGACCAGTGGCGGGAGACGTCATTCCAGAACGCGAAACCCATGAGCAAGACAAGCACCGTGAGACCGATTTGCTGCACGACCTCACGGGTTCGCAGCGAGACCGGCGAGCGCTTCACGCCCTCGATCAAGAAGATCACCGCCTGGCCCCCGTCGAGCACAGGGATGGGCAAGAGGTTCAGCACTCCCAGGTTGATGCTGATCAGCACGAGCGTTCCAAGATAGGCCTCCCAGCCTCGTTGGAGCGCATTGTGCGCGATCTCTGCGATGCCGATCGGACCCGCGAGCTGCCGGCTCGACACTTCGCCGGTCACGATCTTGCCAAGGCCTTGGAGGAAGGTGCGCGTGACGTCCGTCGTCATGGAGACAGCGCGCGGAAACGACACCAGGGGGTTGCGCTCGATATCCTTGCCGAGCGCTCCGACCATCGCCGCAGGTTCCGCTGTGACGCCGATGAGATAGCGCTCCTCCGGCACCCCGAGCCCGGTGTCCGCATTGGCGAGCTCCGGCGCGATCCGCAGCATGCGCGTCTCGCCGTGGCTTGCGACTTCGATGTCGAGCGTCCGTCCCTTGCTCGTCCGCACGATCTCGGCGAATGAGGCGAAGCTCCCCACCGGCGCGCCATCGACGCGGAGAATGAGATCCCCGGGCTCGATGCCCGCGCGGGCCGCCCAAGAATCGGGGCTCACCCGGGAGACGAGGACACTCGCCGGCAGGACGCCGAGCGCTTCGAGCGAGCCGAGCGCCGGAACGCGCAGGCTCAGCTGTTCGGGCTTCGCCTCGTCCCCTCGGGCGACCGCAAGCTCCACCTCGCCTTGGGTTCCGGCTTGGGCGTAGGCGCGCTCGAACTCGACCCAGTCCTCGACCGCGACGCCGCCCACTTTGAGCACCCGGTCCCCCGAACGAAGGCCGGCCTTGGTGGCGGGCGAGCTCTTGCCAGGGATCCCGAGGGTTGCCCGCAGCCGCTGGTGGCCAAGACCCGACCAGCCGACCTGATGAACGCCGCCGAACTCATCGAGCCCGCCGCGCGCCGCGAGCGCGAGCGAGAGCTCGTGCGGCCCACCGTCGCGCTCGAACGTGACCCAAACAGATTGTCCGGGGCGGGCGCGCAGCGCCTCTTCGACATCGTCCCACCACGCGACCGGCCTGTGATCAATCGCGAGGATCCGGTCGCCGGGGCGAAAGCCTGCTTGCGCGGCGGGAGAGCCGATCTCGACCGTGCCCACCACGGGGAGGGGCCGAGGGATGCCGACGAAAAGGGTACCCATGAAAACCACGACCGGGAGCAGCAGATTCATCGCAGGGCCCGCAAAGACGATGGCGAGCTTCTGCCACACGGGCTTTGCGCCGAGCGTTTCGGAGGGGAGCGCGCGCACCTCGGGATCGCCTTCTGCCTCCTCGGGGTTCTCGCCCAGCATCTTCACGAAGCCGCCGAGAGGGAAAAAGGCGACCACATACTCGGTTCCGTTGCGCGTCCATGCGAGCTTCCAGCGGCCGATTCCGATCGTCGGACCGAATCCCAGCGAGAACTTCAGCACGCGCACGCCGCACAGCTTCGCCACGAGGAAGTGGCCGAACTCGTGCACGAAGACGAGCACGCCGAGCATCGCCACAAAGGCAAAGAGATAGGAGAAGGCCGTCACCGCGACTCCACCTGCGAAAGGCCAAGCCGCGCCCGCGCCGTGGCCCGTGCCCAGCCGTCGGCCGCCCGCACATCCGCAAGATCACGCACCGCTCCCGGACTCGCCTGCGCGAGGTGGGCCTCCAGCACCGCGGCGTTCGTGGCGACGATCTCGGGGAAGGGGATTGCTCCTTCGAGAAAGGCGGCGACGGCGACTTCGTTCGCGGCATTCAGGACGGCGGGCGCGGCCTCGCCGCCTCGCAGCGCAGCATACGGCAGCTCGAGCGACGGGAAGCGGGTGCGGTCGGGGGCCTCGAACTCGAGCTTCTCGGCCTTGGGCAGGTCCAGACGCGCCAGCCCAAGAGGCAGGCGTTCGGGGTGCGCAAGGGCCACGGCGATGGGAACGCGCATATCGGGGAGGCCGAGCTGCGCGAGGACCGAGCCGTCGCGATAG
>DOUU01000446.1 GCA_003520425.1 Deltaproteobacteria bacterium
GGCGGGCGGCGCGCAGCTGTGCGAAGGCCTCAAGGGCGGGGCGCAGGTCCACGCCCGGCTTGCCTTCCCGCGCGGCGCTGCGCACCCGTTCTCGCAGCCAGAAGCCCCCGGCTTCGAGCAGGAGCTCCACGGCGCGCGACGCATCGGCCCGGGCGCCGCGGTACTCCTCGGCCCAGTCGAGAAGCTCGGGCAGCGATGCGGCTCCAATCTGCTCGATGCGGCCCATGAGCTGGCGGGCGTCATCTGAAGCGTCGGGCGACCGCCACGGGCTGGTGTCGGGGATCGGAAAGCGGACACGCTGGCAGCGCGATCGGAGCGTCGCGAGCAAGCCTGCGGCGCTCGCTGCTACGAGCACGAGCACGGTCTGCGGCGGCGGCTCTTCGAGCAGCCGCAGCAGGGCGTTCTGCGCTTCGGCGTTAAGCCACTCGGCGTCCTCGATCACCGCCGCGCGCCACTTGCCCTCGTAGGACCGCAGGTGCAGCGCGGCCTGGAGCGCGCGCACTTGGGCGATGCGCACCCGGGTGTCCTCCTGCCCACGGCCGAGCCACAGAAGGTCGGGATGATCGCCCACGTGGCGGTAGAGCGGCCCCTTTTTCCCCGAGCCGTCGAGGGCGATCTCGCCGCGGTCCGCGGCGGAGCGCCGGCAGGAGGTGCAGCTCTCGCACGGCCGGGGCGGGTCGCCCACGCACACGAGGGCACGCACGAAGTCGAGCGCCGCAGCCGCCGGCGCCGGGCCCGGGCCTGCGAGCAGGTACGCGGAGTGCACGCGGCCGGTTGCGATCGCCCGCCGCAGGGGCGTCTCATCCGCAGCGCTCGTATGCGCGTCCGCGCGCTCATCCGCCGACATGGGCGCGCGAGTCTAGCGCGCATTGCCCGGCCAGAAGGCCGCCTCCATACTCGGTGGCATGATCCCTTTGCGGGACGACGTGCCCACGCGCATCGCCCCCACCGTGACCATCTCCCTTGTCGCCCTCAACGTGGCCGCCTTCCTCTACGAGCTCTCGCTCGGTCCCGGCCGTCGGGGACACGCGGGAGCCGAAGCCTTCATCACAAGCTTCGGCGTGGTTCCGCGGGAGCTGCTCGCGCCGCGGGTGAGCCTGCGCACCCTGCTCACGCCACTCACCTCGATGTTTCTCCACGGGGGTTTTCTCCACATCGGTGGCAACATGCTCTATCTCTGGATCTTCGGGAACAACGTCGAGGACTCGATGGGGCGCGTGCGCTTCGTCGTGTTCTACCTGATGTGCGGGATCGCGGCGGCGCTCGCGCAGGTGGTGATGGATCCGTCCTCGAACGTGCCCGTGGTCGGCGCGTCGGGGGCGATCAGCGGGGTGATGGGCGCCTACCTGATCCTCTATCCGCGGGTGCGGGTCTATACGCTGGTGCCGCTGGGATTCTTCCTGACGACGATCGCCCTGCCGGCCTGGGCGATGCTCGGCTACTGGATCGTCCTGCAGTTCCTCGGCGCGCTGCCGGCGGTGGCGGGGGCGCAGGCGGAGGCGGGCGTGGCGTTCTGGGCGCATATTGGAGGCTTCATCGTGGGCGCGGCCACGATCCGGCTGTTCGCGAGGTCGGACTATCTGAATTCGCGCCGGCAGAATCCGTGGGCGCCGCAGCGGGTCAGGTGGGGATAGCGTGTATCTGGCTCGAATTGTCGGCAGGGTGGTGTCGACCCAGAAGCAGGACACGCTGCAGTCCATTCCGCTGCAGTGGCTGCAGCCGGTGGACGCGGGGGGGAAGGACCGCGGCGTGCCGCTGGTCGCCGCCGACACCTTCGGGCTGGGGCCCGGCGAGCTGTGCTACTACATCACGGCCCGGGAAGCGTCGATCGCGCTGTGGAACCTGGATGTTGCGGTGGATGCCGCGGTCGTTGGGAAGGTGGAGCGGATCGACTTGGGTGAGAAGTGAGGGGGTGAGACGTGAGAAGGCAAAGTGAGGGGTGAGAAGTTCAGGTGAGAAGCGAAAGGCGTGAGAAGCCGCGCCTTCTCACGCATGTGCTTCTCGCGTTCTTGCCCCTCACGTCTCACTGGTACCTCTCACGCCTCACCCCTCACAGGAGGGTAGCGCTTGTACCTCGCGACGGTCGTGGGTGACGTGGTGAGCACCCATAAGAACGAGCGTCTACAAGGCAAGAAGCTGCTCCTGGTGCGACGGCTCGATCTCGAGATGAAGCCGGAGGGGGTGGAGGTCATCGCGCTCGACGTGGTGGACGCGGGCGTGGGGGACAAGGTGCTGGTGGTGCAGGAGGGCTCGAGCGCCCGCAAGATCTTCGACGACCCCTGGATCCCCGTGCAGGCCGTCATCGTGGGCGTCCTGGACCGCGTCGACATCAAGGGGAAGCAGGTGCTATGAACGATTCGGAGCTTGACGCCATCGCCCTGGAGGTGGTCAGGAGGCTGAAAGAGGCTTCAGGGCAGTTGCGAGACGCCAAGTTGCGAGCGGTTGCGAGAGGTGCGGTAGGACAGCCTGCAGGCCGCCCCGCCCCTGTCTCCGCGCTCTCCGTACAACCGCTGGATGTCTCAAGAGCTCGACCGCTCGAGGACATCTCGTGGCGCGGCCCGCGGATGCTCGCGGCCTGGACGCCGGCGGCGGGCGCACGGCGAGTGGCCGACTTCGTGGACCACACGCTGCTCAAGCCCGAGGCGACGCGGAAGGACATCCTCAAGCTCTGTGCCGAGGCGCGTGAGCACCGGTTCGCGGCGGTGTGCGTGAACCCGGGGTGGGTGGAGCTGTGTGCCGGGGAGCTGGCGGGGACGGACGTGGCCGTGGCGAGCGTGTGTGGATTTCCGCTCGGCGCGACCACTCCCCGGGCCAAAGCGTCCGAGGCGGGCGAGGCCGTCTCGCGCGGCGCGACCGAGGTGGACATGGTGGCCGCGCTCGGCCGGATCAAGGGCGGCGAGTGGGCCTACGTCGAGGACGACGTCCGCGCGGTGGTCGAGGCCACGCGCGGAGCGCTGGTCAAGGTGATCATCGAGAGCGCCATCCTCACGCCCGAGGAGATCGTGAAGGCGTCCGCCGTCGCGAAGCTGGCCGGCGCGCACTTCGTGAAGACGTCCACCGGCTTCCACGCGGCGGGCGGCGCGACGGCGGATGCGGTGCGGCTGATGCGACTGACGGTCGGTGACGATCTCGGCGTGAAGGCGGCCGGTGGCGTGCGGGATTGCGCCACCGCGCTGGCGATGATCGGCGCGGGAGCGAGCCGGATCGGAACGTCGTCGGGGGTGAGCTTCGTCGGCTGCCTGGGGCCGGAGCCGCTGTCCCTGGCCGAGCTGCTCAAGCAACCCGAGGCGCACGCGGCGAGCTGCCGGAGCGGGACCTGCGCCGTGCCCGCCGGAGGCCAGCCCTACTAGGAAGGCGCGCTCGAAGCGGCCGGGTCTTCGCGGCGGCGCCGAGATCCGTCCCGCCCCTTCGCACTGATACCAGACCTTTACGTTTCGTTGACGCAGACGGTGCCCTAGCGGGTGCACTCTAGTACTGCCCGGCTACCCCGGTGCCCGGGACTGGCCGTGCAGCACTCACCTGCCAGGGGGTCGCTGGAGCGTGACGAGCAGCAGGGCGGCGAGCGTGATGCCGGCGCGGGTCGCCGGTGGGACCGGAGAGCTCGGATCGGCCGATGCACGTGCGGCCGCGGCCCGGCGCCGTCGGCGCGTCCTCTTCATCTGCGGATCGCTGAATCAGACGACCATGATGCACCAGATCGGTCGGCACCTGACCGGTCACGAGTGCTTCTACACACCCTTCTACACCGACGGGTTGTTGCACTTCCTGAGCCGCCGTGGGCTCCTCGACTTCACGATCCTCGGCGGCGAGATGCGTCGGATGACGGACGCGTACCTCCGCGACGAGGGCCTGCCGCTGGACGAGCGCGGGCGGCGCGGGGGTTACGACCTCGTGGTCTCGGGGACCGACCTGCTGATCCAGCGCAACGTGCGGGGCAGGCCGCTCGTGCTGGTGCAGGAGGGGATGACGGACCCCGAGGGCCTGGCGTATCGCCTGGTGCGCGCATTGCGCCTGCCGCGCTGGCTCGCCAGCACCGCCACCACCGGGCTCTCGCTGGCCTACAGCAAGTTCTGCGTGGCCTCCGAGGGATACCGCGATCTGTTCGCCGCCAAGGGCGTACCCGCGGAGCGGATGGTGGTCACGGGCATCCCGAACTTCGACAACTGTCGCGCCTTCATGCGGAACGACTTCCCCCATCACGGCTACGTCCTGGTCGCGACCTCGGACACGCGGGAGACGTTCAAACGCGACCGGCGCCGGCGGTTTTTCGCGCGGGTCGAGCAGATCGCCCGCGGCCGGCCGTTGGTCTTCAAGCTGCACCCCAACGAGAACGTGGAGCGCTCGAGCGCCGAGATCCGGGCGTGGTTCCCGGAGGCGCTGGTGTTCGCGGCGGGCAACACGAACCACATGATCGCCAACTGCGACGTCCTGATCACGCAGTACTCCAGCGTGGTGTACGTGGGGCTGGCCCTCGGCAAGGAGTGCCACTCGTACTTCGACGTGGCCCGCCTGCGGTCGCTGCTGCCGCTGCAGAACGGCGGCAGGTCGTCGCGCAACATCGCCCGGGTGTGCGAGGGCGTGCTGGCGCGGCCGCCCAGGCGCGCCCCGGTGGCGGCGGTCTCGTGAGCGGCGGCGTCGTCGCGATCGTGCAGGCGAGGATGGGCTCGAGCCGGCTGCCGGGGAAGGTGCTGCTGCGCCTCGGCGAGGTGACGGTGCTCGAGTGCCTGCTCGAGCGGGTGGCGCGAGCGCGCCTCGTCGGCACGCTGGTCGTCGCCACGACCACCGCCCGGGAGGACGATCCGATCGCGACGCTGTGCGTACTCGGGGACGTGCGGTGCTACCGGGGGCACGCCACCGACCTCCTCGACCGGCACCTGCGGGCGGCGCGCGCCTGCGGCGCCGAGCACGTCGTGAAGATCCCGTCCGACTGCGCGCTCATTGATCCCGCCGTGATCGACCGGGTCCTGGGCGCCTACCTCGATCGCGCAGGCCGCTACGACTACGTGTCCAACCTGCACCCGCCGACCTACCCGGACGGGAACGACGTCGAAGTGTTCAGCTTCGCGGCGCTGGAGAGCGCCTGGCGCCTGGCCAGGCGGCCCCTGGACCGGGAGCACACGACGCCGTTCCTCTGGGACACACCCGGCGCCTACCGGCTGGGCAACGTCGCATGGGAGACGGGCCGCGACCTCTCGATGACGCATCGCGTCGTGCTCGACTACGCCGAGGA
>DOUU01000044.1:0-201 GCA_003520425.1 Deltaproteobacteria bacterium
CGTAGAGTCGCTGCGGCTCGGCTTCCCCCTTGCCGTCCCAGCCCCGGGCTCCAAGGCTGCGCTCCTCCCGCGGGAGACCCAGTTGCCGTCCCTCGAGCTCACGGCGCTCGCGCTTTCCTTTGCGTTCGGGCTTGCGCTCGGAGGCCTCGGCGCCGCGGCGTACTACTCGGCGAGCCGCGCCGCCGCGCGCGCGCGCCTCGA
>DOUU01000044.1:335-3705 GCA_003520425.1 Deltaproteobacteria bacterium
CCGGAGGTGCGCGGGCGCTGGGGCGAGCTCACCTTGCGCCGCGTGGCGGAGCTGGCCGGCATGTCGGCCCACTGCGACTTCGCCGAGCAGGCGAGCTTCGACACGGACGAGGGAAGAGGGCGACCGGACATGGTGGTGCGGCTCCCCGGCGGCCGCACGATCGTGGTCGATGCCAAGGCCCCGCTCGGCGACGGACTCGAGGCGCTCGAGATGGAGGCCGGCTCCCGGCGCACCACCGCCCTCGGCCAGCATGCCCGGCTCGTGCGCAGGCACGTGGAAACGCTTGCGGCCCGCAGCTACGCGAGCCTCGTGCCCGGGGCGCCTGCGTTCGTGGTCCTCTTCCTCCCGAGCGACGCCCTCCTTGCCGCCGCCGTCGAAGGCGATCGCAGCCTCGTGGAAAGCGCGCTCCAAAGGCGTGTCGTGCTCGCAACGCCGGCCACGTTCTTCGCGCTCTTGGCCGGTGTCGCGCAGAGCTGGGGCCAGGAGCGACTTTCACAGGGAGCGGAGCGCGTTGCGGCCCTGGGACAGGAACTCTCGGATCGACTCGCAGGATTCACCGACCACCTGGCGCGCCTGGGCAGCGCAGTCGCGAAGACGGTCGAGCTCTACAACGCCGCGCTCGGCTCCTTCGATGCGCGGGTCCTCCCCCACGCGCGGCGTCTGCGGGAGGCGGGCGCGCAGGGGCGCAAGGAGCTCGTCGTCCTCGCGCCCGTCGAGGAGCGGCCGCGCGATCCGCGCGGCGAGCCCAACGAGGCGATCGACCCGCCCTAGTGTCAGGGCTTCTCGACGCTCACCGGACCGAGGGACTCGAGCACGGGGGCGAGCGTCGCTGCGGGACCCACGATCACGATCCCGGCGCGCTCGGGATGGAGGCGGTCCCGCGCCGACGCTGCCGCATCCGCCGTCGTGACGGCCCGGATGTTCGCGCGGTAGGTGTCGAGGGCGTTCTCGGGCAAGCCCTGCACATCCAGACTCACGAGCGCCGCCACGATGGCTTCCGAGGTCTCGAAGCCGAGCGCGAACCCCCCCGCGGTCTCGCTCTTGGCATCGCGCAGCTCGGACGCGGAGGGCGGGTCCTGCTTGATGCGATCGAGCTCCTTCAGGACGAGATCGATGACGCGGCGCGACTCCGGGACGCGCGTGAAGGTCGAGACCGAAAAGGGCCCGGGCGCACGGCGAGCCGAGAATCCCGAGCCCACGGAATAGGTGAGTCCGGCCTCGGCGCGGACGCTCTCCATGAGCCGCGAGGAGAAGCCGCCGCCCCCGAGGATGTTGTTCATGAGGGAATCGGAAAAGCGCGTCGGAGTGCTGCGGGCGATGCCCTCGTGGCCAAGCACGATCTGCGCCTGCCCCAAGTCCGGCCGATCGATGATGACGATCCGCCGCTCGGCGGGCGTCGTGGCGGGGGGAAGCGGCGGAACGGGCGGCGCCTCCCCTGCCGGCCATCCGCCGAACGCTTCCCGCGCCCGCGAGAAGAAATCGGCGGCACGGACGTCGCCCGCCACGAAGAGAATCGCGTTGCTCGCAACGAAGTTTCGCTCGTAGCAGCCGCGGGCCGCCGCGGCGTCAAGGCCCGCCACGGCCTCACGGGTTCCGATGAGAGGCCGGCCGAAGCGGTGCTCGGGGTAGAGGAGCTTTGCGAAACGGATGCGGACCAAGGCCGCGGGATCGTCCTTCTGGGACTCGATCGTCGCGAGCTGTTCTTTGCGCGCCCGATCCGCCTCCGCCTTGTCAAAACGCGGCCGGAGCGTGACGTCTCTCAGCAGGGAGAAGAGTCTGTCGAAGTCGCGCGAGAGCCCGGAGAACGTGACACTCATGGCGTCCCAATCGGCGCTCACGTCGAAGCTCGCGCCGATATCATCGACGGCCTCGGCGAAGGCGAACGCGTCGCGATCGCCCGCGCCGCGCTGCATGATCTCTGCGGTGTAGGTGGCAAGGCCCGCTTGTTCGATGGGATCGCTTGCGGCCCCGCGCCGAACCGCAACGCCAAGGGCGACCCGCGGCAGGCGAAAGTCCTCGAGCACGATCACGTGGAGCCCGTTCTCGAGCGTTGTGCGGTGGAGCTTTCCGGCCTCGACGACGGGAGCATCCTGGATGGGCGGGGGCGGAAGCAGCCATGCAGGCTTCGGCGCGAAAAGGGCGCAGCCGCCGACCAGAGCGGCGGCGAGGACGAGGCCGAAAGACGCCCTCCTCGAGAGCTTCAAGGTCTGCTCCGCGAGGTGCCATGCGCCTTCTGGCGCGTCCCCTTCTCCGCGCCCGGAGCTTGCCCCGGCTCCGGAACGAGGCGAACGACGCTGCGTTGGTCGTCGCCCAGGTAGGTCGTGGCGACGCGCTGTACGTCGGCCTGGGTCACGGCCTCCAGCGCCGAGAGCCGCTCGTCGAGGCTGCGGACCCGTCCGAAGGTCACGAAGTCCCCTCCGATGCGACCCGCCAGGGCGTCGGTGGTGGCCAGGTCGTTCACGAGGTCGACCTCCAGCTGATTCTTCGCCTTGCCGAGCTCCTCGTCGCTCACCAGCTCGGAGCGGAGCTTGTGCACCTCGTCGGCGAGCAGGGCCTCGGCGCGATCGGGAGAGGCATCGGGACGCACGCTCGCGTAGGCGAAGAAGAGCCCGGCCTCCTTCATCTCCCAGTAGCCGCCCTGCGCAGCGAGCGCCTGCTGCTCTTGATACACAAGCCGGCGGTAGAGGCGGCTCGAGCGGCCGCTCGAGAGAATCTGGCCGGCCACATCGAGCGCAGGCCCGTCGGGGTGACCGGCCGCCGGCGCGTGCCAGGCCGCGGCGACCGTCGGGCTGTGGACGTCGAATCGCACGACCGCCCGGCGCTCGCCCTGCTGCGCGGGCTCCTTTGTCGGGTTTCGCGGAATCTCGGAGACAGGCTCGAGCGGACCGAACACGCGATCCACATGACGCACCGCCTCGTCGGCGTCGAAGTTTCCGACCAGCACGAGGACGATGTTGTTGGGCGAGTAGTAGGTGTGGAAGAAGCGCTGGCATTGCTCCACACCCACCGCCTCGACGTCGCTGCGCCAGCCGATCACTGGCCAGCGGTAGGGATGGGCGATGAAAGTGAGCGCGAAGAGCGCCTCGAAGAGCCGTCCCTCGGGATTGTCCTCGGTGCGGAGTCGGCGCTCCTCGAGCACGACCTGGCGCTCGCTCGCAAGGGTCTTGTCGCTGATGTCGAGATTCGCGACCCGCTCCGCTTCAAGGTCGATCGCGAGCGGGAGCGTGTCGGGCGTCACGTCCTCGTGGAAGACGGTGACGTCGTTCGTGGTGTAGGCGTTCACGCGTCCGCCCCGCGCCTCGAGCAGGCGCGCGTGCTCCTCGGGCGGGATGTGCAAGGAGCCCTTGAACATCATGTGCTCGAACAGGTG
>DOUU01000044.1:3737-3893 GCA_003520425.1 Deltaproteobacteria bacterium
TGGTCTTTAGCGCCTGCGCCGGGTCTTGGAAGTTCGCGGCGCGCCCGGCGCCCGCTCCAAGAACGAGGAGGAGCACGGCGATGGTCATGAGGCAGATCGGCAGCCCCCCGCGCCGCCGTGCGGACTCCAGCATCGCGGCGTACGGTAGGTGGCAGA
>DOUU01000385.1:0-5064 GCA_003520425.1 Deltaproteobacteria bacterium
ATCGTGTCGGACGTGATTCTCTACAACCAGGAGAAGTTCGCTCGGGCCGTGGCCGCGGGGCGCGTGGTTGAAATGCTGGATCCCGACCTCGAGGAGGGCCGGGCGCTCTTCCGTCAGCGGATCGACGCGCGCGTGCGCGAGGAGCGCGACCACCTCGCGGAAGAACTTTTGCGTGTCGCCCGTACGCGAGGCATGAGGTAGTTGCGGTGATGGATCCGCGCGAGCGCGAGAGCNNTCGAGCTCGGACTTGCGAGCGCTGACGAAGAGCTCCGGCGCCTCGCCGTCGAGAGCCTTGGGGGCCTACCGGCGGAAGTGGCCCTGCCCCGCCTTGTCACCTGCCTCGGGGATTCGAGCTGGCGCGTGCGGAAGGCTGCGGTCGATCGTCTGGTGAATGCCCCGGAGGCCTGGCTCGCGGCGCGCTCCCTGATCGAAGCGCTGGCAGATGGGGAGAACCCCGGTCGCCGGAATTCGGCGGTGGAGGCGCTGGTGCGCTGCGGGGGACGCGTTGTGCCCGCGCTCCTCGAGGCGAGCGCGAACGCGGACGTCGATGTGCGCAAGCTCGCTGTGGACACGCTCGCGGGCATTGGTGACGAGCGCGCAGAGCCACGCCTGCGCGAGCTGCTGAGCGATCCCGACGCCAACGTCCGCGCCGCCGCCGCGGACGCGCTGGGTGTCACGGGTGGCGGCGAGGCGATGCAGGCCCTGCTCGGCTCCGCGGTCCGCCCCAGCGAAGAGCGGCTTGTGCGGTTCTCGGCCCTGCGGGCACTCGCTCGTCGAGAGGCCCCCCTCTGTGCCCGTGATCTCGGCCCCACGCTCGATGACCCGTGGCTCAAACCGGTCGCGTTCGAAGTGCTGGGGGTCGGTGCGGCGGAAGATTGCGAAGCCGTCGAGCACCTCCTGAAGGGCCTGGCCGCGGGCTCGCGCAGCGTGCGCGAAGCCGCGATGGCCGCGCTCTTGCGTCGCCTGGGTCGCGTGGACGGCACCGCCGCCGATCGCCTGGCAGAGCGGGTGCGGGAAGCGGCCTTCGCAAGTCCGACGCTCGTGACCGACGCCGTCGAACGCCTGCGCAGCGCGGATCTCGCCACCCGCCTCGTGCTCGTCCAGCTGCTCGGGCTGCTCAGACTGCCCACGACGGCCATTCCCCTCCTAGAGGCGGGCCGCGACGAGGCCTTGGCCGAGGTCGCGCTGGCGAGTCTAGAGGCGATCGGGGACGCGGTGGAGGGCGAGCTCGACGCGCGCTTCCCGACGCTCGACCAGGAGTCGCGACGGCTGGCCTGCATTCTGCTCGGGCGCACGCACGGCTCTTGCGGCGCCGCGCGGCTCTCGGCCGCCCTCGATGACCCGGAGCCGGCGATCCGCAGCGCCGCCGCGGCCTCGCTTGGGAGGCGCGGAGGAGCGGCGGCGCTTTCGGCCCTCGTGCGCCGGCTGGAGTTGACTGCGGCCGAGGAGGCCGGCGAGGGCGAAGAGGAGATTGCGGTGCTGATCTCCGCGCTCGTCGCACTGGCGCAGCCTGGCGGACGGCTCCATTCCAATGTCGTAGACCAAGCCGTGGCGCTGCTGGGTGCGAGACTTGAAGGCGCCACGGAGGCGGTGCGACTGGCGATCGCGACTGTGCTGGGACGGATCGGGCGGCCGCAAGACGTTCAGCTCGTGACCTTCTTGCTCAAGGACGAAAGTGACCGCGTGCGGCGGGCAGCGGTCGAGGCGCTGGCGCGGCTCGAGCCCGGTGAGGCGCCCGAGCCCGTTCGCTTGGCACTTGCGGATGAGAGTCCACTCGTGCGTGTGGCGGCTGCCAATGCTCTGGGTGCATCCGCGAGCCCGCGCGCGCGGGATGACCTGGCACGTCTGGCGGAGGATCGAGATCCCTGGGTGCGCGCAGCGGCCCTGCGGGCGCTCGGGGCGCACGCGAAGCGCGTCGGCGGTCCCGACGAGGCGGTGCTGGCGCTGCTCGAGCGCGCGAGCGCCGACGAAGGCCCGGTCGCGATGGCGGCGGTGGACGCGTTCCGCACGGTCGGGGGAGCGGTGGCCGTTCGCGTGACGCGGGAGCTTCTGTCACGGGGTGAGACCGAGCTGGTCCGAGCGGCTGTGGGTTGCGTCGCGCAGCACGGAGGAGCGCAGGATCTCGAGTCCTTGCTGCCGCTGCTCTCGCACGACCATTGGGCGGTACGAGCCGAAGTGATTCAGGGCCTGGCCGAACGCAGGATGGTGAAGGCGGTGCCGTCGATCCTGCGCCGGCTTGAGATCGAGCAAGACGACTTCGTCCGCGACGCAATTCTGCGAGCGCTGGGCCGACTCGAGGCTTGAGCCTCATGGCGAGCGTGGACAGTCCGGGCCATCACGCAATGACGGAAGCGGAGTTCCGCATGTTCAGTGAACTCGTCCGATCCTATTGCGGGCTGCATTTTGCCAGCGAATCGCGCTACCTCCTCGAGAAGCGCGTCGGACGGCGAATGCTCGAGCTCGAGATCCCGAGCTTCGCCGCCTACCACTACCGGCTGCGCAATGACAACTCCCTGGACCCGGAACTCGCAAAGCTCGTGGACGAGCTCACGACCAACGAGACTTATTTTCTGCGCGAGCGAAACCAGCTCCGGGCATTGTTGGAGGAGATCCTGCCGGAGCTCGGATTGCGGCGCCGCGACCAGGGCGGGGGCCCCCTCAACATCTGGTCCGCCGGCTGCTCGAGTGGCGAGGAGCCCTATTCGATCGTGATGCTCGCGCTGGAGGCGGGGCTTTTGCCGGGCCGCGACTTGCGAGTGTACGCCTCCGACATCTCTCGGCCGGCGCTTCTCAAGGCCCGCCGCGGGGTCTACCGCGAAGCTTCGTTCCGCGAGATGGACGCGAGCACGCGGCGCAAGTACTTCTCGGAAAAGGATGGACTCTGGCGGATTAGCGATGCCGTCAAGACCCACGTGGACTTTATTCATCTGAACCTCTTTGATCGCTCCCGCATCGCGCTGCTCAACCAGATGGACGTGATCTTGTGCCGGAACGTGATCATCTACTTCGACGCAGAAACCAAGCGCAGTGCGATCCAGACCTTCTACGAGAAACTCCGGCCCGCGGGATTTCTTCTGCTCGGACATTCAGAATCGCTGATCAATCTCTCCAGCGCCTTCGAGCTGCGACATCTCCAACGTGAGATGGTGTATCGCCGGCCGGCGCCGGGAGACATCTTGCAAGACCGCTTTCATGGCGTTGCGGCTGCGGCGATCGCCGGGGTCGAGCGCGCGGCCGGACCCGAAGCGGTTGCCGCTTCCGGTCGGGAGAGGCCACGGTGAGTCCCGAGGGACTGATTCGGGTGCTCGTGATCGACGACTCGGCGTTCAGTCGCCGCACGATCACACGCATGCTTGAGACTTCGCCCCTGGTGCGTGTCGTCGATGTGGCGCGCGATGGGGAGGAGGCGCTGCGAAAGACCTTCGAGCTCAAGCCGGACCTCATCACCCTCGACCTNNCCCGTGATGGTCATCAGCGGACGGAGCGGCGAGCAGGAGCTTTTCAAGGCGCTCGACCTTGGTGCGGTGGACTTCATCGCGAAGCCTACGGCGCGGGCCACGCTTGAACTCGAATCGATCCAGGCAGAGCTCATTCGGAAGGTGCATGCGATCCGGGAGCTGCGGATCGAGAAGGTGCGTCAACGCATCTCGGCGACCCCGCCCCTCGTGACCGCAGCGCTGCGGGTGATGGCTCCGATTGCTCCGAGCCGGCCACGCGTGATCGGGATCGGCTGCTCCACCGGCGGTCCGGCGGCCTTGATGCGCATCTTCGGATCGCTCGTGGAGCCACCGCCGGTGGCCGTCATCGTCTCCCAGCACATGCCCGAGGGCTTCACCAAGGGCTTCGCGGAGCGCATCAACCGACTGACGCCCGTGCGCACGCGCGAAGCGGCAGACGGGGATGAGCCGAGGGCGGGGACGATGCTGATTGCGCCAGGCGGGTGTCATCTCGAGTTCGAGTACGAGAAACGAAGAACGGTCACGCGGCTCGTGCCGAAGCAACCGAGCGACAAGTACGCGCCGTCCGTCGACCGCATGCTGATCTCGGCGGCCAAGCACTACGGATCGGAGCTCATGGCCGTGATTCTGACGGGCATGGGAGATGATGGGCGGCGCGGGGTGGTGGCGGTGAAGGAAGCCGGTGGCACGGTGATCGCCGAGTCCGAGGAGACGGCCGTGATTTTTGGAATGCCGCAGCAGGCAATCCGTACGGGTGTGGTCGATGCGGTCCTGCCGCTCGACGCGATGGCGATCGCGATCCAGTCGGGCGTCGCGCACGTGAAGGGCGCGCCGCCGCGGACAGAGGGGAAAGAATGAGCGACGACCGCAAGGCGCTTTTCGGGCGCGCTGATGAGTTCATGAACCTGTTCAAGCGTGGCGCTGAATTCAGCAAAGAGCTCATTGCTGAAAACGAACGGCTCCGCAGGAAGGTGCTTGAGCTCGAACAGCAACAAAATTTCGCGGCGCGCGACGACGGCGAGTGGGACAAACTGCGGACTGAGCTCCTGACGCGCATCGAGAATCTGGAAGAAGAGCGCTCGACCGCGCTCGAACGACTGCGCCAGCTTGAAGAGGAGAATCATCAGTTTGCCCGGCGCTATGTGGAAGTCGAGGAAGAGAACAACAACCTTGCCAACCTGTACGTAGCGAGTTTTCAGCTTCATTCGACGCTCGATCTGTCCGAGGTCGTGAAGATTGTGATTGAGATTGTGATCAATCTGATCGGGGCGGAGATGTTTGCGGTGTACATGCTGGACGAGAAGACCAATCGCCTCGAGGCTGTCGCCTCGGAAGGCGAGGCGGCCGAGGCGTTTCCCAAGGTCCCGCTTGGAAGCGGCATCATTGGCAGCTCGGTCGAATCGGGCGAGACCTTCTGCGGAGATCCTGCGGGCTCGGACGACTACTCGAAACCGATCGTCTGCATCCCGCTGCGCGTGCAAGACAGGCCGATCGGAGCCCTGGCCGTGTACCGGTTGCTGCAGCAGAAGGCGGGCTTCTCGCCCCTCGACCATGAGCTCTTCACGCTGCTCGCGGGGCATGCCGCGACATCGATCTTTTCGGCCCG
>DOUU01000385.1:5079-11094 GCA_003520425.1 Deltaproteobacteria bacterium
GATGAGCGCAACCCACCGAATCTTGATCGTCGAGGACAGCCCGACGATGCGACAGCTGCTCGTGTTCGCACTGAAGCGGCTGAAGGGTGCGGAAATGGTGGAGGCGCAGGACGGCATGGACGGCCTGCGCAAAGTGTCGAGCGATCACTTCGACCTTGCTCTCATCGACATCAACATGCCCGTCATGGACGGCCTCAAGCTCATCCGTCTGATCCGCGGAGAGGACAACCTGAAGGAGATGCCGATCGTCGTGATCACGACCGAGGGTGCGAAGGAGGACCGGGAGCGCGCCTTGGCGCTCGGTGCGAACGAGTACCTCACCAAACCGATCCAGTCGAACCGGGTCCTCCAGGTCGTGAGGAGTCTGCTCAAGCTGGAGTAGCCGCGCTCGGCCTGTGATATATCTGCCCGCCGTGGAGGGCCGGGCTTCCCGTCGATTCGCCTCCGCCGCCGTCCTTCTCCTGCTCGGGGTCTGCGGCTGCGGCTATCAGTTCGTCGACTACAAGAAACCGCTCGGCGACGTGCGGCGCGTCGCAATTCAGACTCTGCGCAACGACTCGTACGATCCCGGCTACGAGGCCGTCGTGACCGACTCGCTGGTCCGTGAGTTCCGGCGGCGCGGAGCCCTCCAGGTGGTCGATGACCCGACGCTCGCGGACCTTGTCATCACCGGGCGCGTGCGGCCCATCTTTACGGCTGCGCGGAGCTTCTCCTCCGTGCTGCTGGCTCTCGAGTACTCGGTGACGGTGACGCTCGACCTCAAGGCGCAGCGGCGCGATGGCCGGCTGGTGACGATCGATGGCTCGGCGTTGACCCAGAGCGAGATCTACCTTGCGAGTGCCGACATCGAGGCGCTGCGAAAAAATCGCGAAGAAGCGCTCCATCGCGTGTCGGAGATGCTGGCCGAACGCGTCCATGACGCCCTCTACGAGCGTTTGCTGCCATGATGCCGGATGCACTGGCAAAGGAGCTCAGGGCAGGCAAGCTTCGTGCCGCGTATCTTCTGCTCGGGGAAGAGCCCCTCCTGCGCGATGACGCGCTGGCTGCGATTCGCGAGCAAACGCTCGAGCCCCAGACGCGGGAGTTCAACTTCGACCGTCTCGAGGGAGCTTCCACGAGCCCAGCGGCTCTGCTCGACGCGCTGCGGACGCTGCCGGTCCTGTCCCCGCGTCGCCTCGTGTGGCTGCGCGAGCCGGGGGATGCGAAGGGGAGGGCGGCGCCCCTCTTGGACGCGCTGTCAGAGGCCGTCGTAGAAGTCCGGGGACGCTCGGATCTCGTCCTCGTGGTGACAGCCGCCCGAGGCGATCGCCGGGAACGCTGGGTACGCGCCTTTGCCGAGCCGGCGGCGCTCGTTGCGTGCGACCCCCCAAAGGGCCGCGCACCGCTCCTCGCGTTCGTGCGTGACGAGGCCCGCCGCCAAGGCCTCTCCCTCGAAGAGGGCGTGGCCGAGGTCTTCGCCGAGCGGATCGGACCGCAGCTTCTCGTGCTGCGTCAGGAGATCGCGAAGGCTGCCCTGCTGGCCGCGCCGGCCCGGAAGCTCTTGCGCACCCATGTGGAAAAGTCCGCCATCGACATCGCGGAAGACCCGATCTGGGATTTGACGGATGCGCTCGGGGAGGGGCGCAGCGGTCAGGCCCTCGCCGTCCTGGGAAAGCTTCTGCGCAGCGGGACTCCCGAGCCGGTCGTCCTGGGAAGTCTCGCCGGTCACTTCCGCAAGCTGTTGCGCGTGCGTTCTGGCGGAACAGTCGCCGCTGCGCCGTTCGTGGTCCAAAAGCTTGAAGCGCAGGGGCGGCGCTACACGACGGTGCGTCTCGTGCAGCACCTTTCCGCGATTCACGCGACCGACGAAGCGCTCAAGGGACGTGGCGGGCTCCCGCCCGCACTGGCTCTTGAACGCCTCGTGCTGAGCCTCTCGGCCCCCTGACGGATGGGGCTACTTCGCGGACTTGTGCAGACGCCTGGCCAGACGGGAGACCGTGCGGCTCGCCCGCCGCTTCGGGATCAGGCCCTTGCTTGCGGCCTTGCGCAAGGCTCGCTCGGCCGCGCGAAGCTTCTCCTGGACGCCCTGCACCTTCCCGCCCTCGAGCGCGGCCACGACCTCCTTCACCACGGTCCGTACGCGGGTTTTCATCTGGCGGTTGCGCAAGCGGCGCGCCTCCGACTGCCGAGCACGCTTTTCTGCAGACTTGTGGGTGGCCAAGGGAACCTCCAGCTGAAACCCGAGGGAGGCGCAGGATAGTGGCGGCCTGCCCGCGTGTCGACTCGCAAGGCGTCCTTGGCCAGGTCCCAACGAGCCCTATCGGTGAGGGTTCAGGCGCCTCTCGTGTCTTGCCGATACGGCTTGCGGGTTGTCTTGCCCAGGGGGGACACGCTTGGCTGGGGGGTGCAGGCGTCTGAGGGCATGGCTCATGCTGGCGATGGTGCTCGCCCTCGGGCCGCTCCACGCCGCCGCTCAGTCACCCGGTCCAGCCTCTGGACCGTCGGTGTCTCCCCCGCCCCCGGCCCCCCTCTCCTCCGCCCCGGCGGGGGAGGGAAGCTCCGCGCCGCCGGGAGCCACCGGGGAGGCGGGGGGCCCGCCAGTGCCNNAAGCCCCACCTCTGAGGCAACTCCGCCCGCTGCGGCCGTCCCTCCCGCCCCAGGAGCTCCAGCGCCCGGACCGCAGATCGCGGCGCCAACTTCGGCGGAGGGCCAAGCCGCTACGGAAGAAGCCACGCCGCAAATCGCCCGGGTCCCTCACACCGAGGTCGACGAGGCCTGGCTTACGCCCGGCCTCGGGATCCTCGAGCGGGTGCGTCGCACCCGGACGGTTGCCCGGGAGCTTGGAGTCCGGGGCTTTGACGCCGCGGCGCGGGCGCTGCTGGCCGATGACGACGCAGGCGCTCCACTGCTTCGCGCCCAAAGCGCGGTGGACCTTGCCCCCGCACTTCCCCTCGCATGGTCCGCCCTTGCCAAAGCCCGCTGGCGGCAGGAGAGCGATGCCGCAGGAGCACTCCGTGCTCTTTTCTCGGCGCTACGCGGCCTCGACCGCCACCTCGAGGCATCCCTGTGGTGGCGCGCCACTGCGCTCCACGGCCTTGCGCTGGCACTCTTCTTTGGTGCGCTCGCGTACCTTGCGATGGCGAGCTTGCTCGTCGCGCTGGGGGCCGCCCACGATCTCGGCGACCGCATCGTGCCGGGCGCGCCGGAGTTCGCGAGGGCGCTGCTTCTCGGCTCCCTCGTGCTTTTGCCCGCAGCACTTGGCGAAGGGCTCGCGGGAGTCGGGCTCGGCCTGTTTGGCGTCGCGTTCGCATGCGGGAGAGCCCGGGCAAGGCTTGTTCATCTCGCCGCCGGCGCGGTGCTCTGGCTCGCGATCGTGCCCGTTCTCCGGCAGGCCGGTGCGGCGATGGCGGGGCTCCGTGCAGACCCGGTCGTGGCTGCCGCCTGGGCGGTCGAGACCGAGGCAGCCTCCGCCGGGGAGCTCGCGCGCCTTGAGCGCGCCGCCGATCACGATCCCATCGCCGAGCGCGCCCNNTCGCGCCCGCCGCACGGGCAAGCTCGCAGAAGCCGACGAGCACTACGCGCGCCTTCTTGCCGCGGGGGCAGCCGACGCGGTCGTGGAGAACAACGCCGCGAACGTAAGGCTCGCCCTGGGAGACACAGCAGGCGCGATCGCGCTCTACGAGCATGCTCTTGGGCTCGAGCCGTCCGCAGCTGTTCTGTTCAATTTGTCCCATGCGCAAGGAGCGGCGATTCACCCCGATCTACAGGAAGCCACGCTGATCCGCGCGCAAGCCCTCGACGCAGAGCTGGTGGGTGAGCTCACCGAGCTTCAGAGCGGCGCGCGCTTCGGACTCGTGGTCGATCTTCCAATCCCGGTCGCGCTCCTGCGGGAGCGGCTCGCGGCAAGCGACGCGGGGGAGGCAGTCGCTGCGGACCTGCGTGCAAAGCTTGCGCCGGGCCGACTTGGACAGGGACCTCTTCGCTTCCCGATCGCCCTTGGTGCTGTGGCGATCCTGGCAGTGCTCCTCGCCGGCCGCGGTACGCCCACACACTGGTGCCCGAGCTGCGGCGCGCGGCGCTGCCCGCGCTGTGATGGCAACGTGGGCGAGCGCTCGACGTGCGAAGCCTGCACGCGGCTCCTCAAGCGCCCCGAGACCGCAGACCCGAGCCTGCGCGCCGCGCGCATTGCAGAGCTGCGCTCCCGAGAGAAGTGGCGCGAGCGCGGGGCCCGCGTGGTGGGCGCGCTTGTGCCCGGCGCGGCGGGTCTCCTCGCCCGAAGACCGGCCTGCGGGCTTCTCGGCGCCATCGTGCTTTGCGCTGCACTGATTGCCGCGGGAGTCGGCCGCGATGCGATTCCCGACCCACTCGCGGTCGGAGCGGCAGGACGGCTTGTCCTCTCGATCGCAGCCGTGGTCCTTTTCCTCGCACACGCAGGCGTGTCCACCTGGGCACTCTCGCAGCGGAGGGATTGACCATGTCGGTGGCCCTCCGTGGCAATCTCCAGGACTTCGGTGTCGGTGAGGTTTTTCAGCTGATTGGACAGCAGCGCAAGACGGGCGTTCTGGAGGTGGCCGGCGACGGCGAACGCATCCAGCTGCGGTTCGATCACGGGTCCGTCGTATCCGCGGCGCCCGTCGGTCCGCACGACCATGCTGCGCTCGGTGAGATGCTAGTGCGCTGCGGTCTCGTCACTCCCGAGCGTCTTGAGGAGCTCGAGCGCGAGCGCACCACCACGCTCCTGCCCCTGCCGCAGCTCCTCGTCTCGAGGCAAATCCTCGGAATGCCGGAAATCGAGCAGATTGAAGACCTGCTCACGCAAGAGACCATCTTTGCCCTGCTCCGCCGGGAGAGCGGATCGTTCCATTTCACCGCGCAGCCGGTGACCCATGAGCGAGAGTCCCAACGCCTGCTCGGCGCCGAGCAGATCTTGATGGACGGTCTGCGCATGGTGGACGAGTGGCGAAGCTTCGCCGACGGGCTTCCGTCGGAATCCACCGTGTGTCGGCGGGCCGCTTCCTTCGAGAAGTTTCGGGCAGGCGCAAAGCACGAGACAGCGGCCCGGCTCGCCGCCGCAGAACGTGTGTTTCTGCTCATGGATGGCCGCCTGTCCGTACGCCGTGTGATCGATCTCTCTCGCCTTGGGACCTTCGAAGCCAGCCGCTGGATCGCGCAGTTCTCCCGCGCGGGCCTCATTGTTCCCGTCGCGCAGGAGGAGATCGAACGCGCCAGACGCCAGCTTCAGCGGGCAGCGCCCGAGCCTACTCGCCTGCGCAGCCAGATCGCGCTCGGGCTGCCGTTTGCCGCCGCGCTCGNNGAACCGCTCGCGGAGACGAAAGAGTCGTTCGAGCTCCTGCGCGTCCGCAACGCGCTCGAGGCCTATCACCGCGCGCAGGTGCTGGTGCAGGAGGAGCAAGGCGGGGCGGGCGACGCGCGGGAGGCATGGCCGGAGAGCCTCGAGGTCCTGGTGCGGGAGGGCTTTCTCGCGCCCGATGCGTTGACGCCCATGCGGGCGCACCCGTACTATTATGCGCAGCGCGCAAACGGCGCTGAGCTGCTCGGACCGGAGCACAGTTTCGCGAGCCGAGGCGAGAGCCACGGTGGCGATCGCGGCGCGCAGCTCGACCAGAAGGATCGTCCCTGACCCGAGAGCAGGCCTCGACCCGACAGACCCTCGTTTTCGACGACAACCACACNNGCCGCCGAGTTGTACGGCGATGGCGACCGCACGCTGCGCATTCTCGAGCAGGAGCTTGGCGTGCACGCCCGTGCGCGCGGCAACGAGGTGCGCCTCGTGGGTGCACCCGACGAGGTCGCGGTCGCGCGCAAGGTGCTCGAAGAGCTTTACGGCCTGCTCCGAGCCGGCAACGCCGTCCACCCGCGTGAGGTGCGCGAGGCCGTGCGGATGGCCTCGCAGCAGCCGGCGACACCCCTTTCCGAGGTCTACGAAGACGTACTCGGTGCCGTCGGGTCGCGGCGGCGGATCACGGCGAAGAATCTTTCGCAGCGTCGCTATGTGGAACTGATCCGAGCCTGTGA
>DOUU01000098.1 GCA_003520425.1 Deltaproteobacteria bacterium
TGCTCGACGACATCGCGAGCAGCGGCACCACGCTCGCGACCGGGGCTCGCGCGCTACGGCGCGCCGGCGTCGATGCGGTCGAGGCGATCGTCGTTCATCCGATCTTTGTCCCGGGCGCCGTCGGCCGCGTGCGCGCCGCGGGAGTGAAGCGCATCATCTCCTGCGACACGATTCCACACCCGACCAACGCAATCCACACAGCCGCCCTCGTCGCCCAAGCGCTCGCATGGAAGTAGCCCGGCCGGCCGCTCCTTGCTTGCAGTTTCTCGGCGCGACGGGAACCGTCACTGGAAGCCGATTCCTCCTGGACACCCCGCAGGCGCGCCTGCTGGTGGATTGCGGACTCTTTCAAGGGCTCAAGGCCTTGCGCTTGCGCAACTGGTCCGCATTCCCGATTCCTCCCTCCACCATCGACGCCGTGGTGCTGACGCACGCGCACGTCGACCACTCGGGATATCTCCCGCGCCTTGTGCGCGACGGCTTCCGGGGCCCGATCTATGCGACTCGGGGAACCCATGCGCTTTGCCAGATTGTTCTTCCCGACAGCGCCCATCTCCAGGAAGAGGACGCGAGCTATGCGAATCGCAAGGGGTTCTCCAAGCATACGCCGGCCTTGCCTCTCTACACGGAAGAAGACGCCCTTCGTGCACTCGCGAATTTCAGGGAGGTACCCTTTCATGCAAGCACCGAAGTTGCCCGCGGAGTCCACGCCACCTTTCGTCCTGCCGGACACATCCTCGGCTCCTCGGCGGTCGAACTGGCCCTCGCGGGTCCACCTTCCCGACGCGTCCTCGTAAGCGGTGATCTTGGGCGCCCGAACCATCCGATCCTGCGTCCGCCGGAGCCACCAGTTGCTGTGGACGCTCTGCTCATCGAGTCGACCTATGGCGACCGACGCCATCCCTCCGATGATGCCGACGCCGCGTTCGAGGTGGCGATCGCGCGAACGGCAGCCCGGAAGGGCACCGTCGTCATCCCTGCCTTTGCGGTGGACCGCACCGAGGTCATCCTCGTCACACTGCGCCGGCTGATGCGGGAAGGCCGAGTGCCCGAGTTGCCCGTCTATGTCGACAGCCCCATGGCGCTGTCCGCTCTCGCCCTCTATCGGACAGCCTTAAAGCACGGTGCGCCCGACGTGCGATCCGATTTCTGCGGGGACGGCGATCCTTTCGATACGGGTCATTTGGTGGAGACGCGCTCGATCGAGCAGTCGAAGGCGATCGATGGCCAGAAGCCCCCATTTATCATCATCTCCGCCTCCGGCATGGCGACCGGAGGACGCGTCTTGCATCACCTCGCCCACTTCCTCCCCGATTCTCGGAACACCGTCTTGTTGCCGGGCTTCCAGGCCGAAGGGACGCGCGGGCGATCTCTCCTTGAAGGCGCAAGCGCGCTCAAGATCCATGGACGCTACGTCCCGGTCCGCGCCGAAGTGGTCGGGCTTTCCCATTTCTCCGTGCACGCGGATCAAGAGGAGCTCGTCGCGTGGTTGCGTTCGATCGCGCGTGAGCCCGACGCCACCTTTATCGTCCATGGCGAGGCTCCGGCCTCGGCGGCATTGCGCGAGCGCATTCGTAGGGATCTCGGTTGGACGGCGGTTGTGCCGGGAGATCTGGAGCGTGTGCGACTGGGCTAGGTGATTCCCTTGCTGCAAAGCACGGAGGGCTCCGCATGTTCCGCATCAAGCGCGTCGCGGTCGACACGCTTTCCGAACACGTGCTTTTCATCCACGAAGCCGCCGTAAGGACCGGCGGCCTCGGCTTTCGTCCACTCGATCGAGTGCGAGTCGTGGAGGCGGCGCCGCCCGGCGGAGAGGCACGCGAAGTGATCGGCGTTCTCAACTTTTGCCGGGACTTGCTCGTGACGCCTGAGGAGATCGGCCTGTCCGAGGACACCTTCCGGGACCTCGGATTGCCGGAGGGCGCCCAGGTTCACGCCACGATTGCGCCCGCTCCTCGCAGCGTGGATCTGGTGCGAAAAAAGCTCACCGCTGAAAAGCTGGATGCCGCGGACTTCAAGGCGATCCTTGCCGATGTGGTCCGCCACCGCTACTCGAAGATCGAGCTGTCGATGTTCGTGCTGGCGTGCGCCCTGCGAAGGCTCGATCTGCCAGAACTCGTCGCGCTCACGCGCGCCATGATCGACACCGGCGCTCGGCTCGATTTCGGTTCCGGACCCATCGCGGACAAGCACTGCGTGGGCGGAGTCCCTGGCAATCGAACGACCATGGTCGCGGTGCCGATCCTCGCCGCGCTCGGTGTGCGCGTACCCAAGACATCCTCACGCGCCATCACGAGTCCTGCCGGAACCGCCGACACGATGGCGATGGTGGCCGAGGTGGCGCTCTCGCCGCAGCGCTTGCGTGCGGTGGTTGAAAAGGCAGGGGCGTGCATCGCATGGGGTGGCGCGCTCGGTCTTGCACCAGCCGATGACATCCTGATCACGGTCGAGCGGCCCATGGAACTCGACACGGAGGCGCAAATGGTGGCCTCGATCCTCTCGAAGAAGAAGACGGCGGGTGCGACCCACGCGCTCATCGATATTCCCGTCGGACCGACTGCAAAGGTCCGGACCGCGGCCGCAGCCCAGCGGCTCGCGAGCTTGTTCCGCGCGGTCGCCGAGCAGATCGAGATCGCGGTCGAGGTGGTCGTGACCGATGCTCCGGGTCCGGTGGGCTTCGGCATCGGCCCGTTGCTCGAAGTGCAGGATGTGCTCGACGTCCTGAGACGGGCGCCGGAAGCGCCCGTGGACCTGCGTGAGAAGTCCCTCTTTCTCGCATCGCGGGTGATCGAGCTCGTGGGTGCGGCGCCGCCCGCGAGTGGGTACCGCCTGGCACAGCAGACGCTGGACTCTGGCGCGGCCGAACGGGCGTTTCAGCGCATTGTCGAGGCGCAGGGCGCCCGCGAGCTTCCCGCTGTCGCAGCCCATCGGGTGCCCTTGGAGTCTCCCACCGACGGCCGCATCCGCGGGATCGATTGTCTGGAGATCGCGCGCGTGGCAAAGCGAGCGGGAGCGCCTGCCAACGCGGCAGCGGGCGTGCGACTCCTGCACACGGTGGGCGACGTGGTCTCGCGGGGAGAGCCGCTCTTTGAGATCCACGCCCAGAGCAAAGCACAGCTGGAGTTCGCTTACGCCTACGCGAGCGAGCGGGTCGACCTGATCCGCTTCGGCTACTAGCCACGACACAGCTCCCCTGCCCGCGGCGCCGCGTGTTAGCGTGACAACAGCTTCCAGGGGGTCGCGATGCCCTACTACGAGCGCCTGAGTGCACAGGATGCGTCTTTTCTCGGCCTTGAAGATGCGAACCACCACATGCACGTCGGTGGCGTCCTCATCTACGAGCTCGGTCCGCTTCGCACCCCGGAGGGCGGCCTCGACGTCGAGCGCGTGCGGACGGCGATCGAATCGCGCCTTGACCGTGTGCCGCGCTTCCGCCAGCGGATTGCCTGGGTGCCGGGCGAAGGACACCCGATCTGGATNNATGACCACTTCAACATCGCCTATCACGTCCGTCATTCCGCGCTCCCGCGGCCTGGCGACGCCGCCGCCCTCAAGCGACTGGTCGGCCGCATCATGTCCCAGCAGCTCGACCGCGGAAAGCCGCTGTGGGAGATGTGGTTTGTCGAAGGGCTTGAAGGCGACCGCTTCGCGCTGATCTCCAAAACCCATCACTGCATGATTGACGGCGTCGCGGGAGCGGAGCTGATCTCGGTCCTGATGGACCTGGTCCCGGACGCACCCATCGGCACGCCAAAACCATGGAAACCGCTGCCCGCGCCGAGCCGCGGCCGGCTTTCCATGGACGCCCTCTGGCACCGGGTGACCCAACCCTTCGACGCGGTCGCCGCCGTGAGGAACGCGTTCCGCACACCGGAGGAAACCGTGGTGGCGCTCCGCGCCGCGGCCGAAGGGGTGGTCGAGGCCTTCGCTCCCGCATTTCGTTCTGCCTCGGAGACCCCTTTCAACGTGCCGATCGGCCCGCACCGACGGTTCGAGTTCGTCGAGCATCGCGTCTCGGATTTCAAGCGCGTGAAGGACGTGCTCGGCGGGACGCTGAACGACGTGGTGCTGGCCACCGTCACGGGCGCGCTCCGCACGTTCTTCTTCCACCGCGGGCTCAAGGTGCAGGATCTCGAAATTCGCGCGGTCGTGCCGGTGAGCGTGCGACCCAAGGGCAAGGCCAGTTCCCTCGGAAACCAAATTACGCAGATGGTGGCCGGTCTCCCCGTTGCCTTGTCGGATCCCATCGAGCGCCTCAAGGCCGTGCGCGAAGTGATGAGCGGCCTCAAGGATTCGAAGCAGGCACTCGGCGGGCGCGTGCTGACTGCGGTGAGCGAGTGGACGGTGCCCAACGTCCTCGTGCAATCGATCCGGCTTGCCTCGAACTCACGGCCCTACAACTTGATCGTGACGAACGTACCGGGGCCTCAGATCCCTCTCTACCTGCTCGGCTGCCGCATGAAGGCCTCGTATCCCGTGGCACCGCTCATGCCGGGCCAGGCGCTCAACATCGCTCTGTTCAGCTACGACGGAGGCCTTTTCTGGGGCCTCAACGGCGACTGGGATGCCCTGCCGGACTTGAATGAGCTTGCGGACGGAATCCGCGGGGCCTTCGCAGAACTAGACGCGGCCGCAGGCACAAGCTAGCCACGTCTGGGATCCGCGTACCTCGAGCGCAGCCGCCCGAAACGCCTCGCGTTGCGAGGATCGCAAGGGAGGCTCGAGGCGACGATTGCAGCGAGTGAGCGGCTAGGCCGGAAAGCCTTCAGTCGAAAGCTCCGTGGCGGCCTGCGCCCCCTCGGAAGCGGTCGATCCCTTGGCTCGTTTCACCTGAGCGAATCACCGCGAGTCCGATCCGGGTCTCGTGGCGTAGCGCCGCGGAGAGGTCGAGGTCCCACTGTTCGATCGCCGAACGCCGATCCCCCCGCAAGCACTGCTGGGGAAGCCGTGCGAGGTCCTTGGCCAATGCAAGTGCAACCTCGAGCGACCTTCCCCTCTCGACCAGTCGGTTCGCAAGGCCCATCCGAAGCGCCTCGTCCCCCGATACGCCTCGTCCGGTCAGGATGAGATCGAGGGCGTGGCTCTGGCCGATGAGCCGCGGAAGGCGAATCGTGCCCCCGTCGATCAAGGGTACGCCCCAGCGTCGACAGTAGACACCGAAGACCGCGTCCCGCGCAGCCACGCGCAGGTCGCACCAGAGCGCGAGTTCGAGTCCACCCGCCACCGCATAGCCCTCGACGGCCGCAATCACTGGCTTCGCCAACAGCATGCGCGTCGGCCCCATCGGACCATCACCATCTTCGCCCACGCGGTTGCCACGGCCTTCCGATCCAGCCTTCAAGTCGGCGCCGGCGCAGAACGTCCCACCCGCTCCCGTCAAGACCGCGACACAGAGCGCCCCGTCTGACTCAAAGCGGCGGAAGGCCTCCGCAAGAGCGGCCGCGGTCGGGCCGTCGACCGCGTTGCGCACGTCCGGCCGATCAATGGTAACGACGGCGACCGGGCCCTCTTGTTCAAAACGGACATTCGGCGTCACGTTTCCCCTCCGCTCTCGCAGGTGCCGGCTTGCGGCAGCCCCGGAGTCTCTCGATGCAGCGTGCCGCGCCGCCAGCGGGGCGAAGTCGCGGACTCGATGGGTGGATGTCACCGCCGGACAAGGCGGGGCACGCTGCGCCCAAGACGATCTTCCAGATCTTGGCCCCGTTCTTCGCAACCACACGCTCGATGATCCCGGAGCTCATCGAAATGCTCCTCGACCCGCTTCCCTTCTAGACCTTTTCGATGCGGTGAATACCCCACCAGAGCAGACTGGGAAGGAAGCGCCGCATCGCCACGGAGAGCGAGGCGTTTCGATCGGGAAAAACCATGAGCTTCCCTTTCTCCAAGTGGCGCTCGATCGCATCGAGCACCCTTTCCGGAGAGATCGGCGGCAGATTTTCCAGGATTTTGGGTTTCGACTTCGCCTGATCGAGGAGCGGCGTGGCTACCGGCGGCGGACACACACACGCGAAGCGCACGCCCTGTCCACGGTTCTCGTGATAGAGCACCTCGGTGTAAGCCACGACGGCGAACTTGGAGGCGTTGTAGGCACCAAAATGGAGCGAAGGCATCCAGCCCGCCACGGAGGCGAAGTTCACAAGATCCCCCTGCCGCCGCTCGAGCATTCGCGGAAGCACGGTCTGGCAGACATTCGCAGTGCCGATGTAGTTGATGTCCATCACGCGCTGGATGAGCCGAGGGTCTTGATCCAGCAAGAGCCCCGTGGGCATGATCGCAGCTGCGTTCAACACGCGGTCGATGGGGCCGAGCTCGGACTCGACCCGAGCGACCGTCTCAGCGACCGCTTTGCTGTCCGCGACGTCCAGGACAAAGCTTCGGATCCCCGCCTCGTCCTGCGCGGTTTCCGCAAGACCCGCTTCATTGATATCGGCCGCAGCGACCTTCGCGCCGTCGCGGGCAAGCCGCCGGGCTGCGAGCCGCCCCATTCCGCTCCCGCCTCCCGTGATAAATGCAACCTTCCCTCGGAATGTCACCGCTCCCTCCTTACCCGCCGACCCGCCGGCCGATTCGAGCGCTGATTTGCGCCCCGGACCCTGGCCACGGCGGGCAACTCACGCTGCGCCTTCGCAACACGCCGGCTCTGGCGCTTCACCGCTCCCTCTCCCTCACCCGTCGGATCCCGGCTCCGAAGTCTGGCGGCTT
>DOUU01000194.1:0-12576 GCA_003520425.1 Deltaproteobacteria bacterium
CGCCGCTGTCGACCCGATCTCGGGTGCCGAGATCGACATCACCCACACCTTCGTTCCGCCCCGCCGCTCGCTCTATCGCCGGGCGCTGGTGCGCGCGACGCCGCAAAACGGCGAAGCTCCGCTCCTCGGCTGGGTGGAGTTCAATCGCTTCCTGGAAGCGGGCTAAGAGCGCGGAGGCAGCGTGGCGGAAGGCTCCGAGGCGGAGCGCGAGGCGAAACAGTTCGCGGACTGGCTCGCCAAAAGGATGCCGAGCGCGCAAGCACTTTCGGTGGCGCCCGTGCTGCGCTCCGGCGCCACAGGATTCTCGAGCGACACGCTGCTGTTCGACCTCGCATGGCGCGAACGCGGGGCGGAGCATCGCAAGGCCCTCGTGGTGCGCCGCGCGCCGCTCGGGCACCGCGTCTTCCCCGCCTACGACATCCCGCGCCAGCACCGGATCTTGCGCATTCTCGCGACAACCGACGTGCCGGTGCCCCGCACGCCCTGGCTCGAGGAGGACCCTGCCATCTTGGGCTCGCCTTTCTTCGTGATGGAGCGAATCGAAGGGCGCATCCCCACGGACAACCCGCCCTACCACGTCGGCGGCTGGGTGACGGAGATCGCCCCTGCAGAGCGCAGCGCGCTTTGGTGGAGCGGCCTCGATGCGCTCGCGAGCATTCACCGCCTCGATTGGCGCGCGCTCGGTCTTTCCTTCGTGGACACGCCGGGCGCGGGAGGGACGCCTCTCCTGCGTCAGCTCGATGACTACGAGCGGTTTCTCGCCTGGGCCACGCAGGGAGAGCGCCATCCCACATGCGAGCCCGCACTCACGTGGCTGCGTGCGAATCGGCCGCGAGAAGAGGAGCCCGTCGGCTTCTGCTGGGGGGATGCCCGGCCGGGCAACATGATCTTCCAGGACGGACGCTGCGTCGCGGTCCTCGATTGGGAGATGGCGACACTTGGCAATCCGGTGCAGGACCTGGCCTGGTGGCTCTTTCTCGACCGCCACCACAGCGAGGGTCTTGGCGCGCCGCGCCTTGCCGGCTTCCCGAGCCGCTCGCAGACCGTCGAGCGCTGGGAAGAGCGCACGGCGCTCTCCGCCCGCCACGTCGACTACTACGAGATCTTTGCCGCGTTTCGCTTCGCCGTGATCATGATCCGCGTGGCGCAGGGTTTCATCGCAGCGGGTGCGCTGCCGCGGGATGCCAGGCTTGCGACGAACAACATCGTGACCCAGCTGCTCTCGAAGATGCTCGGGCTGCCGGCGCCGGACTAGGGGGACTCGGATGGCGATCGTAACTCCGGTCGAGGTCGCGCCCGGCGCTCGGCGCAGGCTTGCTCTTGCAAGCCCGGCCTCCCTCGAGCCGATCGATGAGATCGAGGTGGCTTCGCGCGAAGACGTGGCACGGGCGCTCGCCGCCGCGCGCAAGGCGCAGCCGGCGTGGGCAGCGCGACCCGTATCCGAACGCGCGCAGTTCATGTGGCGGGCCCTCGACCTCATGCTCGCGAAGCAGGACGAGTTCCTTGCAGTGATCGAGCGCGAGTCGGGCAAGCCCAAGACCGACGCCCTCATGATTGAGATGTTTGCGGCGTGCGACGCGCTCGCCTACTTCGCGAAGCGCGCCGAACGCATGCTTCGCCCACGCAAGCAGCGTCTTCACGGAGTGCTCGCCCTCGTGAAGCAGCTGCGTCTCGTGCCCCGTCCGCTCGGTGTGGTGGGCGTCATCAGCCCCTGGAACGGGCCTTTTATCTTGTCCCTCAATCCGACGGTGCAAGCCCTTCTCGCGGGCAACGCCGTGTTGCTCAAGCCCTCCGAAGTCACGCCGCGCTCGGGGGCCCTTGTGGGCGAACTCTTCGCTCAAGCGGGCCTCCCGGAGGGGCTTCTCTCGGTGCTCCTCGGCGACGGGGAGACCGGAGCGGCCGTGGTCGAAGCGGGCGTCGATAAGATCAGCTTTACGGGCAGCGTCACGACCGGGCGGCGCGTGGCGGAGGCATGCGCGCGGCAGCTTCTTCCCTGCACCCTTGAGCTCGGTGGCAAGGACCCGATGATCGTGTGCGCCGACGCCGATCTGGACCGCGCCGCGGGCGGCGCGGTCGCGGGCGCCTTCTTCAACGCCGGCCAGATCTGCTTCAGCACAGAGCGGGTCTACGTCGTGGACGCCATCGCCGACGAGTTCACCCGGCGAGTCGTCGAGCGCGCGCGTGCTCTGCGCCAAGGTGTCTCAGGCGAGTTTGACCTCGGGCCCATCATCTGGCCTCGCCAGCTCGAGGTCATCGAGGCCCACGTGGCCGAAGCCGTCGAGAAGGGCGCGAAGGTGCTGTGCGGTGGCCGACGGAATCCGCAGCTTGCGGGCCTCTATTACGAGCCTACGGTCCTTGTCGACGTCAGCCATGACATGAAGATCATGCGCGAGGAGACCTTCGGCCCGGTGCTCCCCATCCTGCGGGTGCGGGACGAGGACGAGGCGATCCGCCTCGCGAACGATACGCGCTACGGCCTTGGAGCCAATGTCTGGACACGGGATGCCGAGCGCGGGCTGCGCCTTGCGACACGCATCGACTCTGGCAGCGTGTGCGTGAATGACATGACGATGACCTACGGTGCGTTTGAGGCTCCCTTCGGCGGGCGCAAGGAGAGCGGCGTCGGCTTCGTGAACGGGCCCGAAGGCCTTCTCGGCTACTGCCACCTGCAGGCGGTGCTGATCGACCGTTTCGGGGGCCGCCAGACCGCCGCCCACTACCCCTACCGCACCGCCCGCACAGCCCAGATGCAGCGGATCATGCGCCTTTTGTGGGGCAGTAGACTCGGCCGCTGGTTGGCCTGAGACGAGGAGGAGCTCGCGCGATGGGCCGATTCGAAGGCAAGGTGGCGCTCGTGACAGGCGCAGGCTCGGGCATCGGTCGCGCGACGGCGCTGTGTCTCGCCGCGGGCGGTGCGGCGGTTGTCTGCATCGACGTCGAGCCGGAAGCCGCGGAGGCGACCGCGAAGGCCGTGGCCGAGACCGGCGCGAGAGGGGAGGCGTTCGCCTGCGATGTGAGTGACGCCGCATCGGTCGAGAACACGGTGAAGGCGACGCTCGACCGCTTTGGCGCCTTGCACGCGCTGTGCAATATCGCGGGCATCCTTCACTTCGCGCACAGCCACGAGGAGACGCTCGAGGGCTGGAGCCGGATCCTGGCGGTCAATTTGACCGGTACGTTTCTCATGTGCCGCGCCGCGATCCCGCACCTGCTCGCCACAAAGGGCGCCATCGTCAACACCGCGTCGACGGCGGCGCTCCAGGCCCACCCGTGGACCGCCGCGTACTCCGCCTCCAAGGGGGGAATTCTCTCGCTCACCCGGGCGCTGGCCATCGAGTACGGACGGCAAGGTCTGCGCGTCAATTGCGTGTGCCCGGGCGGCATCAAGACGCCGATCCACTCCGCATTTCATTTCCCGCCCGGCGCGGACAAGACCCTGCTGCAGCGCATTATGCCCTTCGATGGCTTCCGAGGGCCGGAGGAGGTGGCCCACGTAATCGCCTTCCTTGTGAGCGACGAGGCCAAGCACATCCTCGGCAGCTCGATCCGCGTCGACGGAGGGATGCTGACGTGAAGTTCGTGGTGCCGATGGCCTTTAGCCATCCCGCGCACTGCTGCGCCCTCGCGCGCGCCGCCGAGCAGACGGGCTGGGACTGTGCGGCGGTTTCCGACCATGTCGTGCATCCCGAGCGCATCCGAGCGCCCTACCCCTACACGCCAGATGGAGCGCCGCGCTGGCAACCCGACGCGCCCTGGCCGGATCCCTGGGTCGCGATCGGAGCCATGGCCGCCACCACCGAGCGGCTCGAGTTTTTCACGAACATCTTTGTTCTGCCGATGCGCAACCCATTCCTCGTGGCCAAGGCCGTCGGCACGGCGTCGCTCATCTCCGGCGGCCGCGTGGCGCTCGGGATCGGCGTCGGCTGGATGGAAGACGAGTTCGAGCTCCTGGGACAGGACTTTCGGACGCGCGGCCGACGCGCCGATGAAATGATCGCCGTGATGCGCAAGCTCTGGGCCGGGGGGATGGTCGAGCATCACGGCCGCTTCTACGATTTCGATCGGCTGCAGATGAGCCCCGCCTGTCCCCATCCCATCCCTCTCTACGGCGGGGGACTTTCCGACGTCGCTCTCCGGCGGGCAGCCGTCCTGTGCGACGGCTGGATCTCCGATCTCCACACGATGGCCGAGCTTCGGGAGATCGTGGCACGGCTGCGCCGATATCGCCGGGAAGCGGATCGCTCGGAAGAAGCATTCTCGATCATCGCCGCCGTTTCCGACGCCTTCGATGCCGACCGGATCCGGCGCCTTGGAGACCTCGGCGTCACCCACTACACGACGATGCCATGGCTGTTGTACGGGGCCGGGATGGACGTCGTCGAAGACAAGCTTGCGGGGCTGCGCCGCTTCGCCGACGAGGTGATCGCGAAGGTCCGGGGCTAGGGCGGCCGCCGTGCCGCAGGAGAGGGGAGGCGCATGGAAAAGCTCGAGTACGTGCTCTGGAAGGGGGCGGGAACCCCGATCGAGAGGTTCCGTAGCGCGCTCCTCGAGAAGGCAGCGCCGCGGATTGTGCGCAGCGGGGCTCGTGGACTGACCGTGAATATCGCGGACGTCAATGCACAGCTCGGCGGGACGGTGCCGGTACGAGACGGGACGGGGAGCGTGGCCGCGACGGTGGGCGTGTGGCTCGCCTGCGTCGACGAGCGCGAGGGCATCGAGCGCGCCTTGCGCGAGTCCTGTGCGCGCCTGGCCGGATATCTCGTCACCGAGTCCGTGCCGCGGGACTACGACGCACGCACCTGGCCGGATGGCGAGCGCACCCCTGGAGTCAAGCTCGTCACGCTCTTTGAAAAACCCGAGCGCCTCACCGACGAGGAGTTCATCGAGCGTTGGCACGGCTCGCATACTCCGCTCTCGCTCGAGATCCACCCGATGTGGTGCTACGTGCGCAATGTCGTCGCCCGTCGACTCACGTCCGACGGCCCGGACTGGAGGGGCATCGTCGACGAGCAGTTTCGAACCGCCGAGGACCTTACCGACCCTACGCGGTTCTACGGCGTTTCGGGGGACTGGAAGCTGAACATCCAGCGCGTGCTCGACGACTGCAGAAGGTTTCTCGATCTTGAGCGCATCCAGACCGCGGTGATGAGCGAGTACATCCTGCAAAGCCCGTACGCCCCGGCCATGCGCGCGAGCTAGAGCTTCGTAAAGTCTGGCGTGCGTTTCTCGAAGAACGCCCGGATCGCTTCCCGATTCTCCGGGCTTCCGACCCGTACCGCGAAGGCCTCGTCTTCGCGCCGGCGGGCTGCGCGGACGGCCTCTTCCCGGGTTGCGAGCAGAAGACGTTTGGTGTGGCGGAGCGCTTCGGGCGGCTGCTTCGCCAGCCGACGGGCGTCGTCGAGCGCCACGGGCAGGAGCTCCTCGGGCCCGCACAGGCGATTTGCGATCCCGAGCTCGACCGCCCGCTGCGCGTCGATCCAGTCCGCGCTGTAGAGAACCTCGGCCGCCTTGCGAAAGCCTACGAGGAGCGGCAGGAGATAGCTGCTCGCTGCCTCGGGAACGACGCCCAGCGTGACGAAGGGGGCGCGCAGGCGTGCACCCTCGGCGATGAAGACGAGGTCGCAGTGCAAGAGAAGGGTAAGGCCGATGCCTACGCCCACGCCGTTTACCGCCGCGAGAAGCGGCTTGTCGAAGCTACAGACCCGGTCCATGAAGGGGCCAAAGCCGTGGGGACTACCGTCGCCCGCGGGCGGGCTCGCCATCTCGCCAAGATCCTGTCCCGCGGAAAAGGCGCGACCGGTCCCCGTGACGACGACGGCGCGCACTTCACCTAGGCGCTGCGCCTCGGCGAGCGTGTCGCGAAGCTCATCGTACATTCGGTTGTTGAAGGCGTTGCGCTGCTCGGGTCGATTGAGGCGCACGAGCAGAACCCCCTCACTCTCCTCCGTGATGAGCGTCTTAAGCGGCACGGTCGAGCCTCCCCAACCGGGTTCCGGTGGCGTTGCGATCGTAGCGGGGAGCGGCGCAGGAGGCCCAGGGAATCCACGCGCCCTGGGCCCGAAGAGGGCTACCGCCCCTTCCATCGCGGACTGCGCTTCTCCGCGAACGCGCGCGGACCTTCTCGAAAGTCCTCGCTTTTCAGCATGACACCAATCTGCTCATAGCGACCACCCATCGCGGCCGCGAGAGTCGGAGCGTCGAGGCCTGCCAGCGCGGCCTGCTTGGTCGCGCGGACGGAGAGCGGCGCACACTCGAGGATCTGGTCGGCCCAGCGCCGAGCGGCTGCCAGGAGCTCGCCATGCGGGACCACCTCGTTCACGAAGCCGAGGGCGTGTCCCTGCTGCGCGGACACGCGGCGCCCGGTCAGCAGCATGCCCATCGCGTGCTTGAGCGGGATCTGGCGCGCAAGCCGATGGATCCCTCCCGCCAGCGCGGCGAGGCCCACCCGGGGCTCGGGCAGGGCGAAGACCGCGCGCTCCGACGCCACGACGATGTCACAGGCAAGCACGATCTCGAAACCTCCTCCCATCGCGATTCCATTCACCGCTGCGATGAGAGGCTTGACGCAGGTGGTGCGCGAGGTGAGACCTCCAAATCCCGCTGCCGTAAACTCGAGTTCTCCTCCCGCGGCCTGCACCTTGAGATCGTTGCCGGCGCAAAAAGCCCTCTCCCCGGCGCCGGTCACGATGGCGATCCAAAGCTCCGGGTCCGCTTCGAATCCATCGAAGACGGCAGCGAGCTCCCGGTTCGCGGCGGCATGCAGGGCGTTCAGCACGTCCGGGCGGTTAAGCGTGACGGTGAAGACGTGGCCGTCCCGCTGAGTGGTGCAGAACTCCGTCACGAGAGATCCTCCCATGTCGATCGGGCGCGGCCTTTCCACCGAGACGGCCTCAAAGCGCAAGCGGCTGGGTCTTGGTTCGCCCCCGTGACGCGGACAGGCGCCGCTGCGGGATCGATGCCTTCGGCCCCGAGCGTGTGCCCGCGCCCGCGTCGCGATCCGGCGCGCGAGCTCCGGTGCGCCCTCCGCTGCGGCGCAAAGCTTCGCCTCCTCGGCCGCGGGCGCACGGTACCACGAGGCGCCGTGAGCCTCCGGCTCACCAGAGCGCCGCGATCCGGTCGAGGCACAAGTAGATGCCCAATGTCCCAACGACCTCTGCCGTGAGGGCTTGCACGCGGCGCAGTCCGCGCCCGCCTGCCCTTCCCAGGACCAGCGCAGCGGCGCCGGCTACGGCGACAATGCCGAGCTGCCCGAGCTCGATTCCTGCGTTGAAGCCGATGAGCGCGAGGGGCACGGCGTTTTGCGGGAGCCCAACCTGCCTGAGCGCTCCCGCAAAGCCAAGCCCGTGAAGGAGCCCAAAGGCAAAGCAAAGACGCCACGGCGCCCGTGCAATTGCACCCGGGGCTGCGCCGGCCTGCGTGCGGACCGCCTCCAACGCGACCGCGACGAGGCTGCCTGCGATCGCAACTTCCACAAGGGGCGGGGAGAGCGAGATCCATCCCAGAGATGCGAGTGCGAGCGTCACGCTGTGCCCCAGCGTGAACGAGGTGATCGCGAGGGCGAGCCGTCGCCGCCCGCGAACCACGAGAAGGAGCCCGCCCACGAAGAGGACGTGATCCGCGCCGGTCCAAAGATGGACAACGCCCAGGCGCCCATAGGCCCCGAAGACGGCGCCGACACTTTCTTGCGCTGGCACCAAAAAGCTCGGGGAGCTCGTCGTGAGGACCGTTCGAAGGACGCGCCCGTCGAGCAGCGTGATGTGGAGGAGTACGTTCGTGCCCGCGCCCTCAAGGCCGCGGGCCCCGAATGCCTTTCCGATCAGGCCCTCCGGCGTGCAGCGAAGGACCGAGAGCTCGACCACTGCCCCCTCGTCCCCCCCGACCTCGGGAGGCCCCGCGGCAGTGCACTGGGGGGGCAAGACCGGTTCGACGCGGGAGCCGCGCGCTGCAATGCGAGGTGTTTTCCAGCGCAGCGCGACCTCACCGGACGAGAGCTCGCGCAGCTCGAGCAGGGAGGGGGCGAAGGCGTGCGCTCGCGCGCCCGTGGATCCGAGCAGCGTCGCGGCGGCGACGGCGAAGGCGAGGTTTGCCGCTTTCCAAACCGCATGCGCCGCAGGCGGCGTCCTGGCTGCGTGTCGCCTCATCCCCCGCTCCCCCCGTCGTCGGGCGGAGCCTTGGCGCGGAGCTCTGCCATGGCTCGCTCGAGCGCGCGCTCGGCGCGCTCCGCCAGGACCGACTCGCGCACCGCTGCGCGCACCGCATCGAGCGGCGGCGCATGCGCTTCGGTCTTCTCGTGCACGAAGAAAAGGTGGGCGCCAAGAGCCGAGTGGACCGGATTGGACCAACGGCCCGCGGGTGCTGCGAAGGCAGCCGAAGCCGCGCGCGGCCCCACCATGCGCTCGAGCTCGCTCTGCGAGAGCGGGGCATCGCCGAGGGGCTCGGGAAAAGCATCTCCAAGCTGTGTCGCGTCCTCCGAAGGAGCGCCGTGCGTGCGCAGTGCGCGCAAGATCCGCTCCGCATCGAGATCGAGTGCGGCCCCGCGCCGCTCGCGGCTCAGAAAGACATGGACGAGCGAAACCCGCGCCGGCTCCCTCCAGCGCTCGGGGTGCGCTGCGAGCTCGGCGCGGAGCTCCTCGTCGGTCGGCTCCGCCTTGCGCGCCGGCTGCTCCAGTCGGAGCCGCATCACATTCACAAGCCTCCGCTGGACCACCAGGTCCGTGCGATGGAGGCCAAGCGCGATGGCATCACGAGCCACTGCCGCCTCGGACTCCCCCGCCCCAACCCCGAGAAAGCGAAGGTTCTCCACCAGCCGGCGGTGGACGACGGGGTCGCTGTCGTAGAGGCCCTGGTCGATCGCCTCGCGATAGAGGAGCGCATCGTCGGGCGAGAGAAACCCGGCCTCCGCGCCCACACGCGTCCGCAGGAAGGCCGTCCCTTCGACCCCGGCAGACGGCGTTCGCAGGGCGAGGAGGCTGCGCTCGCCGGCAAAGATCAGCCCTCCCCAGAGCGCGAAGCGCGCGAGCGGGGAGTTCATGGCGTGGCCGGTCCCGGGGACGAGGCGGACGGCCCGTACCAAATCGGCGAGGTCCACGCGCGCTCTTGAATCGTCCAGGAATGATCGGGAGCACAGCAGGCCTCGAGACCCTTTTTCACCGTGCGGGGATCCTGGCAATCCACGCCGCGGGCGCGGCAGACGTGGGCGCTCCAGCGGCAACTTGGGTTCTCGAGGACGCGGGCGTAGTAGAAGGCGTGCTCCGAAGGCTCGAAGTCCGGGTCGCTCCAGACCGTGCACAGACTCTCGAAACCCGCGCCGCGGGGCGTGCAAGTGGCGAGATCGACGTCCGCGCCGTTGTGGGGATTGCCGGCCACGTCGAAGACGCGCTCGTGGCTCTCTCCATGAGATACCCAGCCCTTCACGATCTGGATCCGCTGAAGAGGCGTCCCCGGGTGACCCGGACTCCCGGGGTCGGCGAGGGCCGACACCGCGAAGCGTGGAGCTGCACCACGAGCGGGTCGCGGCGGGAGGTCGCTGCCCATGGGGACGCCGTTGGCGTAGCCGGTCGCGACGAAGTTCGCGTTGTCGCAAAGGTTCGGGGCATAGTCCCAGCCCCCAAAGAACCGCACGATGGGCCGCGTCCCGCTGGTTCCGTAGGCCTCGCGCCGTCGCATGGCGTCGAAGAGGGAGTCGCGCGAGTTCTCCTCCGCCCAGAGCACCGCGAGGCCGCCCGGGCCGAACTCGATGTCGTCCGGCAATCCCACGGGCAGCGTGGTTGCCGCAGGCGCGCCCGCCCCGCCGTGCCCGGGATGCTGGTCCTCGTCCGCCGCGCCTGCGGTTCCAAGGTGAGTGTCGGTGCTCGCCAAGAGACCATACTTGAAGGGATTCGCACCAATCCGCTCTTCCAGCACGAGACCCTGCTTCAGGGCATCGCGCACGAAATTCGATGGCGCAGGAGGTTGCGCCAGCCACGACACATACTTGCCTTGAAAGGAGTCGTAGGAAAGCTTCTCAAAGGCGCACAGCTCGTCGGTCGTGCCCGGACCGATGCGGCACTCGCTGTCGCCCTTGTGCTGCATCACTTCGACCAGCGGCTCAAAGAAGGCGCGCTCGAGAGCCTGATCGCGCGAGAGCGCGGAGCCGTCGGGATTGACGGGCTGGAACATGAGCCCACCCGAGAGATTCGAGTTGTGGGGGATGGTGAGGACGTCGCAGCCGTCACCGCGATTGAGACAGTCTCGCCGCAGCGCGGCCCAAAGGCCCTGCGGGGTCTGCTCCTCGTAATAGCTCGTCGGGAGCTCCGGCACGTGCTCGTTGCGGAAGATCACGTTGCGGTGGAGGTTCTTGGAGCCTGAGGCGCCGGTCCACTCGTAGCCGACGAAGCTGGTGAAGCGGCACGCCGCGCTTCGGTCGTAGGCCTCTTCCGCAGCGGAGCGAATCTCCTTCCACGGGGTCCGGGCCGCCTCGCGGCAAAGCTCGCCGCGGCTTCCGCAGAATGCAAAACGTGTGGGTCGATCGAAGTAGGAGGTCTTCGTGTTCATCACGAAGAACGCGACGCGGGGATAGCTCCGATACATCCAACACACCCACGAGTCGTATCCCGGCAGACCCGGTGTGGAGCAGATCTGCACCTCGCCCAGCTGTTCGGCGTGGTCGGTCACGATCGCAAAGTCAAGCGGCCTGCGCAGCTGCAGGTGGCGGAGCGGGCGGCCGTCCGCGTCATAGGGCTGGATTCCAAGGCGCTCGCCGCGCGCGAAGCGGTAGGCGTCTCGTGGAAGATTGCGTGTTCCCTGCGTGGACGCATCTTGGGAGAAGGCGGTGTGGACGTGGGTGTCGCCAAAGAAGGGTCGACGCAGCGGGCTGTGTTCCGCGCACGGCTCGCGCTCTTCCGCGAGAAGATCGGAACCGGGCGGGGAGGTGGCGTGCGCCCCTCCCGCTGAAAGCGCGGCGAGGAGCGCGAGCGCGAGTCTCAGCCGGGGAATCGACATCTCGGCTCGCTGTGCCGGCTTAGGGCCGGACCTCGTAGAAGGCGTTGAAGGGGTTCTCGACGTCGAGCCGGCGGAAGCTTGCGAATCCCGCATCGCGGCACAGCGCTTCGGCCCGCTTCGGACCGTAGGCTGCGCCGAGACCCTCGCCGCCCTGGGAGAGCGACACCGTCATGCAATAGAGCGTGCTGACGGAATACAGCAGCGCGCCCCCGGGATGGAGGTTCTCGGCCAAGCTGTCGCCCGCGGCCGGCTCGACCAAGAGGAACGTCCCGTCTGAAGCGAGCGCCTCGCGGATCCGGCGCAGGACCACGCGGGGCCGGGCGAGGTCATGCACCACATCAAAGGCCGTCACGAGATCGAAGCTTGGCTCGCGCGGGAGGTCCTCCGCCGAGCGCTGCTCGAAGCGGGCATTGGCGAGGCCTTCGCGCTCGGCCGCGGAGCGGCCGCGTGCCAGGGCCGTGGCATCGATGTCGTAGCCGGTGATCTGCGAGCGCGGGTAGGCCTTGGCCAGTGTGAGGGTCGAGGTTCCCGAGCCGCAGCCGATGTCGGCCACCCGGGCTCCCTGCTCGAGGCGCTTCACCAGGTGCGGCAGGGTGGGGAGCCACTTGCGGGTGAGGAGGACACGCATGCCCGGACTGTTTGCGCGGTCAATGGCCTCGACCGCCTCGCTCCCGAACTCCGCGTAGCTCACGCCTCCGCCCTCCCGCATCGCACGGGCGACGCCGGGGATCGCGCGATAGAGCGCGGGCACAAACTGGGTCCAGCCGCCCAGAAAATACGGGCTCTTCTCGTCCGCGAGGCAGGCGGCGACCTCGCCCGTGAGCTCGAAGGTCTCGCCCGCCGGGTCGTAGTGGAGAATCCCGCCCGCGGCGAGCGCCGAGAGAATCTCGCGCAGGTAGCGTTCGTTGAGCCCGGAATCGGCGGCGATGGCGCCAAGGGCACGCGGCCCCTGGCCGGCGAGCGTCGCGAGCAGGCCGGTTCTGCCCGCCACCTCGGTGACAGCCAGGAGCGCGGCACTCGTCGTCATGCCCATGAACTGCTCCATGAACGCCCGGACCTTCTCGCGATCCATTGCACTGCCTCCCCTCGGGCCTAGCTGTCGTTTGCGGCGCTCCTCTCGGGGGCAAGCCAATGCTGCGTGAGCGCAACGGGTCGAAATCCCATCTTTGCGTACATGTGCTTTGGCGTGTCCTCGGCGCGGGCCGTGAGAAAGACCGCCTCTGCGCCGCGCTCGCGCGCCTTGCTCACGCAGTGGGCGACGAGCGCAGTCGCGACGCCGCGGAACCGCGCGGTGGGATGCACGTAGAGGTCCTCCAGCAGGCCAAGGCCATCCTCTACGAATTCCGAGAAAAAACCAGCGGGAAAGTCCCCGCGCAAAGCGAGCCAGGTACGGACGCGAGGCCGCTTGCGCCGCATGCAGCCCAGCCACTCCTCGCCGAGCGTCCGCACCCACGCCGCCGTCTCGTCGCTCAGCTTGAGCGAGAGATAGGCTGCCCACTGCGCGTCGCTCTCCACCGGCTGCATGCGGATCTCGCTCGGGCCCGCGCACAGCTCGCCCTCGAGGAGCATCACGATTCCCTGCTCGCATTCCCAGCC
>DOUU01000194.1:12609-12872 GCA_003520425.1 Deltaproteobacteria bacterium
CCAGCCTCGTCGGTGCGGACGAGCCGGGCGTGGTTGGAATCATAGATGCGCGGCGCCCGGGCGTCGCGCACGAAGAGGGCGCCTGCGCGGCGGAAGCACTCCGCGGCACCGGCGGCGTGGTACTCCGCCTCGACGGCGAGCAGGCGTGCGAGGCTCGCCGTCCCGGCGGAGATCAGGCTCCCACCGTCCAGATGTCGCCGGAGCGCAGCAGGGCCTGCAGGTCGCCCCTCCCGCGCTTGGCCACCGCCTCGTCGATCTGCGCC
>DOUU01000130.1 GCA_003520425.1 Deltaproteobacteria bacterium
GTCCACTGCTGGTGCGTGACAGTCGCGTCAAGCAGCACGCGAATGGGCGTGCCCGCGCGCTCGCAGAGGGCGGCGAAGTAGTAATCCTCGCCCACCCAGTCGCCGTCTTGCACGTCTTCGCGAAAGAGCGCGGGACTATCCGGCTCGCCCACCGCGCTCCGATTGCTCTCGCGAAACCAGGGCACCGCGCCCGCGAGTCGCTCCACCACGTCGCGGTGCAGCGCCACGCATCCCATGCCGATGCGATCGACGCGCCGCAGAGGGATGCGATCGAGCGCGGGGCCCCCGTCGATGAACTCGTTACCCACGATGACGCGCGGCTGCCCGTCGAGCTGGTGCGGCAGCCACCACTCCGTGGCGCCGTAGATTCTCCGGTGCGTGGCGGTGCGCCCATCGCGATTGAAGTAGGGCAGGGCCACGCATTCGCGCGTCGCGCGGCACGCGGCGAGCAGATCGCGCAAGACGCTCGCGTCCGTCTCCATGTCGTCGTCGAGTGTGATCCACACGTCTTTGTCCGAGCGGAGGAAATGCCCGGCCATGACGTTGCGGGCGCGCGTGATGTACGTGGACGCGTCGATCATGAGCTGCATTTCGCAGACGCGTGAGAGCTGCCCGAGCGTGCGGAAGGCTTGCAAGGGCGATCGATCGAGCGATTCGGTGCCGACGATTTGCGCCGCTTCCCATGCCTTGTAGACGCGTTCACCCATGGCCTTGCAGGCGGCGTAGGGGTACGTGCTCGCGAACACCGGGGGTTCAGGTCGCATCATCGGGGGACTCGCTTGTCGGCCTCGTGCGAAAGCCACCACACGAGGCCGAGGATTACGAGCGCGCCTTCGCCGGTCGAGAAGAGCTCCTGCCCCATGACGCCGCGACGGCGCCGTTCGAGCTCGAGCTCGAGCTCGTCGACGGACGGTCCCCACGGACCCACCCACCCGCCTCCGCCGCCGTGCTGGCCATGCCCGCCGCCGCGTCCGATCACGAGCGCCTCCGAAAGAAGAGGGCATCGAGTGCATCACGGGCAAACCAGCCCACGATGGCGCCCACGATCCAGACGAGGACCAGCGAAATCATCGCCGCCCCCCAAACTCGTGCAGGGCCAGGATCCCGAGCACGAGCAAGAGGCCCGTTCCGATGTCCCCAAAGAAGCTCGTCTGCGAGCTGGGGATCGGCATGGGCGCGCTGGGCACGCCGGGCGCCTTCAGGCTCGCGAGCTGGTCGCGCCACGCGTCAAGCTCGGTCACCAGGGCCACGCCCTGATTGTACGCGCTTGACGCGTCGACCCACGCGAGCGGGTTTAGCTCGTTGACGCTCACGGCGAGGAAGGCTTCCTCGCGCTTGGTCATCGCATCCCACGCGGCCTGTGTGAACGGCCCCGAGCTCGGCAAGGGCGTGCCGGCTTGCTGCAAGTTCGTGAGAGCGATGAGGAGCTGCTCGTGGTAGGCCTGCACCTTCGTTTGCAGGTCGCGTACATCGTTGGGCGTCGAGAAGCCCACGGTGCGCGGATTCCAGGTGCGGCGCGTTCGCGCGGCCATCGCGGTTTCAGCTTAGAAGATTTTGAGCTGCTTGCTGAGCATTGCGCCGATGATCCCCCCGAAGAACATGTCTTGCATCTTCGACTGGCTGTGGCGTTCGGTGAGCTCCTTGGCTTCGCCCACCATCGTCTTGACGCGTTCGATCTCAGATTCGGGAATCATCACGAGGCGGTTTTCTTTGATTTTCTGCGCGAGCTTGATCGCTGCCGTGCGGCTCTCTTCGCTCTTGGGATTGTCATTGGCGAGCTTCACGAGCGCGGCGACTTGCGCGAGCTCTTTCGCGAGTTTTTCCTGATCTTCGGCCATGGCCCCGATGCTCTCACGGCCCCGTGCGCTTCGCTAGGCGCCGCCTTCTAGCCCGGCGCGTGCGCGGGTAGTTCGATGATGTCCAGCAAAACAAGCGCCATCAGGACGTGTTTGACGGCGGAGCGCATCCCGTCGCGTTCCATCTCGCCGCGCTCGTAGTAGGCGCGCTGCATCGCGCTGGGGAGGATGGCGCCCGCCCGCCGCGCGTGGTCTTGATGCAGTCGCAAGACCAGGTCCGCCACTTCGGCGAGCGTGCGATCGGACAGCGCGACCTCCAGGTCGCGCCCCAGCGTCACCAGGTGTTCGAGCTCCGCGTGCGTGGCCATCCCCGAGTTACCTCCTGTGAACGAGCATACACGGCGCCGGCCGCCTCACCTGCACGAGCGGACAGACGTCTCCCTGGCTCGTCCTCGCCGAAACGTTGACGATCAGGGATTGACGCTAGGGTGTTTTATCGTCGACCCTGGGTGACGTTGTGGAGAGGGATTGCCGTCCCTCCCCACGATGCGCAGTGAACCCAACCGCAACGAAGTGAAACACCGCGCGTGTCGCGGAATTACAGAACCCTCTCGCGACGAAGTAAGCCTAGCTGGCTCCCGATCGGCCGACAAGGGGTCAAGCGAGGGCCCTTCCCTGCCCGGAAGAGCTCATTTTGTAGGCGTTTCGCTCGCTTGGCCGGGAGGTTACGCCGATGGCGCTAGGCGTCATCGTGCCCGCC
>DOUU01000481.1:0-2448 GCA_003520425.1 Deltaproteobacteria bacterium
GAAGGTGAACGTGAACGGCGGCGCAATCGCCCTCGGTCATCCCCTCGGCGCGACGGGCGCCATGCTGATCGGGACTGTGCTCGACGAGCTCGAGCGCCGCGACAAGACGACCGGTCTTGTCACGATGTGCATTGGCGGGGGAATGGGCATCACCACGATCCTTGAGCGCATCTGAGGCCGCCATGATCGATTTCGAGCCCACCGAAGAGCAGCAGCTGATCGTCGAGACGGTTCGTCAGTTCGCGACGAACGAGATCCGCAAGATGGCGCGGGAGGCAGACGAGGCCGCCGCCCTGCCGGCAGCGGTGCTGGAGCGGGCGCACGAGCTCGGCCTCGTCGCGAACGCTCTGCCCGAAGCGTACGGGGGCGGCGGCGCGCGAAGCGCGGTGACGGGAGCGCTCGCCGCCGAGGAGCTCGCCTACGGCGATCTCTCGATCGCCCTCGCCGTGCTCTCGCCCGCGCTCCTCGCCTTCCCGATCGCAGATTTTGGCAGCGAGGAGCAGAAGAGGAGCTGGCTCCCGCGGTTCACCGGCGAGCGCTACCGGCCCGGTTCGCTCGCCCTCATCGAGCCCTCCTTCCGCTTCGATCCGCTCCGCCCCGCCACCACCGCCAAACGCGATGGGAGCGAGTATGTGCTGGACGGCGTGAAATGCTTCGTGCCCTGGCAGGAAGGCGCGGAAGGGCTGCTCGTCATCGCCGCCGAGGAAGGCAGGCCGCAAGGCTTTCTCGTGCCCGGCTCCGCCCCGGGTCTCTCGGCCGCGCGAGAGAAGAACCTCGGCATCCGCGCCCTCCCGACGGCGGAGCTGTCGCTTCGCGGGGTGCGGGTGCCGGCCTCGGCCAAGCTCGGGGGCGAAGGGGTGGACGGGGCCAAGGCGGTGCGCGACATCCTGAACCGAGGGCGCGTGGCCCTCGCCGCGTGCGCGGTCGGAGTCGCGCGAGCGGCGTTCGAGATCGCGCGGGACTATGCGAAGGAGCGCGAGACCTTCGGGGCGCCGATTGCGACACGCCAGGCCATCGCATTCAAGCTGGCGGACATGGCGATCGAGATCGACGGGGCACGCCTCCTCGCCTGGGAAGCGGCGTGGAAGATCGACCAGGGCCAGGACGCCACGCGAGAGTCCACACTCGCCCGCCACCAGGCGCAGCGCGTGGCGCTCGAAGCGGCCGACGGCGCCGTCCAGGTGCTCGGAGGCCACGGCTACATCCGCGAGTATCTGCCGGAGATGCACCTGCGCAATGCGCGCGGCTTTTGCACCTTCGAAGCCTTGAGCCTGATCTAGAGACGGAGCACGACGCGATGGCGATCTCCTTCGACCCTGCCCCGAACACCGTTGCTGCGAAGGACATGTACAACCGCATCGCGCGCGAGCAGATGCGTCCGCTCTCCCGCAAGTACGACGAGCAGGAACACGAGATGCCGTGGGAGTTCGTGCGCTTCATGTGGGAGAAGGGCCGGAACCCGCCGGGCTCTTTCACGGGACCGAGCGACGGCTTCGTGCAGGTCTGCGTCCAGGCCGAGGAGCTTTGCTGGGGCGATGCAGGGCTTTACCTGCGCATTCCGAGCCCGGCCCTCGGCGGCTCGGCGGTTGCTGCGGCCGGAACGAACGAACAGAAGGTGAGGTTTCTCAATCCCTTCCGCGAGGGCGAACCCAAGTGGGGTGCCATGGCCATCACCGAGCCGGGAGCGGGTTCCGACGCCGCCGCGATCCAGACCACGGCCCACTTGGACGGTGAGGAGTGGGTGTTGAACGGCACCAAGATCTTCTGCACCTCCGGCGAGGCGGCATCGGTGTTTGAGGGAGGCTTTGTCGTGGTTTGGGCGACCCTCGACAAGAGCGCGGGCCGCGGCGGCATCAAGTCCTTCGTCGTGCCGGCAAAGACGCCGGGCATGAAGCTCGTGGGCCTCGAGCGCAAGCTCGGGATCCGGGCCTCCGACACCGCCACGCTGGTCTTCGAGAACTGCCGCATTCCCAAGCAGAACCTGCTCGGAAGTGCGGAGATCAAGAAGGCCAACCCGATACAGGCGGGCGACAAGGGGTTCAAGGGCGCCATGGCGACCTTCGACGCGAGTCGTCCCATCGTCGCGGCCATGGCCGTCGGCGTCGGGCGCGCGTCGCTCGACTTCCTGAAAGAGCAGCTCTCGCGCGAGGGCGTTTCCATCCGCTACGACGCGCCCGCCCATGAGCGCACCGCCATCGAGCGCGACGTCATCGATATGGAGGCCGAGCTCCAAGCGGCGCGGCTGCTCACGTGGCGGGCGGCCAAGATGATGGACCACGGCAAGCGGAACAATCTTGAGGCGTCGATGGCGAAGGCGAAGGCGGGGCTCGCGGTCACCAAGATCACACAAAAGACCGTCGAGATCCTCGGGCCTCTCGGATACTCCCAGAAGCTCCTGGCGGAGAAGTGGATGCGCGACGCCAAGATCAACGATATCTTCGAGGGCAC
>DOUU01000481.1:2457-7458 GCA_003520425.1 Deltaproteobacteria bacterium
CCTTCTCGAAATCCTGGTCTGCCCGGAGACCCGACAGCCCCTCAAGGTGGCGCCGGACGATCTCCTCGCTCGCCTAAACCAAAAGATCGCCGAGAAGAAGCTTCGCAACCGCGGTGGCCAGGCGGTGGCGAAGCCCATCCGCGAAGCGCTGGTGCGGGAGGACGGCCACGTCCTCTATGTGGTCGACGACGGGATCCCGGTGATGCTGGTCGAGGAATCGATCGAGATCTAGCGCGGTCGGAAGGCAAAACGGCCGACGTGTGCAGCCCGCGCGCCCGCGATCCCGAGCGGCTACTGCGCAAACTCCCGGCGCTTGAGCTGCTTCACGTAGTCCGAGAGCTCAGGATCCGACGCCACAAGGGCCGTCGTGCGCTCCTCGAACTCCGCCGCGGCCTTCGTGAGATCGGATTCGTCGATCCGGAAGCCCAGGTACTCGCACAGATGCTTCACCAGCGCGAGCGCTCCGCGCGGATTGGGCGACGTGCTGATGTAGTGCGGTAGGCCGGCCCACAGGCTCATCACGCGCACCCCCTCTTCTTCCAGGCGCTCGGCCAGGACACCCACGATTCCCGTCGGCCCTTGATAGGCCGAGGGCTGCACGAGAAGGCGGGCGAGCTCCTCGGGGCGCGTCGCGAAGCCTGTGACGTGGACCGGCCGGGAGTAGACGACATCGGCAAGGAAGGCGCCGAGGAGGACGGCTTGGCGGATGCGCATGGAGCGCACAAGACGCAGNNGTCGCGCTGCCCGTCCATCTGTCCGAACCGGAACTCGCTCCTGGGCCACTCAATGCGTCGCACTGCTCCCGCGGTGAGGCGCACGCACGGCCGGCGCACGGTGAAGTCGTAGAACTCCTCCGGATCGATCTCTGCAAGGGGAACGCACTGCAGCGCGTCGGACACGTAGCGCGCTGCCGAGCTCGCAGCCTCACCGGCGTCGTTCCAGCCGTCAAAGGCCACGACCAGCGCGGGCTCGTGCAGCGTCGGCTGCACGTGCATGCGGAGCGCGTCTTGCACTGCACAAGGTTGGCACGGCCCGACCGGTCGTGACAAGGGGAGCAAGCGCGAGGCGGCGCTAGCCCAGCTCCTCGACGATCCGCAAAAGGTCGAGGGATGTCACGATGCCGACAAGACGCCCGCGGTCCGTGACCAGGACACGATGGATGCGTCGCTCGCGCATGATATTCGCGGCGACGGCGACCCCTGTCTCCCGCGTGACACTGTAGACGTCCCGGCTCATGAGCTCCGACACCGGAGTCGAGGAGCGGTCGACCTTGAGCTCGGCGATCTCCTGATAGTCCTCGACGTCGCTGTAGAATTGTCCGCTCGCGCCCGCGGTGGCGCGCTCGGAGAGGTGACGGGCAAGATCCCGCTGCGAGATGATGCCGATCGGGCGGCCGCCGGGGTCCACGACGGGCGCCCCGCTGACGCCTCGCCGAACGAGCGTCTGCTCTGCCTCCCCCACCGTCGCCTCCGGCGGAAGACACACGACATCCGGATTCATGAGCTCGGCCACGCTGCGTTTCTTGGTCCGCACGGGGGCGAGGGTTCCACAGGGAGCTGTGGTTTCGCCACCGGGCAAAGAGGCTGCGCCGTTTTCGGCGCGCTCCCGAAACCGCGGCGTCCTATCGCACGAAGCGGTAGCCATGTCCGCGCACGGACACAATGTGCTTGGGGCGCGTCGGATCCCGCTCCACGTAGCGCCGCAGGCGAACGATGAAGCTGTCCACGACGCGGGTTCGCGTCTCCGGACGCAGACCCCACACCGTCTCGAGGAGCTCGCCTCGCGGCACGGCCTCGCCCTCGCGTTCGATGAGCGCGCGCAAAAGCCCCGCCTCCCGCGTCGTGAGGCGCTGTGTCCCACGNNCGGGGACCCTCCCCGTCCGGCGCAACCCCGTCCCAGCGTCGCCGCCGCAGGAGCCCGCGCACCCGCGCGAAGAGCTCTTCGAGCCGGAAGGGCTTCGTCAGGTAGTCGTCCGCGCCCTCTTCGAGGCCCCGCACGATGTCGGAGGCGTCGTCCTTTGCCGTGAGGATCAGGATCGGGACATAGTTCCCGGCGGCCCGCGCGCGTCGGGCGACCTCGTAGCCCGGGAGGCCAGGCAACATGAGATCGAGGATCACAAGATCGAGGGGGCGCTGAGAGTCGGCGACCCGCTCCACGGCCGCGGGGCCGTCGCACGCGATCTCGACCGCGTGCCCCTCGGCCTCGAGATTGTACTTGAGGCCCTCGGCCAAGTGGGTTTCGTCCTCCACCACGAGGATCCGCGACATGGCCTAGGCCTGGCGCAGGCGGACGCCGCTTGCCACGGCTTCGCGCTTCCCGGGAGCCGCCCGCAGCGACACCACAAAGCGACTGCCACGCCCCGAGCCTTCGCTGCGGGCAACGACCCGGCCGCCCTGCCGGCGCACGAGATTGCGCACGATGAAAAGGCCAAGGCCAAGGCCTGCGGCCTTGCGCTGAACGTCGCGCCCGACACGGTAGAAGCGCTGGAAGATCTTGCGGAGCTCCTTGCGCGGAATGCCGATCCCCCGATCGATGATCTCGACGTGGATGCGCTCGTCGACGCCGAGCGCCACGCCGACCCGGACGTCGACGGGCGGCTCCGAGTACTTGACCGCGTTTTCGAGAAGGTTCCGGAAGACCAGAGCAAGCTCGGCGGGGTCCCCTCGCACGGTGGCGTTCGTCGCCGCCTCGAGCCGCACCGCCTCGGGCGCGAGTCCGTGGCGCGCGCGAATCTCGCCGATGCAGCGCTCGAGCAGCGGCGTAAGCTCGATCCACTCGAGCTGCGCTTTTCGGACGCGCTCCTCTGCACGGGCGGCCGCGAGAACCTGGTGCACGGTCCGGTCGAGGCGCTCGACGTCCTCGCCCATGCGCGCCAGGAACTCCCGCCGCTCCTGCGGCTCGGGGTCGTGGAGCGCCAGTGTGTCGAGGTAAAGGCGCAACGACGCGAGAGGCGTTTTCATCTCGTGGGTCACGGCGTCGAGGAAGGCCTGCTGGCGCTGGTTGAGTCGCATCTCGCGGATCAGCCACGCGCAAAGGAGACCCAGACCCACGATGATCAGCGTGAAGAAAAGCGTGCCGAAGATGAGGAAAGCCCAATGCAGGGCCGTCAGGCCCTTCTCCATCGGTCGCAGGTTCCCGACCACGAGGATCTGCCAGGCCACGAGCAGGGCGAGGGCCAGAAGCGACAGCACGATTCCGATCGTGAGCGGGAAGCCAATGGAGCGGCGGGTCACTCAAGATCCCCTTTGGCTCGCTAGGATAGTGGCAAACCTTCGCCTGTGGAGCCGTCGTGCCGAAAACACCGTCCCCTCTCCTTTGCGTCCTTGCCCTCCTGGCCCCTCCGTTCGCCCCGCCGGCAGCGGCAGAGGGCACGTGCCCCGTGGTTCCCGGCGTATCCATCGAGGGACACCTTCGCGAAGACGCCGAGTCCGGGGTGGAGCTCCGCGAGGGGATGGTGCTCACGGAGAAGGCGCTGCCTGCGCTCCGAACGCTCCTTCCCCCGGAGGTCTGGCAGCAGCGCGAGACCTTCTTCTTCGAGGGCATGCGCATGGTGATTGGAGGCTGCTTCCGGACCTACCCCGCCTCGGCCGCGTACGAGGAGGCGACGCGGAGCTTCGCCGGGCAGCCGAGGCTCGATGACTCGGGCAACTTGAAGAACTACAAGGCCGGCCTCCCCTTCCCGCCCGAGACGATCGACATGAAGGCCCCCGATGCCGCGACCCGCTGGGCGTGGAATCTCGAGATGCGCCATCGCGGCTCGGGCCCGGCCGGAAAGTTCCGCTTGACGGACTTCCCGAGCCGTGTGGGCTCCGTCCAGGTGTACCAGGGCACGTTCTACCTGCTGCAGATCGGCCATCGCGCGGACCTCGCCGACAGCGCCTATGCCCTGCCCGTGGTGAAGGAGGTGAACTGGGTGGGAGGGGGTCAATTCGAGGAGCCGTTCAACGCCCGAGGCCTCGCATGGCGCCAGATCCGTCCGCTCTCGACCGAAGCGTCGTTTGAGGAGGTGGACACGATCTTTGTCTATGTGCCGACCATGCGCAAACCGCGCCGCGCCGCCACGGCCTGGGTGAACGGATACTTTACGCCCCGCTACACGACGGGGGGCGACGACGGCGGCGGAGCCGTGCCGTTTGGCGGGGGCCCGTACGGACCCACGAGCTCGATCTCGCCGACCGCGGGGATTTCGGCCGCGTCGTCGGAGTACATGCGCCGCGGATTCATCGGCCTGGCGCTCCGTCCGAACGCCTTTCAATGGACCCTCGTCGGCGAGCGCGATGTCCTCGCGCCCATCAACGGCGAGCAGCTCGGCTGGCCGAAGAATCCCGAGCACAACTACGGGCCGAGCGGGCTCTCGGTGGCGAGCGACCGCTGGGATGTCCGACACGCCGTCGTGATCGAGGGCCGCGCCCGCCGGGACCAGGACGACCTGCAGCGCGTCCAGATCTATGTCGACGCCCAGACGGCGCAGCCCCTCTATTGGATCACGCGCCGGCCCGACGGCCTGCTCCGGGACGTCGGGATCCTCGTCCACCGCTACAGCGGCGACAGAGCCGACTACCCCTCATGGCCCGACGGGTCGCGGGCCCTCGTCTTCGACCCCGTCGCCGCGGTCTTCTTCACCGCTGAAGAGGGGGGCACGGGCTGGCGGCGCGAGTCCTATGACGTGCTGTCCGTGCCGGTGGCAGGCCAGGATCTGCGGGCGATGACGAGCACTGCGGAGCTCGAGAAGGGCCACTAGAACGTGTAGCGGAGGACGAGCGAGAGTTCGTTGCGCTCTGCAAGCGCGGTGAGGCCGTCGTACTTGACCCGCGACATGAAGTCGCCCCCGTTGTTCAGCAGCACCGCCTGCTGGATCGGGAGCTCCATCTTCTGGGGAGTCCCGTAGAAGACGTCCGTCCCGAGGGTCGCAGAGAAGACCTCGCTGAAACGGTAGGTGAGGCTGAACAGAGCGGCGCCCGAGGTCGTGCGGAAGTCGTGGACGAAGGTCACGACCGGCAG
>DOUU01000481.1:7477-7664 GCA_003520425.1 Deltaproteobacteria bacterium
GAAGAACCATTGGGTATTGAAGAGGAAGGTGCGATTGGCATTGAGGAAGTTCACGAAGGTCGGGCGGTCCACCGAGATCGTGAGCTGCTGAACGCCGTGGGTCGTGAATCCCTGGAAGCTGTTGTTGTCCTGAAAGTTCTCGGCATCCGTCCAGCTGAACTCGACGCCCCAGTTCGTCTTCGTCCGG
>DOUU01000481.1:7727-14507 GCA_003520425.1 Deltaproteobacteria bacterium
CCGCAAAGATCGCAGTCACAAGATTACAGGTGATGGGCTGGTTGATATGGCATTGACCCGTCTTGTCCGTCGCGGCCGCGATGGTGGTCAAAAGCTCCAGGAAGTTGTACGAGACTGCGGCCATCACGCTCGTGAGTTGCGCTCCGGTGGCCGTGGGGAAGGCCAGCAGATTGCTCGTGGCTCCCGCGCAAAAGCCCGCCGGCGCGGCTCCGTGGAGGGTCGCGTTGACACAGCCATCGACCCGGGGATCGTAGGGGCGGCCGTAGCAGTTGAACGGACCGCAGGCGCCGGGGAGGGTGTAAAGCTGGCCGTTCACGACCCGGGTCGCGACGGGTCCCCCGGGCTCGAACTGGGGGAACGACTGCACGAGTACGCTCGCTTCGGTGTTGAACAAGTCGATGCCTTGCGTCTGGCAGACCGTTCCGTAGAAGGGACCGCAGCCCAGGAGCGCCTGCTGCTGCTTCGTGAGGACGCTCGAGAGTCCCTGGCCCGGGACGGCGCCGGGCACGTCGTTGATCGGGGCGAGCTTCGGAACGACGAGTCCGGGTTTGATGAGCGAGGTCAACGCGGACAGCAGGAAGTCGCCGGGTTTTAGCGGCGCTTCGTTCGCCAGGATGAACGAGAAGACCCCCGCGATGGGAATGCCCAAGACCCTTTGCTGGCTGGCGAAGAGCGTGAGCGCGCACTCGTTGCTGAGATTGAGGCCGGGGAGCGGGACGAGGCTGCCCGCCACCCCCACCGTCGCGGAGCAGAAGACGTCGAAGAACTGGCGATTGCCCGCGTTGTGGAGCAGCGCCTGCTCGCTGATCGCGGCNNTGTTGAAGTTGTTGGGAGTCGGGAAGTAGTCGTACCCGTAGTAGTCGCTAAGAGCGAAGCTGAAGCGGTCCCAGCGCCATTCGAGGCGCAGGCCACTCTGGAGCCCGCTGAGGTCGTCCCAGACCGAGGGAGGACGGATCTCACCGGCGAGGGCGACGCCAAAGGCGCCGTGCGCCGTGAGCGCGACCGACTTCCCGCAGACGAGGAAGATGGTGTAGGGCTGGCCGCAGCGACCGAGATCGTTCGGCATGAAGTTCCCAAGGTTCGCCACGAACTCAAGACGCACGTCCTCGAGGGGACCCACGTTGTAGAAGCTGTAGACCGCCCGGGCGAGCCAGAGCGGGATCCGCGTGTCCCTGAGCGAGCCCAGCGTCGTCTGCCCGAGATCGAGGGGGTTGATCTGATCCTGGTTGCGGAAGAGCTCCGTCTTGCCCCAAACAATGATCTGCTTGCCGAGCCGGAACCAAAGACGCCCGTCCAGCATCTCGAGATCGAGGTAGCCTTCCCTGAACTCGTAGGTGTCTTGGCTTGCTCCCCGGTTCCAAGCGAGCTGACTCTGCGAGAAGTTCTGGTCGAAGCTGTCGAACTGGCCGCGGATCGAGCGCAGCGCATCCGAGGGTACGTAGAGGCCTTGGGGACCATTTTCGGGCAGGGTCGGAACGTTCGGCACGAGGGGCCGCAGCGGCAGTCCCGGGGTCACGTTCGCGTTGTATTGAAGGGTCGCGTTGGGCTGGATGAAGACACCCGTGTTCCAAGAACCGAGGGGCAGAACGAGCGGCCCGAGCGTGCCGCCATAGTCCTTGAGTGCGAAGCGCTGGTCTAGGATGATGCCTAGCGTGTTTTGGACGGACCTTTCGGCCGTTGGACCGCCGAGCGCGAGGAGTACGTTGAATGGAGGGATCGTCGTGAAATCCGTGAAGCGCCCGTTCGGCTGGACGGGCACCGACGGGTTGTTGGGATCGAGCAGCACTCCGGTATAGCCGCTTGAGCTTCCATTCGTGAAGTTTGGCGCCGCGCGTGCCGCCCGATCGCCAAACAAGTCGTAGGAAGGCGAGAGCCCGCAGAGCTTCGTATACACGCAGTCGTACACGGCGTAACCGCGCAGGTATGTCTTCACCAGGCTGAAGGGTCCAAAGCCGTTCGGTGCGAGATCAGCTTCAAGCTCTAGGTTGAGAGTCGTCGCCCATTGACTCACGTAAAACGAGTTGAGATTAAAATGGTCGGAGATCGTCCGAAACTCTTCCTGGACATAACCGTGGACCTGGACCTGGCGGTCTAGGAAATCAATCGCCGACGCTGTCGGCGTCAAGAAGACGAAACCCGTGAGCGATGCGATCAAAAGGCACAGACGGGACGCACCGGGCGTGGGCCCCCCTCCACCGCGGGCCCGCGCGTGTACAAGCACCAGCCCGTCGACGGTCAGCATATGGTGTCGCTCATCCACATATCTTCCCCGTCTGAGTCCCCTTGCACCCGGTCCGCTCAGCCAGCGGTGGCTTCGTCGGCCGCCGCTGCGCCGGCTCCGGAAAGACAAGGCGCGGCCCCNNGACGCGATCGCGGTCTCGAAGCACAGATGATGGCGTCCGTTCATGAAGTGGCCCGAGCACGCGACCTTCACGTGGCGGGCGTGTGGAAGTAAGTTGGCGACGGCCGCCGCGTGCAGCGGCGGGATCAAGGCGTCGCGCCCACCCCACACGAACGCGGCAGGGACCGCGAGCCGCTCAAGACGTGTCCATGTGCCATCGGGCCCAAAAGGCGGATCGAGCGCCATCTCGCGCGCCGCGGATACGAAGTGCGCACGCGTGGCCGGGCACGAGAGGTAGTAGCCAACGCGGGCGCTCGCGCGCGCGAGCCAGTCTTGCTCGAACTCCGGACGTCCTTCGAGTGTCGTCGAGACACGCTGGAGCAGCGGCCAGAGCCACTCGAGCGGAATGCGCTCAGCCGCCTTCGGGCTGATCCATCGCGCGAGCGAGAGCATCGATCCCCCGCTGCGCCAGGGAAGGAAGGGCGCCACTAGCACGACGCCGCGGAAGGCAGCGGGCTCGCAGAACGCCGATTCGAGGGCAACCCGTCCTCCCATCGACATCCCCAGCACGACGGGGGGCTTGGCAAGGCTGCGGGCCAGCTCGATCACTGGCTCCGCCATGCGAGCGGGCGTGAGCGGAGCGTCGGGTCCCGGCGTGCGGCCGAAACCAGGGAGATCGGCGGCGATCGCGTGCACGTCGCGTCTTGCGAGCAGTCGCCCGACCCCGCCCAAGGCGGTCGACTCGAGCGCCAGGGGGTGCAGCATGATCACCGGCTCCCCCCTGCCCCACTCTTGCGTAAAGAGCGTCATGCCCAAGCCCCTCGGGAGGCGCTTCTGGTGGCGATACGCCCCGGCTGTCCACCCACCCTCTCATGCTTCCGGGCCGCTTCCTGCGGCTGCCGAGCCGGGGCGCAGAACGGGCGGGCGCGTACGGTTCGTAGATCGAACGCCTGTTCCACGTTTCTTGAGACCAACTCTGAGCGTGATGCGCTCACGGCCTACTTGACCTTCTGCCTTCCCAGGATCCGCCGCAGGATATTGATGGGTCGCAGCTCGTTGAGCCGCGCCAGCACGGGGTACGGATGCTCGCGCGCGAGCTCGTTGAGGGTTCGCTGCATCACCCCGGTGATCTCCCGGTAGCAGCTCTCGAGGACGCGCTCGTCGTGCGCCGCCCCCGGGCCGTAGTGGCTCCAGTCGAGTGGCTTGCCAAGCTGAACGGTGACCTTCGCCGGGAGCTGCAGGGAGGGGACGTAGGCGGGCGTTAGACCGAAGGGAATGTTCCAGATCAGAGGGAAGACCTTGACGCGCAGGCGCTCGAGGCCAAGGCGGTGGGCGAGCTCCCTGCCGCGCGTCAGCACGAAGGTCGACTGATGGGCGCCGTGGATCGTCATCGGGATGACCGGGACACCTGTCTCGAGCGCGATCTTGATGAAGCCCTTGCGGCCGCCGAACTCGATCTTGTTGCGGTGTGTCCACGGACGGAAGACCTCGTAGTCGCCGCCCGGGAAGTCGATGACAACGGCGCCCTGCTCCAGTGCCTTGCGCGCGTTCTCAGGGCTCGCCGGAAGCAGGCCGAGCCGCGGGAGGAACTTCCCCACGCCCGGCAGGCCGAAAAGCAGGTCGTAGGCAAGGCCGTAGATCGGAGCCTCGGCCCCCTTCTCCTCGATCCAGCGCGCCATGAAGAAGGCGGCGTCGTTGGTTTCAGCGCCCCCCGAGTGGTTGCCGATCACAAGGTACGGCCCGGCGGCGGGCAGGTTCTCCCATCCCCGCAACTCGGCCCCGAAATAGAGGGTCCAAGCCTTCAGAGCGGGAAGGTACTCGCGCACGAGCTCCGGATCGCGCTGGAAGGGGTCGCGGTGGATCCCCTCGATGACCGTCCGGTCGAGCGCGTCGATGAGAGGCTGCATCCAATGGGCGACGGCGGACTGTTCGTTGGGCGAAGCGGCGTGCGCGGGCTTCGCGTGGCGCGGAGAGCGTCGTCCTCTCGTCGGCACGAGGTGAATCTACTCCCGTCCACCCCAAAATTGTGCAATCCCGAGCCAAATTGTCGTTCTCTGAACCCCTTCAGGAAGAGCAGCCTGATGCCAGTTCAGGCTCGCGCGGGGGGGGAAACTGGGACGACGACTTCATCTCGCCGCATCCGACCGGTGAACGCCACGCCCGGCCGATCCGAGGCGTCCCGCCCGTCTGCAATGCGCGTTTCGCCGAGTAGCGCCGCCCCGGTGCGCCAATGTGCCACATTGCCAGCACACGATTTGGCACCAAAGATTGTTCTGGGGGGAGGGCCGCCCAAGGCGGGAAGGACGGGGAGAAGATTGTGGCCAAAGAGTACGCCCCTGCTATGCGCCCGTTGCCGTCCACATTTCAGATCGGAGATGCCTTCCCGCAAAACGATCCTCGGTCTGCAGTCGCGGTTTTGTTCGTCATGGCGTCACACAAGGTCATGGCGAAAGCCCGCGCAGCATCCCGAGACTCCGAGGCCTGCGATCAGGAGGAGCGCCTTGCTCTCCTCGAAATGATCGGGCCGGCGAAAGAGGCAATGGATGCATTCCGGGTCGCCGATAGCCTTGGTTGCTTCAAGACGGCAAGGAATACCGAAAAGGCTCTAGAACTCGCTCGGCACGAGTCCGACGCGGCCGCTCGTGGTTCCTTGTATCAGATCGTGCAGCGCGTACGAAACCAAGCAGCCTACCACTGGGACTGCGACCGGATCCAAGCCGCGCTGACGGAACTCCAAGGCGGCGTTCTTCCGCTGAATGCAGAGAGTAGTGACGCGACGATGCCCCTCATCGGGGCGATCACCTCCAAGATCTTGGAGCGCTTCGGAATCAACGAGCCCGGGATCTTCCCGCGACTTACTGAGCTGGCCGAGGCGCTAGGACAGCTCGGGCTTGTCCTGTACGCCTGCCACACGCAGGCACACGTTCGCAATCCTCACCCTGAGCCCACAAGACCTATGGGACGGCCTCGCACGGCTCGCCCCACAGTCAAGGCAGCGACGGAGCCAGGATTGGATGCCATCTGAAGGTCCGGCCACCATACCGTCAATCGCACGATCGAACTGCAGCGAGGCGCCAAGAAAACCCCACGGCAGTCCGCTCGAGCCTTCGCATCATCGGCCTGGGTGGGACTAGGGCTTTGTCGCAACAGGCGATTTCAGCGTTCCGATGTACGCCATGACGTCCCGAATCTGTTGCGGAGTGAGGGAGCCCTTCCAGGCGATCATCGACTCCGAGCCGTGGAAGCTCTTCGCGGCGCCCTCGGAGATGGTGCGATAGATCTCCTCCCCGCGCCCAGCCATGGAGAAGTCTTTCGACGTAAAGTCGCGCGGCTTGACCTTCAATCCCGCCGCGGCAGGGCCGTCACCCTTGCCGTCGAGGCCGTGACACACCCAGCAGATGCTCGTATAGATGTCGTGGCCCGCGAGAAGACTCACGTGGCCGCCCGGCACGGAGAGCGTCTTCATATAGGCGACGGCGTCGTGGAGGTCGTCCTTCTTCGCGAGGCTGGCGATAGAGGCCATGAGCGAGTGCGCGCTTTGCGGATTCTTCCCGCGCGCGAGGAGCGCGCTCACGATCTCATCCGTACTGCGACTGCCGAGAACTGCCGGGTCGGTGAGGTCGGGTGGCTTCGCCGCGAAGTATTCGACAGCCGGTCCGTCGCCGCGTCCGTAAAGACCGTGACATTTCTGGCAGAAGTCGCGGTAGACCCGCTCGCCTTGCACCGTGTCATCGGCCGCCTCGGCGGTAGAGGAAGCGAGCAGGAGGAGCGCGATCGCGAGGGCACGATGGACCATCGAAACTTCCTTTCAGCAATCCCATCGCATCATCGGAGCTGCGAGGGCGGCACCGATGCGTCCACACGATGGGCGAACGCGCGGAGTGTAGTCGTGGGCGCGCGCGCCTCGTGCACGGGGAGGTGGAAGCCCCTGGGGTCCTCCGTGTCGCGGCGGAGCCCCAAAGATCGGGCAGACACTCGGCAAGACTCGCCAGACGCCGCGGAAGAGAGAGCAAGAGTGATGAGGTCGAAGGACGGGCGAGGTGCCCTCGTCCGCAGCGCGGTCCGCGGGAGTTCGGTCTCGCGGGACCACCTCGCAAAGCCCAGTGCGCAGCGAATCAGAGGTCACGCGGGATCCTTGCATCGGCGTTAAGGGGCGGCGGAGGTCGTCGGCGCTTCCTCCAGAGGTGCCCGCGCCCCGGGTCTCATGAATCCCCGCGAATCGCAACCACCGGGCCGAAAATGCGCCGACAAGCGTCCCCGCCGCACTGCACCCTNNGGCGTCTCTCCGCACTGCGCCCGAGGGTCCCAAGAGGGGGGCCGTCGCGTCTGTCGTATGGCCGACGGTCCCTGCTGGGAGTAGGCTGTCAGTATCGTTTTGGGGAAATTTCTCCGCTCCACCAAGGGTATCGGTCACGGCTTTCGATCGGCAATCTCTCGAA
>DOUU01000394.1:0-273 GCA_003520425.1 Deltaproteobacteria bacterium
CGGCCGCCGAGGACGTAGGACGGCCGGACCAACACCGGGTAGCCGAGGCGAACGGCGACCGCCTCGGCTTCCGCGGGGCTGCGCGCGAGGCCCGCGGGGGGCCGCTTCAGCCCCAGCGTTTCCAGCACTTGGTCGAAGCGCTCGCGATCCTCCGCCCGGTCGATGGCGTCCGGTGACGTGCCAATGATGGGGACTCCGGCTCTCTCCAGCGCGACCGCGAGACGAAGCGGCGTCTGACCCCCAAACTGAACGATGACGCCCTCGGGCTTCTCC
>DOUU01000394.1:280-10022 GCA_003520425.1 Deltaproteobacteria bacterium
GTTGCAGTTGACCATGATCGTCTCAAAGCCCGCCTCGCGCAGCGCGAAGACGGCATGGACACAGCAGTAGTCGAACTCGATCCCTTGCCCGATGCGATTGGGCCCCCCGCCGAGAATGATGATCTTCCTCCGTCCGGTCGGCCGCGCCTCGCACTCGTCCTCGTAGGTCGAGTAGAGATAGGGCGTAAAGGCCTCGAACTCGGCTCCGCAGGTATCGACGCGCTTGTAGACCGGGCGGACGCCAAGGCGGTGGCGCAGAGCTCGCACCTCGTCCTCGCGGATCTGCCAGAGCGCAGCCAGTCTCTTGTCCGAGAAGCCGGCTTGCTTGGCGCGGCGCAGCCAGGCCTCGCGCTCGGCCGGTTCGGCTACGCGCAGCGCGCTCTCGAGATCCACGAGCTCTTTCAGATTGCCGAGGAACCAGCGGTCGATGGCGGAGCGGCGATGGATTTCCTCCAGCGAGAGGCCGCGACGGAAGGCCTCTGCGATGGCCCAAACGCGTCCGGGACGTGCGACCTCGATCTGGGCCCAGAGCGCCGGGAGCCCGCTCTCTCCGGCGGGAACCTCCGGCGGCTCGAGCCCCGCATGACCGATCTCCAGGGAGCGCAACGCTTTGTGCAAGCTCTCCTTGAATGTGCGTCCGATCGCCATCACCTCGCCCACGGATTTCATCTGCGTGGTGAGGCGATTGTCCGCACTGGGGAACTTCTCGAAGGTGAAGCGCGGGACTTTGGTCACCACATAGTCGATCGTAGGTTCGAAGCTCGCGGGCGTTTCCCGGGTGATATCGTTGCGGATCTCGTCGAGCGTAAAGCCCACCGCGAGCTTCGCTGCAATCTTCGCGATGGGAAAGCCCGTGGCCTTTGACGCGAGCGCGGAACTCCTCGAGACACGAGGGTTCATCTCGATCACGACGAGCGTCCCGTCCTTTGGATCGACTCCGAACTGGATGTTCGAGCCGCCCGNNGTATCGACGCCGATCTCGCGGATGATCGCGACCGCGGCGTCGCGCATCTCCTGGTACTCCTTGTCGGTCAGCGTCTGGGCGGGCGCCACGGTGATCGAGTCCCCGGTATGGACTCCCATCGGGTCGAAGTTCTCGATNNTCTCGATCGAGCAGATGACCACGACGTTATCCGCCGTGTCCCGCATCACTTCGAGCTCATACTCCTTCCAGCCGAGTACGCTCTGCTCGATCAAGCACTGATGCTTCGGCGACTGCTGCAGCGCCCAAGACACCAGAGGTTCATACTCTTCGGCAGTGTGGGCGACGCTGCCGCCCGTACCACCCAGGGTGAAGCTCGGGCGAATGATCGCCGGCAGACCGGTCTGCTTGAGGATCTCGCGCGCGTCCTCGAGCGAGTGGGCAATGCCCGAGACGGGCACGCGCAGGCCGAGGCGCTGCATGGCCGCGCGAAAGAGCTTTCGGTCCTCGGCCTTCAGGATGGCATCGAGCTTCGCCCCGATCAGCTCGACCCCATACTTGGCGAGCACCCCCTGCTCCGCCAGCTCGACGGCGAGGTTGAGGGCGGTTTGCCCTCCGATCGTCGGCAGCAGCACGTCCGGGCGTTCGCGTTCGAGAATGCGGGAGATGCTTTCCACCGTCATGGGCTCGACATAGGTCCGGTCCGCGAGCTCTGGGTCGGTCATGATGGTGGCCGGATTCGAGTTGAGCAGGATGACCCGATAACCCTCCTCGCGCAGGGCCTTGCACGCCTGAGTACCGGAGTAGTCGAACTCGCAGGCTTGGCCGATCACGATCGGCCCCGAGCCGATGACGAGGATCGAGTGGATGTCGGTTCGCTTGGGCAAGGGGGGCGGCTCCTCGTAGGGCTAGCGTGCGGCCGCGATCGAGGCGCCCGTCACGCCCTCGCCCGCGCGGTGTCGGACCACCATTTCGCGAAAGCGGCGGAAGAAATACGTGGCGTCGTGCGGCCCCGGGGAGGCCTCGGGGTGGTACTGGACCGAAAAGATGGGGCGGGTTGCGTGGGCGAGGCCCTCGACCGTGCCATCGTTGAGGTTCTTGTGCGTGATTTCCACCGGCTCACCGGCCGCAGTGAGGGACTCGGCCTCGACGGCATAGCCATGGTTCTCGGCGCAGATGGCAACCTTCCTTGTGGCCAGGTCTTGCCCGGGTTGGTTTCCGCCGTGGTGTCCGAACTTGAGCTTGCGCGTCCTGCCACCGAGCGCGAGCCCCAGGATCTGGTGACCGAGGCAGATCCCGAAGATCGGCAGGCCGTGGTTGGCGAGTTCACGCACAATGGCCGGGACCCCCATCACCGCGGCGGGGTCGCCAGGGCCATTCGACAGGAAGATGGCATCGGGCCGGAGCGCGAGCGCGGCGGCGGCGGGCGTCTTCGCAGGAACGACCGTGATCTCGAATCCCTGCTCGACCAGCAGCCGAAGAATGTTCCGCTTGATGCCAAAATCGTATGCCACAAGCCTGTAGGTTGGCGCGGGGCGTGGGGCGCGCGGAACCTGACCCGCCACCCCCCTCCAGGCACCCTCGGTCCAGGCGTAGGGAACCCGGGTCGTGACCTCGTCCACGAGGTCGCGACCCTCGAGCGTGGGTGCGCTGCGGGCGTGTTCCACGAGCGCGCGCTCGTCCTGGGAGCGGGGATCGGTCGAGAGGACGCCGGTCTGGAAACCGGTGTCGCGGATCCGACGCACGAGAGCGCGCGTGTCGAGGCCTGCAATGCCTGGAATGCCGTGACGCTCGAGGTAGGCGTCGAGCGGCTCGAGCGCGCGCCAGTTCGACGGATGGGTGAAGAGCTCCTTCACCACGAAGCCCGAGAGGACCGGCCGAGCGGATTCTTCGTCCTCGGGGGTCACTCCGACGTTTCCGATCTGCGGGTAGGTCATCGTAACGACCTGGCCCGCGTAGGAGGGATCCGTAAGGATCTCCTGGTATCCCGTCATACTGGTGTTGAAGCAGACCTCCCCCACGCCGACTCGCGCGGCGCCGAAGGCAGTTCCGCGGTACACGGTTCCATCCGCGAGCGCAAGGAGTGCGGAGGGGCGCAGGGCCGGGCGAACGTTCACGGCAACAGCACTCCTCGGGCGACGTCGTACACGACTCGCCCGTCCACGAGGGTGAGCTTCACTTGGCCGACCAATGTCCGGCCTGCCCACGGGGAGTTGCGGCTCTTGGAGAAGCCTTTGGCCGGGTCGTAGAGCCACTCCTTCTGCGGATCGAGCACGACCACGTCCGCCGGCGCACCCACGGCCAGACTCCCCCCCGCCCGTCGCAGGATGCGCGCGGGGTTGGCCGACATCCGCTGCATGAGCTCCAAGGGCTGGAGCTCGCCCGCGCGTACGAGATCGAGCACCACCGCAAATGCGGTCTCGAGCCCGATCAGGCCAGACGGGGCTGCGGTGAACTCGACATCCTTCTCGTGCACGGCGTGCGGCGCGTGGTCTGTGGCGATGGCATCGATCACCCCTTCGGCGAGACCCTTGCGGCAGGCACGCACATCTGCCGCGGATCGCAGCGGGGGAGCGACCTTCGCATTTGTGTCGTAACCGAGTGTTGCCTCGTCGGTGAGGGTGAGGTGATGGGGAGTCACCTCGGCAGTGACGTGGATCCCCTGCTCTCTCGCTCGCCGGATCAGCTCGACTGCGATGGCGGTCGATACATGGGCGACGTGGAGGTGGGCGCCGGTGAGTTGCGCGAGCAGAAGATCGCGTGCCACGTGCACGGCTTCTGCCACAGCCGGGTTCCCGGGAAGACCGAGGCGAGTCGAGACCGGTCCTTCGTTCACGACGCCGTGTCCCACAAGGGTGCAGTCTTCTGCGTGGACGATCACGGGAGCGTCCACCATGCACGAGTACTCAAGCACGCGGCGCATGACGCCACTATCCATGATCGTCTTGCCGTCGTCGCTGAAGGCCACGGCTCCCGCCCGCAGGATGGCGGACATCTCGGTCATCACGGCGCCCTCGAGACCTTTGGTCGCGGCCGCGATCGGCAGCACGCGCGCGGGCGAATCCTGCCTTGCCCGGTCGAGGATGTAATCGGTGACGGCCGGATCGTCGTTGGCGGGGTGCGTATTGGCCATGCAGGCCAGCGTGGTGAATCCGCCCGCGACCGCGGCGCGCCCCCCGGACGCGATGTCTTCCTTGTATTCCTGGCCAGGCTCGCGCAGGTGTGCGTGCAGGTCCACAAATCCGGGCGCCACCCACAGGCCACCCGCATCGATCGCCTCGGCACCCGATGTGTCGAGCGAGGGCTCGACCGCGGCGATGCGGCCGTCCTCGATCAGCACGTCCGCCTTCTCGTCGCGATTGGAGCTCGCGTCGAGCACTCGCCCTCGACGGATCAGGATGCGGCCCATATCAGCCCTCCTGTGCTGCGGCCACGGGTCGACCTGCGAACAAGTACAGAACGGCCATGCGCAGAGCGACGCCGTTGCGCACCTGGTCCAGAATCACGCTCGGGCGATGGTCGGCGAGGTCATGGGAGAGCTCGACTCCTCGATTCACAGGCCCCGGATGCATCACGATGGCGTCATCTTTGGCAAAACGCAGCTTCGTCCGATCGAGCCCGAAGGTGGCCGAGTATTCGCGGATGCTCGGCACGTAGGCTCCGTCGAGCCGCTCCCGCTGGATGCGCAGCGCCATCACCACATCCGCTCCGTCGAGAGCCTCTCGCAGAGACGTGAACGCTTTGACTCCGAGGGTCTCAATCGCAGGCGGAATCAGCGTGGGGGGTGCGGCGACGCGGACCTCCGCGCCAAGTTTCAGGAAGCCGTAGATGTTCGAGCGTGCGACGCGGGAGTGGAGCACGTCGCCCACGATCGTGACCGAGAGGCCGTCGATGCGCCCCTTTTCCTGGTAGACGGTGAGCAGGTCGAGGAGTGCTTGGGTCGGGTGCTCGTGCGCTCCGTCTCCCGCGTTGATGACCGGTGCGGCCAGCGCGTCCGCGATGCGCTTTGGGACGCCGGCCACCTTGTGCCGCACGACCACCGCGTCAGGTGCCATGGCATCGAGCGTGCGCGCCGTGTCGAGGATGCTCTCATCCTTGGTGAGACTCGAACTCGTGGGCGAGAAGTTGACCACGTCGGCAGACAGGCGCTTTCCCGCGATCTCGAAGCTGGTCCGCGTGCGGGTCGAAGGCTCGAAGAAAAGGTTCACGATCGTCCGGCCGCGCAGAGTCGGAACCTTCTTCACCTCGCGCGTACCCACCTCCTGCATCCGCTCCGCCGTCTCAAGGATGCGCTCCAGGTCCGCACGATCAAGATCTTCGATGCCGAGCAGATCGCGTCCGATCATGCGTCTCCCCCCTTGGACACGACGACCACCTCGAGCGGAGGCTCGAGGCTGCCATTGCGCCCGCGCAGGATCACAAGCTCCCGAGCATGCGTGGGGATGTTCTTGCCCACGTAGTCGATTCGGATCGGCAGCTCCCGGTGGCCTCGATCGACGAGGGCCACCACCTGGACGCCGCTCGGACGGCCAAAGTCCATGAGCGCATCCATGGCAGCGCGAATGGTGCGGCCGGTATTGGCGACGTCGTCGACCAGGATGACGATCCGACCATCCACCGCGGACGGCATCTCGGTGCGCCGCAGCGGCGGGCGCTCCCCCCGAAGCGTGAGATCGTCGCGGTAGAGCGTGGTGTCGAGGATGCCCACCGGCAGCTCAAGCCCCGAAATGCTTCGCAGGTTCTCGGCCAGCTGGCGAGCCAGCGGGACGCCTCCGTTCGGGATCGCCACCAGGTACAGGCGGTCTTGACCCTCGTTGCGCTCCAGAACTTCGTGGGCGATCCGGACAAGGGCACGGCGAATCGCGGTGTCATCGAGCACCACGCGCTCATCGCCGGAACGAGGCGCACCGGGCCGCTGGGCCGTGGGCCTTTCCGTGGGCGAGCTCGGGGGCGTATGGGGGTTCGGCACCAGGGCACCTTTGTCCGACTCGCAGGACGGACTTAAAAGGACACGAGGCCGCAGTGAAGTCGGCGCGGAAGATAGCCCTTTTGCCGGTCCGCAGTCAATCGCGGGCGGATTGGCAAGGCCTACGTCACGGAGGAGCCGATCCGGCTCCAGCGCATCCGATGCATCAGCAGGTCCCACCACGTGAGGGGATTCAGCATCGAGAGCCAGCTGCCCCTGAAATCCCAGGACCAGTAGATCACAAACGCGGGGCCCTTGAACTCCGCTTCACGAACCGTGCCCCAGTAGCGGCTGTCGAAGGACTGGTCGCGGTTGTCGCCCATCATGAGGTAGCGGCCCGGCTCGACGCGCCACGCGCCGTCCTTTCCCGAATCGCGGGGATCGTGCAGAGTGAGGTGCTCGCGGCCGTCGATCTTCTCGCGCTCCACCTGAAATGCGAGTCCGCGCGGGTCGAGAAAGGTATCGCCGGTCGGTTGCTGCTCGACCGGCTTGCCGTTGACGCTCACGACATCGTCGTGCACCTCGATCACGTCGCCCGGCATCCCCACGATCCGCTTCACGAAGCTCTCGGTCGGCAGTTCCGGGCGCCGGTCCGCCGGATATACGCTCCCCGGGCCCTCGCCGCGGGAGGGATCGCGCGCCACGGTGAAGACGACCACATCCCCTCGTTGCGGCTCGCGCAAACCCGGAAGCCGATAGTCGGTGAAGGGGATCTTGATCCCGTAGATGAATCGATTGACGAAGAGGTGGTCGCCGATGAGCAGCGTCGGAAGCATCGAACCCGACGGGATGCGGAAGGGTTCGATCACGCACGCGCGTACTCCGAGCGCGATGATCACGGCCAGCACGAGGGTGCCGATCTGGTCCCAGATCGCGCGCAGTGTCGTCGGCGGCGTCGCCGCTGCGGCGCCCGTCGCGCCCTCGCGCTTGGTCTCGCCTTGCGCCGATGCGCCGCCGCGATCCGCGGGGGGCGTCACTCATGCCCCAGGCGCAGTGCGGCGAGGAATGCCTCCTGCGGAATCTCGACCGAGCCCACGCGTTTCATACGGCGCTTGCCCTCCTTCNNCGCGGTCACGTTCTTGCGCAGCGCCTTGACGTTCGTGCGGGCGATGATCTTGGAGCCGATCGCCGCTTGAATCGCCACGTCGAACATCTGGCGTGGAATGAACTCTTTGAGCTTCGAGGCGAGCTCGGCACCGCGTTGTTGCGCTTTGTCGCGGTGCACGATCAGCGAGAGGGCGTCTACGGGATCGCCATTCACCAAGATATCGAGCTTCACGAGGTCGGACGGGTGGTATCCGACGAACTCGTAGTCGAAAGAGCCATAGCCGCGCGTCACGCTCTTGAGCCGATCGTGGAAGTCGACGACGACCTCGTTCAACGGAAGCTCATACCGGACTTGTACCCGTGTGCCGTGTACGGCGAGATCGCGCTGCACGCCTCGGCGCTCCTGGCAGAGCGCGAGAACGCTTCCCAGGAATTCGGAGGGGACATGGACCGTGGCCTGAATCACCGGCTCCTCGATGTGCTCGATCTCGGTGGTGGCGGGCAGCGCGGCTGGGCTCTCGATCTCCTTCGTCTCGCCATTCGTCTTCACCACGCGGTAGCGCACGGTAGGCGCGGTCGTGATGAGATTCAGGCTGTACTCCCGCTCAAGACGCTCCTGGATGATCTCCGCGTGCAAGAAGCCCAAGAAGCCACAGCGAAACCCGAACCCGAGAGCCGCGCTCGTTTCCGGCTCGTAGCTGATCGAGGCGTCGTTCAGCCGGAGCTTTTCGAGGGCCCCCTTGAGTGCCTCATAGTCCTCGGCATCCACCGGATAAAGTCCGGTGAAGACCATGGGCTTGACTTCGCGGAAGCCCGGCAGCGGCTCGGCGGCGGGACGGCCGGCCTCGGTGATCGTGTCGCCGATGCGAACGTCGGCGAGGGATTTCACGCCGGCGATCACGATGCCCACCTCCCCGACGGAGAGCGAGTCGACCTTGCGCGGGTGCGGATCGATCACGTCAAGTTCTGTGACATCGTGCTCATTGCGCATGGCCATGAGACGAATCCGCATCCCCTTGTGCAGTGTGCCGTCGACGACGCGAACCAGCAGTGCAACACCCACATAGGGGTCGAACCAGGCGTCAAAGACGAGGGCGCGTACAGGTGCCTGCGCATCCCCGACGGGTGTCGGCACTTTCTCCACGATGCGCTCCAAAAGCTCGGGGACCCCCGTTCCCTCTTTGGCGGAGATGCGCAGCATGTCCTCCGCCGGGAGCCCGATCACTTCTTCGATCTCGTGCGCGACGCGTTCAGGATCCGCTGCAGGCAGATCGATCTTGTTGAGCACAGGGATGATCTCGAGATTCGCGTCCACGGCGAGGTACGCATTGGCGAGGGTCTGCGCCTCGATGCCCTGGGAGGCGTCCACGACGAGGATCGCACCCTCACAGGCGTGCAAGGCCCGTGACACCTCGTACGAGAAGTCGACATGACCCGGCGTGTCGATCAGGTTCAGCACATATTCCTCGCCGTCTCGTCCGGTCCAGCGCATGCGTGCGGTCTGGGCCTTGATCGTGATTCCCCGCTCACGCTCCAGGTCCATTTTGTCGAGGAATTGGGCGCGCATCTCCCGGGCGGAAAGAGACTTCGTCGCCTCAAGCAGGCGATCGGCGAGCGTACTTTTGCCATGGTCGATGTGAGCGATGATGCAAAAGTTGCGGATGCGGCGGGGATCGGTCACGCGCTGGCCCTCGCCTCCTTCGAGAGCGCCTCGATGAAGTAGTCCCGCGTTCGCTCCAGGCCTTCGTCGATGGAAACCTTGGGCTCCCAGCCACCGAGCACTCGCTGGGCGAGCGTGATATCCGGGCGACGCACCTTCGGGTCATCGGGAGGAAGGGATTTGTAGACGATCGGGCTCTTGCTTCCAGTGATGCGGATGATCTTCTTGGCCATGTCGAGGAGGCTCATCTCGTTCGGGTTTCCGATATTTACCGGTCCGACATAATCGCTGTGCAGCAGCCGCACAATGCCCTCCACGAGGTCGTCGACGTAGCAGAATGACCGCGTTTGCGAGCCGTCGCCGAAAACGGTGATGGCCTCGTTCCGGATGGCCTGGCTGAAGAAGTTTGGAATCGCCCGCCCGTCATTGATCTGCATGCGGGGTCCAAACGTGTTGAAGATGCGCACGATACGGACGTCCACACCGTGGTGGCGGTGATATGCCATTGTCATGGCTTCGGCAAAGCGCTTGGCTTCGTCATACACGCCGCGGATACCGATCGGATTCACGTGACCCCAGTAGGTCTCGGGCTGCGGATTCACTTCGGGATCGCCGTAGCACTCAGACGTACTCGCGATCAGGACGCGCGCCTTCTTGGCCTTGGCGAGCCCCAGCACCTTATGGGTGCCAAGAGAACCGACCTTCAGAATCTGGATCGGGAGCCGCTCAAAGTCTGCGGGGCTTGCCGGGGACGCGAAGTGAAGAATCGCGTCAAGCTCCCCCGACACGTACAAGTAGTTCGTGACGTCGTAGTGGTCGAAGGAGAAACGCGGGTGGCCAAGCAGGTGCTCGATGTTGTCCATCCGCCCGGTCAGCAGATTGTCGAAGACGCGCACTTCACAGCCTGCGAGCAGCAGCCGGTCGCACAGGTGGGACCCGATAAAACCCGCGCCGCCGGTGACCAGCACGCGGCGGATGCGACGTGTGGAGCTCATGGGATCCCTCCGAGGGCGGCCGCCAGTGGGGATGCGTCGGATCGGAGATAGGCGCAGACCGCATCGCGCCATCCCTGCAGGCGCACCCCAATGCGCTCTGCCTTCGTGCAATCCAGGGCCGAATAGGCCGGCCGCGGGGCCGGCCGCGGGAA
>DOUU01000394.1:10110-17714 GCA_003520425.1 Deltaproteobacteria bacterium
AAGCCGAACTGGTCATCCACCACGCGCAGCGGGGAGCGATCCTGCCGCCCGCGGCGGGCGGCCGCCTGTTCGATCATGGTGCGCACGAAGTTGCGCCCAGGTCCGAACACCCAGCTCGTCCGGACCACGAGAAAGGCAGGCGATGCGGCGAGGACCGCCTGCTCCCCCTCAAGCTTGGTCTGTCCGTACACGGAAGCGGGAGCCGGCCGATCCGCCTCCGTGTACGGGCGGTCGGATTTTCCGTCGAATACGTAGTCGGTCGAGATGTGCACGAGCTTAAGGCCCGCGTCGAGGCAGGCACGGGCGAGGTGGCGGGGAGCGTCTGCGTTTACACGGCGGGCGAGCTCTCGCTCGCTCTCGCAGCGATCGACAAAGGTGAAGGCAGCGGCGTTCAGGAAGACATCTGCGCTGCCTGCGGCGCTGCGCACCGCGCGTGCGATCGAATCCGGGTCCAAGAGATCCAGGGCCCCCCGGTCGAGGGCCGTCGTGAGCGTGTGCCGGGGCGAAGCGGCTAGGACGCGCACCATCGAGCGGCCCAGCTGCCCGCTCGCGCCCGAGAGGAGCCAGCGCACCTTAGTGCCCTTCTGCGAGGACCCAGGTCGGGAGCTTGTCGGATGTCTTGAGCCGCTCCGCAACGCGGTTGGCCTCGGCGCGGGATTCGATCGGACCGACCCGGACCCGCCAGCGTGAATCCCGGGGGCCGGTGGCGGGAACCACGAACACGTGCATGCCTTTGCGGCGGAGGTGATCCGCAAGCTTCTCGGCCTCGGCACTCTCCGCGAAGGAGCCGACCTGGACGGAGAAGCGCAATCCCGGTGCAGGCGGCGGCGAGGAAACGGGCGGCGGCGGGTTCGGGGTCGCCGCAGGCTTGGNNGGCGGCGGGTTCGGGGTCGCCGCGGGCTTAGCCAAAGCAGGGGCTCGCGCGCTCTCGCGCCCTGCGTCGGGGGGCGGCGGCGTGGGAGCCGGCTCGCTCATCGGGCGAGCAGGCGCGGCAGCGGGGGTGGGCGGGGGCTCCCCGGCCGGGGAAGAGTCCGCGGGCGGAGTCGGCGCGGGGCTCGCCGCCGGTGCCGGCACCTCCTTCGACTCGCCCGCCAGATGGCGCAACACGAGTTCGGGCTCCTCGCGGGCCGCGCCGACCACGAGCCCGAGCCCGAAGCCGAGGATGACGAGCAGAAGCCCGCCGAGCAGCGTGACGAGCCAGCCCGGCCCGCTGCGATCCCCCTCTTCGCTCACATCTGCTCCGGCGCGGACAGGCCCAGGACCCCGAGGCCGTTTGCGAGGACCGTGCGTACGGCGAGCACGAGGCCGAGCCGTGCCGCGGTGAGCCCAGGATCGTCGGACAGGACGCGGTGCCGGACGCCATCCTGCACGTAAGGGTTCCAAAGGCGCGCCAGGTCCCGCAGGTAGTAGGCCACGTGGTGAGGCTCTCGAGACTCCGCGGCGCGTGCGATGACGTCTGGGTACTCGCGCAGCTTCTTCAGCAGTGCGAGCTCCTCTTCGAGGACCAGGCGCGTGGCGTCGATTGCATCAGGCTCCGGCAGTGCAATCCCTCCTTCGCGCGCTTTGCGCTCGATGCCGTGGGTACGAGCGTGCGCGTATTGGATGTAGTACGCGGGGTTCTTCTTCCAGTCCTTCTCCTTGGCGAGCTCCACATCGAAGTCGAGGTGTCCGTCGGCTTTGCGCTCGACCATGAAAAAGCGAAAGACGTCACAGCCGACCTCGTCGACGAGCTCGTCGACGGTGATGTAGGTTGCGCGCCGGGTGGACTGCTTCACCGATTCGCCGCCGCGGGTCAGCGTGACGAATTGATTCATCACGAGTTCGACCGCATTGGAATCGCAACCCAAGGCGCCGATCGCTGCGCGCACGAACGGAAACTGCTCGATGTGATCAGCGCCCTGAACGTCGATGATGCGCGAGAAGCCTCGGCGGAACTTCTCGCGGTGATAGGCGATGTCGGGGAGCAGATACGTCGGCTCGCCGGTGCTCTTGACCACAACCCGATCGCGCTCGAGGCCCAGCGCGGTGGCGCGAAGCCAAACGGCTCCGTCCGCGTCGTAGACGAGGTCCTTGGCTCGCAGATCCTTGAGCGTCTCTTCGATCCTTCCAGTCTCATAGAGCGAGGTCTCGTTGTAGTAGACGTCAAAGCGCACCCTGAGCGCGGTCAAGGTGGCGTGGATCTCCTCGAAGATGCGCTCCTGGGCGGCCTGTCGGAACACGCCCTCTCCGGGCTCCTCGATGAGCGAATCGCCGTAGCGCTCGCGCAGGGAGGCTGCGATCTCGGAAATATAGTGTCCCTGGTACCCCCCCTTCGGAAAGGCGATGGGCATGCCTCCAATGTGCGTCGGCCAGTCCGCATCGGGATCGGCCAGGAGGTGAGCGGGCGGAGCAGCGGCTCGGCCCAGCTGCTCGAGGTAGCGCGCCTTCACCGAGTCGCCGAGGACCCTCATCTGGCGTCCGCCATCGTTGAAGTAGTACTCCCGCGTCACCTGCCATCCCGTGACTTCCAGCACCCGCGCGATGCAGTCCCCAAGCACGGCCTGGCGCCCGTGGCCCAGCGTGAGCGGACCCGTGGGATTGGCGGACACGAACTCCACCTGCACGCGGGCGCCGTGCCCCACGTCCGAACGACCGAAGCCCGCGCCCGCGCGCAGAATCGAGCGCATCAGCTCGTGCCAGCGTTCACCCGCGAGCCAGAAATTCACGAAGCCGGGTCCTGCCACGACCGAGCGTGCGACGAGCCCCCCCGCGTCGCCCACCGCCGAGCGAAGCCGCTCTGCCGCCTCCCGCGGAGGCTGGCGGAGACGCTTGGCGAGCAGGAGCGCCGCGTTGCACGCGAAGTCCCCGTGCTCTGCCTGCCGGGGCACGTCGAGCACAAAAGGCGGCGGCGGGGACGTGTCGGCTGCCTCCGCCAGGAGCGCGCCAACGGCCGCCTCGATCGCCCTTTGGAGCCGGTCCCTCATGCGGGCCGGAGAATCGCTTGCTCCCCTTGGAGCGTCAAGGAATTCGGGGGGTTGCACCCTCGGGGCGAGGCAGACGCACGACCATCTCGCCTGGCTTCGCAAGTTCAAGATCCTCTCGAATCGCCCGCTCGGTCGCGAACGGATCGTGTTTCAAGGCGCTGGACTCCTGGCGGAGCGCTTCGACTTCGCGTCGCAGTTCGTCGATCCGCCCGGCCGACGCAACCAGGTGTGAACGCAGGCGCAGCCACGCCCGGATGCCCGACGTCTCGTCGAGCATGGCGTAGACCACGGCGAGTGCGACGATCGCGGGAACGAGGAGAAGACGCCTCACCCACCCCCCCCATGAGTGGTGCCGTCGCGTTCAGCCTAACGCGCGCCGCGGGCGTCTGACAAGGCAGGTCCCCCCTCCGTCTTCGGCCTTGGCTCCCCGCCCAGCAGCTCACGGATCCGATCGACATAGATCTCGGAATCCCATTCCCGCGGACCCACGAAGCGAGACACCACCTTCCCTTCGCGGTCCAGCAGGAACGATTCGGGGTAGCGGTAGGTCTGATAGGCGCGGGAGACCTCGTGGGACGGATCGAGCAGGATCGGGAGCGAGAGTTTGAGTCGGTCGCGATAGCTTTCAACCTGGCTGCGGTCCTCGTCCGCGGACACTGTCAGCAGGGCGAAGCGATCGCTGTCGAGGGAATGGCGCAGCCGTTCGAGGGCCGGCATTTCCTCTTCGCACGGCTTGCACCAGGTGGCCCAGAAGTGGAGCAACACGACGCGCCCGCGGAGAGTCTCGAGGGCGACGGGCTTGTTGTCGCTGAGAGAGGGAAGCGAAAAGAGGGGCGCGGGATGCCCGGGACCAATCGGCTCGGGGGTACGCTCGGCGAAGAGCGCGAAGAGGGCTCCCACCACGACGGCGATGGCAATCAGCGTGACTGCGCTGCGGCCCTGCATTGGTCCGCCCGTGGCACGGCGCCGGGCTAGCTCGGTTTCTTCTTCGGGGCGCGCTTGCGGGCCGGCTTCTCTGCCGCAGCCGCCTTCTTTTCCGTTTTGGCCTTGGTGCTCTTGGCCTTCTCGCTCTCCGGCGCCTTCGCAGCGGGCCTGCGGCCCTTGCCCTGCGGCTTTTCCGGAACCGGTCCCGCCACCAGTTCGACGATCGACAGCGGCGCCGCATCCCCGACCCGCACCCGGTGCTTCACGACCCGCGTATAGCCCCCGGCGCGTTCGCGGAACCGCTCCGCCAGATCGCCGAACACCTTCGCGGCGACGTCGCGACTGCGGATCACGCGCAGTGCGTGCCGGCGTGCGTGCAGATCGCCCCTTTTCCCGAGGGTGATCATTCGCTCGGCGATCCGGCGGACTTCCCTCGCCTTCGCGTCGGTGGTCTCGATCCGCTCATGTTCCAGGAGCGAGGTCACCATGTTGCGGAACAGCGCGTTGCGGTGCGCGCTCGTGCGACCGAGCTTTCCGCCGTAGTTTGCGTGGCGCATCGGCTAGGCCTCGCGTTGGCGCGACTCGAGCTCCTTCCGCGATGGGAAGTTCTCGAGCCGCATGCCGAGAGAGAGGCCCATCGACTGGAGCACCTCCTTGATCTCGTTCAGCGACTTTCGGCCGAAGTTCTTCGTCTTCAGCATCTCGGCCTCGCTGCGCTGCACGAGCTCACCGATGTAACGGATGTTCGCGTTCTGCAAGCAGTTGGCCGAACGAACGGAGAGCTCGAGCTCATCGACGGACTTGTAGAGGTTGGGATTGGCCGGGGTCGGCTCCTCGTGCATCGGCAGCGCGGCCTCGGTCGGTTCCTCGAAGTTGATGAAGATGGAAAGCTGGTCTTTCATGATCTTCGCCGCGTAGGCCACGGCGTCCGCCGGAGCGATGGCGCCATCGGTCCAGACCTCGAGGTTCAGACGATCGAAATCCGTCTCCCGCCCGACGCGTGCCGGCGTGACCGTGTAGTTCACGCGGCGGATCGGCGAGAAGATCGAGTCGATCGGAACCGTCCCGATCGGTGTTTCCTCGGTTTTGTTCTTCTCCGCGAGCACATAGCCTTTGCCCGACGCGACGGTAACTTCCATCTCGAGGTCGGCTTCGGGTGCGAGCGTTGCGATCTTGTGCTCGGGGTTCAGGATCTCGACCGACGCGTCCTCGGCGGCTAGCTCTCCGGCCGTGAGCACGCCCTCTCCCTTCTTGTGGACGCGCAGCACCTTCGGCCCCTCCGCGTTCAGCCGCAGGCGGACCTCTTTCAGGTTCAGCACGATGTCCGAGACGTCCTCGAGAACACCCGGAACGGTCGAAAACTCATGGAGAACCCCGTTGATGCGCACCGTCGTGATGGCTGCGCCCTGGAGCGAGGACAGCAGTACCCGGCGCAGCGAATTGCCCAGCGTCTGGCCGAAGCCGCGCTCAAGCGGCTCGCACCAGAAGCGGCCATACGTCGGTGAGAGCGTCCCCTCTTCGACCTCGAGCCTTCTCGGATGGATGAGCGCTCTCCAGTTCTTGGCGACGAGCTCTGAGCGCTGGGCGGATTGCTGCATGTGTTCTGTTCCCCTCTGCGCCGGCTAGCGCGAGTAGAGCTCGACGATGAGCTGTGCCTGGATCGGAAGCGTGATCTCTTCGCGCACCGGCAGGGCCTTCACTGTGCCCTCGAAATTGTCCTTGTCGATCTCAAGCCAGCTCGGGACACTACGCCGTTCCAGTGCCTCGAGCGCACCAACGATCCTCGTAATCTGACGCGAGCTTTCGGCAAGGGTGATCTTGGTCCCCGCCCGGACCAGCATCGACGGGATGGTGGCCCTGCGCCCATTCACGAGGAAGTGACCATGGCGAACGAGCTGCCGTGCCTCGGCACGAGAGGTCGCGAAGCCCAGCCGGAACACGACGTTGTCGAGGCGCCGCTCGAGAAGCGAGAGGAGGTTCTCGCCCGTCCTGCCCTTCATGCGGTTCGCCGTGCTCATCGTGTTCTCGAACTGCTTCTCGAGCAGCCCGTAGATCCGCTTCACTTTCTGCTTTTCACGCAGCTGCATGCCGTAGTCGGAAAAGCGCGGGCGTGTCTGCCCGTGCTGTCCCGGCGGGTAGTTGCGGCGCTCAATCGCGCACTTCTCGCTGAAACAGCGATCGCCCTTCAGAAAGAGCTTCGTGCCTTCACGGCGGCATAGTCGACAGACGGGTCCGATGTATCGGGCCATGACGATGCTCTCCTAGACGCGGCGTCGCTTCGGCGGCCTGCAGCCGTTGTGGGGAATCGGGGTCACGTCGCGAATCATCGCAATTTTGAGACCTGCGGCTTGGAGCGCACGAAGGGCGGACTCGCGGCCGGCGCCGGGACCTTTCACATAGACCCCGAGCGAACGCACACCGTGCTCCATCGCCTTCTTTGCGCAGTCCTCGGCAGCCACCTGCGCCGCGAAGGGCGTGGACTTGCGCGACCCCTTGAAGCCCTGTTGGCCGGCGCTCGACCACGCGAGCGTATTGCCGCCGACATCGGTGATCGTCACCACTGTATTGTTGAACGTCGACTGGATGTGCGCGATCCCCGTCTGGACGTTCTTCTTCACCTTCCGCTTGGCGCCCTTTTTTTGCATGGCCCTACTTCTTGGCCGGCGCCTTCTTCTTGCCGGCCACGGTCTTGCGCGGACCCTTCCGGGTCCGTGCGTTGGTGTGCGTTCGCTGCCCACGAACCGGGAGGCCGCGGCGGTGGCGCAGACCCCGGTAGCAACCGATGTCCATCAACAGCTTGATGTTCTGAGCGACCTCACGGCGCAGGTCGCCCTCCACCTTGTAGTCGCGCTCAATCGTCTCGCGCAGCCGAATGACGTCGCCCTCGGACAGCTGGTCGGTCCTTGTGTCGAGATCGACATTCGCCTTCTCGCAGATCCTGCGTGCGGAGGTGCGCCCGATCCCGTAGATGTAGGTGAGCGCCACCTCAATCCGCTTGTTCCGCGGCAGGTCGATGCCCGCGATGCGTGCCATTTCCGGCTCCTTATCCTTGTCGCTGCTTGTGCTTCGGGTTCTCGCAGATCACGCGCACGACATTCTTGCGCTTGATCACCCGGCACTTGTCGCAGATTTTCCGCACCGATGACCGAACCTTCATCTCTGCCCCCAGCCGCGCCCCGCGCGGCGTGCGTCCTGTGCCAGCCTCTCAGTGCGAGCCAGGCACCCGTGTCAGAATTTCCGGCCCGTGCTCGGTGATCAACACCGTATGCTCGAAGTGCGCCGACAGCGATCCGTCCGCCGTCACGGCGGTCCACTCGTCCTCCAGCATGCGCACGTCCGCCCGCCCCGCGTTTACCATGGGCTCGATGGCAAAGACCATGCCCGGCAGCAGGCGGGGCCCGTGTCCCGGCTCTCCGAAGTTCGGGATCTGCGGCGTCTCGTGTAGTTTGCGCCCGATCCCATGCCCGACGAACTGACGCACCACGGAAAAGCCCGCACTCTCCGCCCGTTGCTGCACCGCATGTCCGATATCCGAGAGTCGATTCCCGGGCACCATCTGNNCGACCTGGCCGACCGGGACCGTCACTGCGGAGTCGCCGTGATAGCCGTTCGAGGCAACCCCAAAATCAAGCCCGAGGATGTCTCCTTCCTTCAGCTCGCGCGGTCCCGGGATTCCATGCACGATTTCTTCATTCACCGAAAGACAAATCACTGCGG
>DOUU01000303.1:0-11505 GCA_003520425.1 Deltaproteobacteria bacterium
TGGCGAAGGCCCGGCCTCGATGCAGCACGGGCGGGCCTCGGCCGCCTTGCAGCGCTCGTGCGGGACGAGCCGCTCCTCGCCGCCGAGTTGGCAAGGCTCGAGTCCCCCGTGCGGGATCCCGCGGGCTGGCGGCACCTTTGGTTCCTGGGACAGAGCCGAATCTTCGAGAGCGTCCGCGCCGACGGTCGCGATGCGATTCGCATCGCGATGCGGGACGACCTTGCGATCCTGCAGAAGGCGGCTCCCTTCGCGCTCGTGCCGGGCACCCGACTGACTTGGGAGTGGAAGATCGACTCACTTCCCGCGCAGGTCGCGGAAGACACACTGCCCACCCACGACTACATCTCGCTCGCGGTGGAGTTTGAGAACGGCAAGGATCTCTCCTACTTCTGGAGCTGCGCGCTCCCCGTCGGGCATGCGTTCGCGTGTCCCATCCCGACCTGGACTGCGCGGGAAACCCACTTCGTCCTGCGGAGCGGAGGAGAGGGACTCGGTCGCTGGGTGAGAGAGTCGCGCGACCTGTACGCAGACTGCGTGGGAATCTACGGCTCGCCGCCCGCACGCATCGTCGCAATCTGGTTGATCGCCGTAAGCTCGTTCCGCCGCGGGCGCGGCGACGCCCTCGTCGCTGACATCACCCTCGAGGCCGCGGGAGAGCGCCTCGTCGTGCTCTAGCTGCGGCAGGTGCCGCAGGGCCTCGTGCCAACGTCGGTCCCCGTCCTCGAAGACAGGGCGAGCGGTGCCTTCCTCCCTCCCCCCTTTCTTCGAAATGAGAACACACGCCTGCAGGGGCTCCGCGTTCTGCGATGCGACCCGGGAGACCTGCGGACGGATCCTGCGGTACGGGTGACCGTCTTGCGCGGAGCGGGGCAGTCGTTGTCTGCGGGCTACGACCTCGCCTCCCATTACCTTGCCCTACTTCACTGCGCATGGGGACGCCCTCTGGCCGCGTCACGTCGCGCAGGGGGGACTCGACATCTGGGATCTCGCCAAGCCGGTCGTCGCGCACGGCCAAGGAGTGCAAAAACCGTAGGCGCGATCCGGGCTAAGACGGGCCGAGCAGGCGCTCCTCGAGACGTTGAAGCGCTTCCGGCTTTGCGCCTGCAGCCTCCGCGTACTCCCGCATGGAGCCGTATCTTGCCCGGATCTTCTCGAGCAGGCGGGTCATCGTCTCGGCTTCCGCATGCATGGTGTCCGGCGGAAGAGCGGCGAGAATGGACTGGTAGCCTTCGCTCTGAAGCAGGCGCTGCTGGATGGCGTCGAGCGCCTCGGCGGTGAGCACGTAGTCGGCGATGATCGTGTCGTCAGGTACGTCGAGGAGACCGAGGATCACCGCGGAGAGCACTCCGGTGCGGTCCTTGCCTGCGGCACAGTGGTAGACCGTGGGGCCGTCGCTCGCGGCGAGCGTTTCGAGCACGGTCGCAATCCTATCCTTCGCGAACTCGGCCAGCAGGAAGTAGCGATCTGCGAGCTGCATCGACGCCTGCGTTCTCGCTTCGGGTCGCATCGTAAGACCGTCGACGAGGGGCACGTGATGGAAGCGGATCGGCAGCGCCGCAAGCGGGCCCCGCCCCTCCGACCGCAACTCCTCGCTCGAGCGCAGGTCGACGATCGTTTCGATCCCGAGCTTGTCGCGCAGGATCGCGATGTCGGAGGGGGTCACGAGGTGGAGTGCGTCGCTGCGATAAAGCAGCCCCGGTCGCACGACGCGTCCATCGCGCGCGGGATAGCCTCCGAGGTCGCGGAAGTTGAGGCAGCCCTCGAGCACCACCCGGCGCGGAAAGCCTTCCTCCATGAGATGGGATGCTAGGCCAGGCCGGGCGTCGGGCTACTGCCCCGGTGCGCGAAGCGGGGTTGCCTTGCCGAAGAGCCAGCCCTGGCCGTAGGGAATGCCGAGCTCGCCGAGGGTCGTGAGCTCCTCGAGCGTATCGAGCCCTTCGGCGATGATCTGCGAGCCGATTCGGCCTGCCACGGCGTGGAGAGCGCGCAAGAGTTCCTGGCGCGACGTATCCTGGTCGATGCCCTGCACAAAGGCGCGATCTACTTTGATGAACTCCGGGGAGAGCTCCATCACCGCCTCGAGACTCGCGTAGCCTGCCCCCGTGTCGTCGAGCGCGATTTGGAAGCCGAGGTTGCCGTAGTAATCGCGCACCTCACGGAACAGCCAGTAGTTGCCGATCGACTCCTGTTCCGAGATTTCGAATACGATGTCGCTTGGCTGCAGCTGGCAGCGATCGAGGGTCCTCCGTAACGAGTCGGCTCGAAAGCTCGGGTCGTAGATCGTCGTCGGGCGGAAGTTCAGGAAAAGCTTCGTACCCTTCGGCAGGTCCAGCGCGCCCTCAAGGCCACGCCGGCGACAGAGCGCGTCGAGCTCAAACACGAGGCCCTCCTCGGCCGCGCGCTGGAAAAGCGTCATGGGAGACTGAAGCTCGGAGCCCGCAGGGCCGCGCGCCAGCGCCTCATAGCCGAAGACGGTGCGCGTTGCGACCTCGACGATCGGCTCGTAGACAGAGTAGACCTGCTCCGCCACGAGCAGACCCACGAGCCGCCGCCGGCGATCCCTGGCGATCAGGCGGGCGTTGAGGTCCGAGTCGCTGCGTGCCTCCTCGATTGCCGCCCGCACCTGGGTCGCGGCCGAGCGCGTGGGGTTGTAGAGCTGGAAGGCGCAGCCCACGGAAAGGTTCGGGTGGCTCGGGAGATAGGGATGCGCGACGCGATGGCCTTGGGCCGCGAGCGCTGGCTGCAGCACGCGGCAGAGCTCGGGCAGCCCTTCGCGCTGGAAGCGCGCGTCGTGGGCGTCGCGAAACAGAACGATCAAGAGCTCGCTGCGCCCAGTTTCACCTTGGACCATGAGATCCTGGTCTGCCAGGCGAAACCGAATCGTGTCCGAGACAAAATTCGCGAGTGCGCGGATCGAGCGCTGATGGGCTTCGGGCCCGTAGGTTCGCTCGATCTGGGCAAGAGAGGTGGCGTCGACGATCAGCAGGCCGAGTGCGCCGTCGCGCTCGAAGCGCCGGCCGATCTCCTGGAGTGCCTCGCCCAGGGGAGGCGGCGCGCCCTGGTAGGCGACCTGGGCGGCTTCCGCATGCGAATCGGAGGCAGAAGGCACGGCGACCGGGGCGGAACTCATCGGGGATCGCATCGGCATGCGCCCCCGCAAGATTGAGGCGAGGAGAGCGAGCTCAGGATCGGGTGACNNAGTCCTCCCGGGCACAGGCAGTGGGACCACCTCGCCAGCGACGTTCGAGAGGGCAGCCTGAGGCTCGATGTCTTGGCTTCGCGTCGTGCGGATTTGGTGGTCGCGAGCTCGCAGGAGATGATGCGCGGGAACGAGGCCGCCGCCCAGGCGACGAATCGAGCAATAGATTCCTGCGTGTCGCAGCCCATGCCGAGGCGTCACGTCGGCCCGGCTGGGCGAGGCCCAAGATGCCTCCATGTCGACGCTCGAGAAGACCTTCACCGAGGGCTGTCGTCCCCGCTGGGAACTCTGCGGGGATCTAGTGACGGCGATCACACGCCTCCCGCCTGGACTGGTCGCTCCGGGTCGCGTGGGCCGCGCCGGGGCGGCTCCCCTTCGAGGGAGGTTCCAAATGGGGCTCCTAGACAGCGCATCCGCGAAAGGGCGGAGCCTCCTTTTCGCCGCACTTCCGACGCTTCTCGCGGGAGTTTGCTGGTTCGTGGTGCCAGGTTGCGCGGCCCATCGCACCCAGGAATCCGTTCTGGCCTACGACGCCGACGAAGCGACTCCTCCCCCCCGCGCGCCCCTGAATGGCTGGCGGCGCAGGCACCCCGATGGTGTCGAGATCGTCTACCGCAGCGAGCTTGGGGCCTACGTCGTGGTGGGTCTCGACGACGCGTACTACTGCGACGACGTCTTCTACCTCTGGGACTCTGGCCGCTGGCTCCGGGCGCCCCATTTCACGGGTCCATGGCTGGCGGTTCCCACGAGCGAGGTGCCGGCCAATCTCCTGCGTCGCCCCGGCAAACAAAAGGCCGCCCGCAGCCACTACGAGGAGGGCAGCTACTAAGCGCCCTCTCCGCTCCCTTCGAGGCACAGGGTGCCGCCTTCGGGAGCTTCCCCTCGACTGCGGGTAAAGCCCGGGGAGATCAGTCCCGGGGCGGCCGTCCCGCGGCGAGAGTCGCAAGCACGCTTCGCGCGCGGAACTCCATTCGGAGCTGACTCTCTTCGTCGACGAAATCGCAAAGACGCGTCCGCTCGACCCACTGCAGCGCCTGGGATTCCTCGCTCGCGACGAGCTCCTGGCCGGGCTCTGCCTCGAGGAGAAAGCGCACGTCGAAGTGGGCATGGGACGGCTCGTCGCTACACGCCGGAATGTCGTGTACGTCCACGTCGAGAGGCACCGGCTCCGGTTCCTCCGGCAGAGGGCGGAACCAGCGCATCCCCGACTCCTCTCGGGCCTCGCGTAGGGCGACGCGAAGAGGGTCATTGTCCCCGTCGGCGTGACCGCCCAGCTGCAGCCAGCGCCCGAGCTTCCGATGGTGCGTGAGCAGTACGTAGCGATGGTCGGGCGAGAGGATCCACGCCGAACCGGTCACGTGTCCCTCACGACAGCTCCGCTCGAAGCAGTCTTCGTGGGCACGCACGAACTCGATGACCCTGGCCACGCGCGGCCGGTCCTCGGGCCAGCGCTCGAGGTAGCGGCGCAAAAGGCGAAGCAGAGGCTCGCGGTGCATCGCGGGGATTCTCCCAGAGGCCGGCCGCCCGCGCACCGGCCGTGGCCGACTGCTAGCTTGCTGCGGATGGAGTACAGGGCCGTCCTCTTCGACCTCGGAGGCGTCGTCCTCGGCTCGCCGCTCCACGCCATCGCCGGCTACGAGCGCGAGCGGGGCATCCCGGCCGGGTTCGTCAACCGTGTCGTCCTGTCTTCGGGGTCGAGCGGGGCGTGGTCGCGCCTCGAGCGGGGCGAGCTCTCGCTGCAAGAGTTCCACACCGCCTTCGACGCCGAATGCGCCGCCGCCGGGCAAGCCATCGATGCGCGTACGCTCATGGAAAAGGTGCAGATGGCCAGCGAGCCCCGACCGCTGATGTTGGAGGCCATCCGCCGCATCCGGGCGCAGGGCCTCTCCACCGGAGCCATCACAAACAATTGGGTGAGCGACGGCGAAGGGACGCACGAGTTACGCCCGAACTTCGATGCCTTCGTGGAATCGTGTGTGACGGGGGTGCGCAAGCCCGACCCTCGCATCTACCGCATCGCCTGTGAGGGACTCGGCATCGACCCTGGGCAAGCCGTGTTCCTCGATGACATTGGGGCGAATCTCAAGCCCGCGCGGGCGCTCGGAATGACCACGATCAAAGTGGACGATCCGGTGGTCGCACTCCGGGAGCTCGGCAGCGTGCTCGAGCTCGAGCTTCTCGCCTAAGCCGCGTTTGCGGCAGCGCGAGTCGTGCTCGAGCCGGCTGAAATGGAAAATGGAGGATGGGATGAACGACCGCGTGCTCTGCTCAGTCAAGGACGGCGTCGCCGAGGTGCGCCTCAATCGCCCCGACAAGCTCAACGCGCTCGACCTCGCCATGTTCGAAGCGCTCGTCGAGACTGGCCGATCGCTCATGCGCGAGTCCGCGCTGCGTGCGGTCGTGCTCTCCGGCGAGGGGCGTGCCTTTTGCGCAGGGCTCGACTTCTCGAGCTTCGCCCAACTCGCCGCGGGCGCGAGCGCGGGCCCGCGGCCTTCGCGGCAGCTCTTTGACCGAAATCCAGAGGAAAGCCCCGCGAACTTCGCCCAGCACGCCGCCTTCATCTGGACCGAGCTTCCGGTGCCGGTCATCGCGGCGATCCATGGCGTGGCCTACGGCGGTGGGCTCCAGATCGCACTCGGGGCCGACGTTCGGTACGTGGCGCCGGATGCTCGGCTTTCCATCATGGAGGTGAAGTGGGGACTCGTCCCCGACATGAGCGGCACGCAGACCCTGCGCCACCTCGTGCGCCTTGACGTCGCCAAGGAGCTTGCCTTTACGGGCCGCGTGGTGGGCGGGAGCGAGGCCGTCGGTCTCGGGCTCGCAACGCACCTGAGCGACACGCCGCTCGATGCGGCCCGCGCGCTCGCGCGGGAGATCGCCGGTAAGTCGCCTGACGCCGTGCGGGCCGCCAAGCGTCTCTTGAGCGGCGCATTCGTCTCGAGAACTGAGGAGGGACTGCGGCTTGAGGAGTCGCTTCAAGGAGCCCTGCTCGGCAAACCCAACCAAGTGGAGGCCGTGAAGGCGAACCTCGAGAGGCGCGAGCCCCACTTCACCGACCCGCAGTAGGCATACCCCCAGGGGCGGGCGCCGCTCAGGTCCCCCCCTCGACCGGTCGAAGAGACGGGCATGCGCCTTGGCCCGCGCATCGCCCTGTCGGCTCTCCTCGCCGCGACCCTTTCCGGCGCACTGGTCGGCTGCACGATCATGGACGAGCTCAACGACGCGAACAAGAAAATGAAGGTCGGGGAGGCAAGCCCCGGGCAGAAGCCCAGCCCCGAGGATTCCGACTCCTCCCCGGCCGCGAAGCCCAAGAAGCAAGAGCCCGGGGTCCTCGACAAGGCCCTCGCGTGGATGAAGAAGTCGACCACGCCCGCTCCGAAGCCCCACGACCCCAACGATCCGATCGTCAAGTGCGAGAAGCAGGGCTCGGTGAGCTTTGTCTACAAGTTCGATTGCCAGCAAAACGGCGGCGTCGTGGTCGGCGAGCACAGGGCCTGAACGACCGACTACTCTCCGCGGCGTGGCGAGCGACCCTGTCTTTCGACGCAGCCGCGTGATTGGGGACGCCGAGATCGATGAGCTCGGCCATGTCAACAACGTCGTGTGGGTGCAGCTCGTGATGCAGCTCGCTGGCGCGCACTCTCGGGCGGTCGGCCTCGATTTCGCCGCCTACCGCGGGCTCGGAGGCATCTACGTGGTCCGGCGCCACGAGCTCGACTACCTGCAGCCTGCCTTCCCCCACGACGAGATCCTCGAGGAGACCTGGATCGCGGAGATGCGGGGAGCCCGAACCCTCAGGCGGGCGCGCTTCACACGCAAGAGCGACGGAGCCCGTCTGCTCGAGTCCACCAGCCATTGGGCGTTCGTCGATTTTGTAACGCAGCGGCCGCGGCGCCTCCCTGCCCAGGTGCTGGCGCGCTTTCGGGTCTGGGAGGAGCCGACCCCGTGAGCCCCAGGGGGCGAAGTTCCGGGGACCCCGCCCACCGCAGGCCGGCACGCGGCTCCCGCCGCTCCGCGCTTCCCCTATACTGGCTCTACTGAACACTGTTCAGTCGCCCAGTCGGGCCTTTTCGGGTCGGCCCAGGGGCGGCCGGAGCGGGCAAAGGAGAGCTGGATGCCGGTTCGCTTTCCGTCCCTCGAGTTTTTCCAGGCCCTTCAGCAGCGCACCAAGCAAGACCACGAGGTGTTTGAAAAGCTCGGATACTGCGACACGCGGTTCGGGGTCCGCATCGGCGACACCCTCTACAGCATCAGCTTCGAAATCTACGAGTGCGTCGAGGTGGGCCTCGGCGGCGATCCTGCGCAGCTCGACTTCGTCCTTGCGGCCCCTGAAGCCCTGTGGAAGGAGATGATCGAATCGATCCGGAAGCACGCCGGGGCCGGCATCGATCACTCCCTCAATACACTCACCCACCTCGGAGACGTGATGAAGGTGCAGTACGAGGACTCCGAGGGACACGACAAGTTCTACCGCTACATGGCCACGATTCAGGAGTTCTTCGACCAGGCGCGACACTTGGACGTGATCGTCCACTAAAAGAGGCGGAAGGCGCGTGGCGTACATCGCTCCGAAAGACTACTCGCAGGATCCTCAGATCATGGCGAAGGTCATGAAGGTGATGGGCGGCGAACTCGATCTGTCGTGGATGCGGGTCAGCGCGGGACCGATCGGGGCGCGCCCCACAAAGCCGCGTTACGGCCTCACCCTCGATGACATCAACCAAGGCAGCTACGGACCGGATCGAATCCCAGAGATCGTGCGCCACAACTTCTCCATGGCGCCGCGCGGAGCCATTTTGCCGCCCGGCCTGCCTTCGCTCGGGTACCGGTTGAATCGCAAGAGCGAGGTCTGGTCGGACCTCGCGGCCGCACTCTTCGAGGAAGGCAAATCGCGGCGCTGGGCTCCTGCGCACGACGTGCCGTGGAGCGCGCTCGAGGCAAGTGGGCTCGAGCAGACGCAGCAGGCGGCGATGCGCCAGCTGTGCACGGCGTTCGTGTCGATTGGCCTCGTCTGTGCAGACGTGCCCGCCCGTTGGGTGTGGCAAATGAACCAGGAGTTTCACGAGGTCAAGTACCTGCTTTGCCTACAGATGATCGATGCCACCCGCATCGCGGAGGCGTTTCGCAAGCGCGCACTCTACGGCAGCGGCGCTCTAGGCGTCGACTCGCGCGAGCTCGGCGAGCTGCTCAAGATGGTCTTCGATTCGGGGACCTATCCTTGTGCGTCCGCTTCCATGAACCTCGCCCTGTTCTCGTGGGTACAAGGCCTTGGTCGAGAGATCGCAGCCCGCGCCCGCAACGCAGTGGATCTCTTCCTCGGCACGCGGCTCACACAAGATGCAACGCGCTTCATCGCCTATGGGATTGATCACCTAAGGCAGCTGACGCGCGCCCGCCCCGCAGAGGCGGAGAGCCTGAACGGCCATCTCGACACGCTCGAGAACGGGATCGTCGGATGGCTCGGGGCGAGAGAGACGCTGGAGCCCCTCGTCGTCCTCGCCGGCGGCGTGGATCCGATTGCGCGCTTCTATGCGCGCCAGGCCAACCAGTACTTCGAGCGCTGCGCAGCTGCCGGTCTCGGCGATCGCCGGGGTCGCAGCCCGATTCCGAAACTCGTCTCCCTCATCGGAGGTTGACCATGAGCTACTACGGTTCCACCGACTATCTCGCGAGTCCCGATTTTGTCCTTCGCATGAAGGACATCCGCAAGGGCCATCTCGACCTCGGCTGGATGAAGGCCGGCACGGAGCAGGTCAAGGTGAACGCCGAGAGCCCCCGTCGGGGGCTCACCTTCCTGGATTGCAATCGTGGCAGCTACGGCTACGACGCGTTGCCCGAGATTCCCCGCGGGCCGCGCGGGGCCGCGCCCCGGGGCGCGAGCTACGAGGTCGACGCACAGGCCGATCTCTCGCCCGAGCTCAACCGCAAGAGCGACGTCTGGGCCTACAAGGTGGCGTCGTTCTACGAAGAGGCGATGAGCCGGCAGTGGGACGCCACCACCTACATCCCCTGGGCCGATCTCGAAAAGTACGAACGGCCCCAAGAGGTCGAGATTGCGTTTGCGCAGTTGTGCACCTTCTTCACAGAAGTGGAGATGATCGCCACCGACCTGCCCGCAAAGTGGATGTGGAGGATGAACAACCAGTTCCACGAGGTGAAGCACTTCATCGCCAGCCAGGCCATTGACGAAGCGCGCCACGCCGAGGTGTTTCGCAAGCGGGTCCTTGCAGGCGGCGTCGGAATGATGCAAGCGCTGCCCCAGGCGGAGCATTCGCTCAAGGCCATCCTGGACGGCGACTCCTACAGCGAAGCCAGCGCTTTCATGCATCTGCTCGCAGAAGGCAACGTGCTCACGATGTTCCGTTTCAGCGAGTACATCTCGCCAACGCCGGTGGACAAGCGGATTTTCCAGCTCGTGATGCAGGACGAAGCGCGGCACGTCTCCTACGGCATGCAGCACCTCAAGTGGATCATCGACCATGCGCCCGAGCGCAAGGAACAGCTCCATCTCGCTCTCGATGAGGCGGAGACTTTCTCGATCAGCCAGTTCGACTCCGCCCTGTTCGAAGCGATGATCGTGCTAGCCGGCAAGGGGACGAAGCCCGCCCAGATCAAGCGCGGAATCGAGATCGTCGGAACGCTCCAAGTCAAGCAGATCGACGAATACTTCGGGCGGCTTCGCCGCGCAGGCTTCGAAGAGCGCATCGAGCGCAGCAAGTTCCGGCCCCTTCTCGCGATGATTGGCCTCGGCAAGCAGGACGCTGTCCTTCCGAGCTAGTCGCAGGGCCCGAGGCGCCCGCTCCCCGGAGAGCCTCGAAGCGCGGGCGCGAGCCCCAAGACGGCGAAATCCATGGGGAGCCTCGCGAGGCGAAGCTCTGGTCGGCGATCGTCCGGACGCGGGGCCGCAGCGCCTTGCATCCTTCCCTCTTCAGGGCTTTCGAAGGGCGCGGCCGCGCTCGCTCCGACGCCCGCCCAGGGGAGGCCAAGCCTCCTCTCAAGCGACGAGAACAAGCCCAAGGCCACTCCAACGGACAGAGCGGTCCTCGCCGCGCACACGCGACCAGTCGAAGTCGGGCAAGAGCTCGCGCGGCGTTTTGGGTTCGGGGGCAGGGAGCAAACCGGCCGCATGCGCGAGCCAGCCGCAGAGCTCTCGCGGTCCGTACCGGCCCCGCAAGTCGTCGATCGAGACGGAGCCGTGGAGCTTCGCGAGCTTGCCGCCGCGCTCCTCCAACAGAAGGAAGTGATGGCGGTAGACCGGCTCCGGCAGTCCGAGCAGGCGCTGGAGGGCCACCTGCGTCGCCGTGCTCGCAGCGATGTCGCGCCCTCGTACCACGCGCGTCACCCCGCGGGCCGCATCGTCCACGACCACCGCGAGCTGATAGGCCACGGCGCCGTCGCGGCGACGCACGATCGGATCCCCCATCACCTCTCCCGGGTCCTGGCCGAGGTCGAGACCCCCCTCGTCGTAGGGCTCCACCCGGCCGGGAGGGAGCACGACCCGCAGCGGCTCCGTCGCCGCCCGCCAGCCGCCCACCGGAAGTGCGCGCCCCCGACACGTTCCGGCGTAGCGAAATCCGCCGTCGGGTGCGCGGACGGCCGTAGACTCGATCTGCGAGCGGGTACAGCGGCACGGATAGAGCCTGCCGGCGGCTTCCAGCCGATCGAGCGCTGCATCGTGGCGCGCCTTGGCTTGCTGCTGCGTCTCACGGACGTCGAAGTCGAGGCCGAGCCAGGCGAGGTNNTATCTGGGAAGCCCACTCCGGACGGCAGCGCTCGGGATCGAGGTCCTCGAGCCGCAGCAGGAGCCGGGCGCCCCGCGCTCGCGCGTCGAGCCAGCAGAGCAGGGCCGCGAGCAGCGTGCCCGGATGGGCGGGGCCAGTCGTAGAGGGTGCGAAGCGGCAGACTTCCATCGAGGTGGCCCGCGGCCGGAAAATAGGCGAATCCTCCCGTTCGCGCGGTATGCTCCGCCCGCCCCGGCTATCGCCGGAAAGGAAGGATCCTCGATGTCCACCCGTTTGCCCTTTGCGCTCGCCATCTGCAGTTGCTTGGCAGTCGTGGCGTGCCAGAAGCCCGCNNTCACCGAAGACGAGAAGTCGATTTACACGCTGGGCCTCGCCCTGGCACGCAACCTCGAGCCTTTCAACCTGAGCGAGCCGGAGCTCAAGACCCTCGAGCAGGGTCTTACCGATGGCGCGCTGCACCGTCCCTCGAAGGTCGACTTCGAGGCCCAGGCGCCGAAGCTTCAAGCCTTCGCCAGGCAGCGCGCGGCCGCGGCCGCAGCCGAAGAAGAGAAGGCCTCAGAGGGC
>DOUU01000303.1:11514-13462 GCA_003520425.1 Deltaproteobacteria bacterium
GCCCAGAAGTTCGACTCTGGCCTCGTGATGAAGGAGCTCTCGCCGGGCAGCGGCGACTCGCCCAAGGCCACCGATACGGTGAAGGTCAACTATGAGGGAAAACTTCGAGACGGAACGGTGTTCGACAGCTCCATCCAACGCGGCACCCCCTTNNGTGCTGGACGGAAGGCGTTCAGAAGATGAAAGTGGGCGGGAAGGCCAAGCTCACCTGTCCGGCGAAGATCGCCTATGGGGACCGCGGCTTCCCGCCGAAGATCAAGCCCGGGGCTGCGCTGGCGTTCGAGGTCGAGCTCGTCGAGATCGTGCCTGCTCCCGAGCTACCGCAGGGTCACCCCCCGCTGCCCGGCGCGCCGCCCGCCGACGCGGGTGGAGCGAAGGCGGACGCGGGCAAGGCGGCCCAACCGCCCAAGAAGCCCTAGCGCAGCCGTGGCCGCGCATGCACTCATCGATCCGCTCGCGAGCCTTTTCTTGGGGCTCGCAGCGACGAGCTTAATTGGTGTCCCGCTCTACGCGGGCAGCGTGCGCGGCCGCGCCTACGCACTGTTCGGCTTCGTGATTCTGCTGCTCTCGCTGCCCGGAGCGATCGTCATGCATGAGCGGCTTCTCGCCTGGTTCGTCCCGGGAACGGCACGCCTTGCGAACGCCGCGTTTGTCTATTCGATGGCGGCCGGGGGCGTTCACCTCGCATCCCTCGTGCGGCCGCGGCTACGAGGGCCCGGGTTCCGCTTCCTGGTCAGCATCCCGGGCATGGCATTCATCGCGGCGGGCGCCCTCTCGGGCATTTGGCTCCTGGCACTCCTCCCCCTGCGGGCCGTGCTGGCGGCCCTCGATTGGCACCGGGCGTTGGCGACACTGCGCTGGCTCGATCTGGTTCCGTTCGTTGTCGCGGCACTCTCTATCGGGACCTCGCTGCGTGTTGCGCGCGAGGTGGTCCGCATCCGTCTTGCGGGCCCCGAGGACGACGGCCCCGCCCGCGTCATGCGCGTTCCCCTCGAGCGTTATCGCAGACGCTCGCCCTCGCCCCTCCCGAGCCGCCCGCTGCGGGTCGTCCAGATCTCAGATCCGCACCTTGGGCCCTGGCAATCGGTCGCCGCGCTGCGCCGCCGCATCGCCGAGCTCTGCGCCCACGACCCGGATCTTGTTCTGCTCACCGGGGACTTCCTCACGATGGAAGGGCGCGGCACTCCGGGCGCCCTCGCCGAGGCGCTGGCCCCGCTGCGCAGCCTCGCGGGGCGCACCTTTGCCATTCTCGGCAACCACGATCATGAGGCCTTGGAGGAGGTGACGGGCGGGCTCGCGAGCAACCGGATCCGCCTGCTTGTGGACGAAGAGGCCGTCGCGCGCACTCCAGTCGGGTTGGTCCAGCTCATCGGAGCCAACTACGTGGGTAGGGGGCGCAAGGAGCACCTCGAGCGGCTGCTCGCGAGCCATCCACGACGAGAGGATCACCTCCGCATGCTGCTGCTGCACGACCCTTCCGGCTTCCGCTTCGTTCCGCGTGGAGACGTGGATCTCACGCTCTCCGGCCATACCCATGGCGGACAGCTCGGCCTCGTTAGCTTCGGGCTGGATTGGACGGTGCTGGCGCGCTCGGCGTGGCCAGACCATGGCCTCTTCGGGCACGGTCGCAATCGTCTCTACGTGCACCGGGGAACGGGATTCTACGGCTTTCCGCTCCGCATCGGTGTCCCGGGCGAGGCTTCGCTGCTCGAGCTCGTCTTCGATTGAGGTCCGCGCCGAGCACCCACCCGAGAGGGGTGGCCGCCCAGGAACCGCCACGCGCACTCTCGCTTGTAGCGCCTAGCTGCCGCTCAAAAGCGCACCGTAACCCTCGCGGAAAGTCGGATAGATGAACCGGTAGCCCGAAGCGAGGAGCCGATCATTGGCGGCACGTTTGCTGCCGGGGCTGCGGCCGTTCGGCGCGCCTTGCGAAGGCTCCATCGGCGGG
>DOUU01000354.1 GCA_003520425.1 Deltaproteobacteria bacterium
TCCGACAGGCGGCGTCCGTTCCGATTGACAGGTCCCCGCAGCGCCGCTACGATGGCGTTCCGTGGCATGTGCGGTCACTGTAGTTCGTGACTCTTCGCGCCCCAGTAGCTCAGCAGGATAGAGCGGCGGTTTCCTAAACCGTAGGTCGGATGTTCAAGTCATCCCGGGGACGCCAGATAACTCCTTGATTCTCCTTAAAAATCAAGCTTCGCAATGCCACTGGCGTCAGCCCCCGTTCCACTCTATTCCACTCTCGTTCCACGATGCACGGGGCAAGCGTGGAACGACAGCTCGGAGGAAGCGGTGGCGGCGATCCTGCAGCAGAAACGGGGTAGGTGGGGCGTCCTCACGCTTTACCGAGGGCGACGCAAGTGGCAGACCGTGGGCGAGGGGGAGGAGGGGAGGCGAGCATCGCAAGCGCTCGCAACGGAGGTCAATCGTCAGCTTGAACTTCGCGCGCGCCGAGAGTCGAGCGAATTCTTGGGTTGGCATGTCCCCGGAACACCCCTTCCCATCGACCGGGCATTCTACGACTGGTTGCTCCACTACGGCCCTACCGTTCGCCGTGCCACGCTCGAGCGCTACCGAACTCATGTTGAGAATCAACTCGTGCCTTACTTCGGTCCGAAGGATCTTGCCGGGATCCGCGACACCGACGTGATCGGGTTCGCTTCCACGGCGTTTGCTGCAGGTGCAGCACGCGATCCGGTCCTGAACGCTCTGAGTTGCATGCGCCGGGTGGTCCATCTGGCACTCGAGCGGGGACATCTCGAAACAAACCCATTGCCACGACTCGTACGCCTGGCGAAGCAAGTGGCCCGTGCCCAGGGCAAAACGAAAGTCCGTGCCGATGCTTGGACGAAGGAGGAGGCAGCGACGCTCCTCACATTCTCTAGCAAGCACGAGCCGCACTTCTACCCACTGCTCTGACCCCTCGATCGCGCTTCCCCGGAACGGCTTTAGCCTGCCGACGGAAAACTCCTTCCCATTGCTGCCAAAAGACGGGAATCAAAAACAAAAAGATCCAATGAATCCAGGCAATTGGCGTCTTAAGCTCCGCACAGCCAAGGAGCATCGGGCTTGCAGACCAAGGCCTTCTCCACACCGGAAATCCATCATTGGGTGTCCGCAAACTGCTCGTGATGGCCGCAGAACGAAAGTCGCGCCGGCACCCCTTCCGTGGGATGGCGACGGGAAGGGGAAAGGCCCATAGAGGCGCCTGCGCCTTCCCCCTAGGTTCAGAAGGGGAAAATATGCGCGGGGTGCGATCTGCGGCGCTGCTCTTGGCCTCCGTCGGCATTCTATTTGTGGCCGCGGGGGCAGAAGCGACTCCGATCACCTACAACTTTTCGAGCGGCCAAGCAGCGGTGAGCGCGACCTTCGGCGCTACGACCCTTGGCCCGGTCACTTTCCCTCTGAATGGAGTTCAGGTTACGTTCGACGCCACAGCCCTCACCCTTCCGTCCTTCCAGTTCACGGCCGGGACGGGTCCGGTCGCGCTTCCTGGAGTCTTAAGCGGCACCTCCCTCGCGCTGTCTTTCGATATTGCGCCAAGCACTACCGGCTACTCGAGCAGCGCGAGCGGTTCCAATCCTTATAGCTTTACAGCGGGCCCGGTAATGGTCTCCGGGTCGGCGACCTTGAGCGGGGGGATCACCGGGACGAAGACCCTTTCGTTCACGAATCCTACCCTCTCTGGACAGATTCAAATCACCAGTGGCGGCGACCTCACACTCAACGGCATCACGCTCGGCAAGATCACCTTACCGGCGTGGAATTCGTTCCCGGGCGGGTCGGTCACCCTTACGACAAATGTCACCTTTGTGGGTCTTGCTGTGCCCGAGCCCTCCACGGGAGCACTGCTCGCGATAGGGCTCACGGCCTTGCTCGGTCTGCTTGCACACCGTCATCGAAAGCGAAGCGCTGGCCCGGCGTCGAGTGGCTAAAGACGAGTCTGCGGTTCGCGGCTTACGCTCTGCCCCGGCCAGCGTCGGCCCCGGGGCTTGACCAAGGTCAAATCTAGTCGTTCGACGCCAGCTTGCTGCTCGGGACGCCGATAGAAACACGCCTCGAAACTGCCGCGGCGAGCTCCGACCGCGGTAGCCTGACCGCCGAATTCGATTTGGCTCTCTCAACTCGCCGTTGGCAGCGTCTCGATCGTGATGATCTCGGTCCCGCTCGGAAGCGGCATCGAAATCGCCCAGAGCGTTCGCTCGGCTGAACCATCGGCACACTCAGGCCCACGAGGAGTCCGATCGGCGACCGCTCGCTATTGCGGGTAGCTTGTCGTCCGTCTGGCCACATGTGAGTGAACACGAAGCGAGCGTTGCCTTCGCGAGCGCTTGTCGACTCGGGATTCGATGCCGCGAGGCTTCCGATTCTTTTCGTTCTCTACCTCACGAAAGCACGTAGACGGCGATGACCAGGAGGATGCCGATTGCCACGTAGGCCGCAGTTTTTTACTCTGGCTCCAGCCATCACCCCAGAGGTTTTGGCTCCGCCGTCTACCATCCTCTGTCCCCAAGATCGACTTCCGCCGAATCTTCTCACGCGCATGGCGCACCATTCAAGAGAGCCAAGCAAGGGGTAGGCGAGTAGGTGAGCACGAGAAGCGGGCTTGGCGGCCTATACTGTTGGCTTCAGCGGCGAAGGGGAGACGGCGTGAGCGAGGTAATCGATCTCTTCGGCGGACCTGTGTCACGCCTGTATCGGCACAGCCTCGGGGACCAGCGCTTCGAGGTATTGATGATGGCCGTCTTCGAGATCGCCTCGCGTCAGGGGTACGGAGTCGCTCGCAGCATCGTGAGGGACCTTGCAGCAGC
>DOUU01000365.1 GCA_003520425.1 Deltaproteobacteria bacterium
ATCCCTATTTCAACGAAGTGACTGAGCTGCTTGGACTCAAGAAGGTCCTGCACACGATCGCACCCTACGAGCCGCTGCCGGAAATTCCAGGCGGCCCATTCGACCTCATCACCGCATTCGCCACGTGTTTCGATCGCGCGGGACAGGAGGGCCAGTGGGGTCCGAAGGAGTGGGAATTTTTCCTGAAGGATCTCACGCGCTTCATGGCGCCGGACTGCCTCTTGCACATCAAATTCAACCAGTACGTCGGGACCGCACGTCCGCGGAGCTTCGAATGCCGCCCTGTTCCCGATGATCTCCTGGACTACTTCCGGTCGATGGGCGCGAGCTTCGACAAGCGCGCCATGCAGATCCCAAACGCCCTCTCGCACGTCGCTGCCGGTTGACCCCGATCCTTGGCCTGCTCCGGTCAGTAGTCGTAGGTAAAGATGAGATCCGCGGAGGAGTTCCCGTCACTCGATGTCCTGCTCTCAAGGGTCAACCGTTTGGTGAGGCGCCAGTCCACGCGCACGCGCCTTGTCTGTGACTCTCCCACATCATTGTCGTAGTGCAGATAGACGTCCGGCGTGAGATAGCGGCCGGCTCCAATGGTGGTGCCCGAGCCGGCCTCCGATGCGGTCACCGCGAGTGTGTCGACGGGAAGCCGGGGGCCGACCGCCTCCCCAATCCGGTTGAGGAGAGCGCCTCCTGCCGCTTCGGCGATGAAGGAACGCAANNCCCCCGCCTCGGGCTGCGCCAGGGCATCCGAGGTGTGACCAAAGAGCAGGAGGGCGAGGACGTCATTTTGAGGATAGGGCGGGTCGCTCTCGAGACGCAGGGTGGGGGCGGACGCCGTCCCGCCGATCGTCGCAAGGATCTTCACGTCGCTCACCCGCGTGGTTGCGAGAACATCAAGGCCGGGGTCAAGAGCCGTGCGCCCGGTGAAGGTTGCATGGCCCTCCTCGATCTGGAAAAGGCGTCCTTCCAGGCGATAGCTTCCCCGAACGACATCGATCCCGCCGATTACGAAGAGAGGTTGTGGCGGGGATTTGTGGGCCTCGAGCGCACCCTCGATCTCGACGTGAGCCCCTTGGCCCACGATCCAGGTGTCCCGAGGGACCTCGAGGCGAAGATCGACGGCGGCTCGCCCAAAGATGTCGAGCGTCGGAGGGATGCCCTCTCGAATGGATGTCGTCGGGGCGCTTGCCAGCTGGTGTACGTGAATTTCTCGAAACAAAGGATTGCGCTGGCTTGTGAGTCGCAAGCGCGCCTGGTTCAGCACGACCTTCCCATGAACTTCGAGGCCCTCGGCTGGCCCCTCGATCTTGATCGACCCGTCGAGGCGACCTGTGAGATCTTGCTCGCGGCGCACTTCGAATCCGGCGAGCTCCAGCCTGAGATCGGCGGACGCGGGTTGGAGGCCGGTGAGAGCGACCTTCCCAGTCAGATTGGCCGAGCCGCGACCTCCGGCGAGGCTCGCCGTTTCAACCTGCAGGGCGTTGTGGTCGAGCTTGATCCTTGCCTCCAGCGGGCCGAGCCGCTCACCCAAAATCGGAACTTCGAACGAGGCATCGCGAATGGCAAGGTCACCCGAGACTTCCGGCTCGGGACGCCCCCCCTGAAGCTCGACGCCGAGGCTTGCGGTGCCACGCACACGCCGCACGAGATCGGGAAACCACGGGCCGGCGCGTGCGAGGTCGAGATCCACTCCCTGNNTAGGGCGTCGAAAGCGTGGCCGTGAGAAGCTCCTGTCCGCCCAGGATGACCCGCGCTGAAGCGCGCGCCTCGGGCGATGCGGCGCGGAAGTCGACGGACAGCTCCTCGGCTTCGATCCGGTCGATGCGCGGTGAGCTCCACGTCGCCCGCCCGGTCAGGGTGGGCCCGCCCAGTGGGCCGTCCGCAACCATCGAGAGCGCGAGCACTCCGGCAAGGTCGGCGTGGTCCCATACAAGGGGTGCGAGCTCGTGAACCGCGACGCCCTCCAGCTCGACCCGCAGACTGTGGAGGGCGCCGGACTCGAATCGACCCGCCGCGAAGGCGCGTCCGCGTCCGGGGAGCTCGAACTCCGAGCGCTTGAGGGTGACGCCGCTGCGCTCGAACTCAAGCTCGACGGGTCCCACGCTGGCGAAGCGCCAGGGCGCGCTCCCGACGGAGAGCGCCTCGACGCGGATATGACCGTCTCCGCTGGCCACGATTTCTGCACGGGCCTCTCCGAGTTTCACGTCATGGACGTGCAGCCGGGATGCCACGAGATCCACGTGGCCTCGGGGACGCGAAAAGGCGCCCGAGAGCTTCGCGGAAACGTGCGCCGCCCCTCCGATCTCGCGGGGGCCGAATCCGAAAAGGATCGCGATCTGCGAGAGATCGTCGGCAGATGCATCAAGGTCGAGCCGCTGGAGCTCCTCGAGATCACCCCGACCGGTCCCTTGGACCCGGAGACCCGCCCCCTTGAAAGAGGCTGCGGCGAGCTCCCACCGGCCCGCGTCATAGCTGCCCTCAAGCTCTGCGGTCTCAATGCGCATGGCACCGAGCCGCGAGCGCGAGAGCGAAAGCTCCGCACGAATCCTGGTGGCCCGGAGCGGTGTGCCCGCTGCCTTGAGTCCTTCGATCCGCACCTTGCCATTCAGGTTGCCCGCGAGCTCCGGCCTCGCGAAGAGGACACTCGGATCGAGCGATTCCCACGAGGCGTCGAGCGCAAGGGATCCTCCCCGCGCCGGGTCGAACCAGCCGGCAAGATCCGTCTGTGCTTCGACGCGTGCGCGGCCAAAACGACTCTCAAGGTGAGAAGACTTGAGGCGGAGCAGCGACCCCTCGATCTGCAGTGCAAGGTTGGCCCCTTCGAGCGCACGTCCTTCGAGGAGCCCGGGATCGAGATTCAGCTCGAGGTCAGCGGATGTGGGCCAGGGCGGCGGACCTTGACGCGGGAGCGTGATGTCGCGGGCTTTTAGGTTCGTCCGCGCAACCACACGACTCGGTGAAGCCGCTTGCTCCGAGCGGACCGCGACGCGGCTCTCCTCCACGGTGAGCCGGCGCACTTGGATCTCCACGGGGAGGCTCGGCCACAAGATCAAGGCTTCGGGAGAGCGCTCTGTTCCACCGTGGGGAGCGCTCGGCCAAAAGTGTTGCCAGGTCCACTTTCCCTCCGGATCGCGCTCGATTTGAGCCTCCACCCCCTGGATCTGAACCTCATCGATGACGAGCGTGCGCTCCCGCCAGAGGAAACGCAGGTCGAAGCGCAGGGAGATCTTCGCAATCCGAAGGGGCACGGCTCCTTTCTCGGAGAGCGACACGTCGCGCAATGAAACGTGAGGGTAGAGCGGCCCCTCGAGGGCTCCGATTTCGATCCTCGGTCCACCGCCGCCGGGCCCCTTGATCGCGCTCTCGAGCGNNGGGCCCCTTGATCGCGCTCTCCAGCGCGCTCTCAAGGAACGATCGCAGGCGAGCGCGCTGGAATCCTGCGGAGAGTGCCAAAAGCGAAGTCGCAGCGACGAAGCTGAAAAGCACCATGACGTGCAGCACGACGAGAATGACGCTCCAGGCGAGACGCCCCGCACGGCCCATCAGAAGGCCTGCCCGATCGAAAACCACAGGCGGTAGGACTGCACACCTCCATTTGGCGGATTGAGCGGCACCCCCACGTCGAAGCGGATGGGTCCTAGGGGCGTCTTGTACCGAAGGCCCGCCCCCGACGTGTACAGAAGGCTGGCCGGCCTCCATGCCCAGGCTTCGAGCGAGAGCTGCCCCGCATCCACGAAGAGGACGCCGCGCAAAGCACCCCAAATCGGGAAGCGCAGCTCGACAGAGCCCTCCAACAGGCTCGCGCCACCGACAGGCTCACCCTGAGCGCCGATCGGTCCGACGCGCTGGTAGCCATAGCCGCGCACGGAATCGCTCCCTCCGGAGTAGAAAAGCTCCGTCACCGGGAGCTCCGCCGCACTCGTGCTCCCGAAGGGCACCATGGTGCCGACCCGGAGCCGGGAAGCCAAGACGGTGGGTCCGAAGGGTGCGAAGGCCCGGCCTTCGAGCAGGCATTTCACGTAGTTGAGCTGAGACCCGATGGCGGCCGCCGCGGGGTCGACGGAGAGGTCGAGCCAGGTCCCGTGCGTCGGGTCCAGTGGATCGTTGGTCGTGTCCCAGCGCAGTCCAAGCTCGAAGAAGGAAAGCAGGAAGCGACGGTCGGGGTTCGAAAGCAGCTCCTGGGTGATGGCCGGAACGTCGTGTACGGATGTCCACTCGAGGTTGTAAGCAAGACGGCCTCTCCAGTGAGGCGTGAGCAACCGCTCAAGGCCCAAGCGAGCACTCGCGGTCCGTGCGTCGTATGCCGGCGGCGTGTCGTTCTCGAGCTTTGCGCTGAGCAGCGCGACCGTGTCGGCGTCCGGCCAGTGCGGCTCGCGCAGCGTCAGCTGGGCAGTGGAGGCAAGGGAGGAATACTGGGTCTTCATCTCAAGACGGTCCGCCCGCCCGAGGAAGTTCCGGTCGATCCATCCCGCCTGAAGGCGAAGGGAGTCCTCGGTTCCGTAACCGACGCCGAAGCGCACGCTGCGCGGCTTGCGCTCACGGACCGTGACCAGGATCGGTCGCACAAGCTGAGTGTCGGGCGTGAGCGACGCACCTCGGCCCGCGCCAGCTGAATCCGTGACGGGTTCCACCGTGACCCAGAGGAACAATCCGAGCTCGTAGAGGGCACGCTGGGTGCGTTCCAGGGCCACACGTGAATAGGTGTCACCGGTGTGGAAGGTCAGCTCCCGCCGGACGAGTTCCTCATTCACGGCAGACAGTCCATCGATGCGAATCTCTCCCACGACGACCCGAGCCCCCGGGTGGACGCGCCAAAAGACCGTCGCAGTCGAGTGGCTCGCGTCGACATCTCCCCCACCGGAAAGCGTCGCGTCGGGAAAGCCATGATCCGCCAGCCGATCCAGGAGGAGCTGCTTGGCCTCCCCATATCTTTTGAGCGTAAAGATCTCCCCCGGCTGCAGTGGCAGCCCCTTCAAGATTTCCTCCCGCCACGCNNNACGTCGTGCTGCGGATTCCACTCGAGTGCGTAGCCCGCCTGCGCCGCGTAGTAGCCATGGTCGCGATAAAGGGTCGGGATCCGCTCCATGTCCGCATCGAGCGCCGCAGGATCAAAGGCAGGCCGCGACGACCAGGGCTTCCACCACGGCCGGGCTTGGGTCAAAAGAAAGGGTTCGAGCTCCGATGGAGGAACTCCCCGTGTTCCCTCCCACACGATCGCGTCTACTTGAGGCGAAGCGCCCTGAGCTTGCGCAAGGGCCTGCGGACCCAGCACGAGCAATAGCAGAAGGAGGAAGTGCAATCGCATCGACTGAACTGAAAAACCTCCGACAGCCCCGGATCTCGGGTGAGCGTCGTCGGTGGTCGGGTCTTGACTCCGGAACTTAGGACGGCGCCAAGTCCTCCGTACGGGGCCCTTTCAAAGGATCGCTTCGTCGCTCACCCCCTGAAGGCATCTGGGTCCTGTCGTTCCGTGCGGGATGCCGTCTGGAGCGCGACTCCCGAACCAAGCCGAGCGGGAACCCCCGTGTGCGATCCAAAGATGTGAGAGGCGGAGAGCCGCTCTCCCGCAGCGGCCTGGATTGCGACGTCTCTGATCTCACGTGGGCCACCCGGTCCATCCCACCCTTCGAAAGCGCTTCTGCGTGGATGGGCTTCGTGGCGCGGAGCTGAGGAATTATGTCGCGGCGAAGCCCAAAAGTCACAATGCACAGGGAGCGAGTGCGGGAACGAATGCGAGTGCTCAGAACGCTGATTGAATCTTTGGAACCCCCACAGGCTTAGAAGTAGGCAGCGAGCCCAACGCTTAGGTTCCTGTGGTACCCCGGCGTGAAGTGCCAGTCCAGGACGCCCCCCGCCGGCTCCCCGGGGAGGCGGGAGGTGTAGTAGAGCTCCGTGCTCGAGTAGTTCTCATTGGTCAGGTTCTCGATGGCAAGGGTGAGCTCGAACATGCGCCAGCGGTAGCGCAAGAAGAGATCTGCCACGGCGTAGCCGTGGAGCAGCGCAACCTGGTCCCCCTCCACGCCGTACCGCCTGCCGAGGGAGCGGAGCTCGAGGTTCGCCGTGATGCCGCTCGGGTGGCGCGCGGTGAGTCCCGTGGCGAGCGTCCAAATCGGCGCCTGGTCCACGTAGCCGCTGCTTCCCAGCACCGCAGTCGAGTAGGTGAACTGGAGCTCGTAGGTGAGCCATTCGAGCAGGTGCGCCTGCGTCTCCAGCTCGACGCCCTGCCGGTGCGAGCGGGGGCGCGGCTCGGTCGTCCCCGTATCGGGGTCAAACACAAGCTCCTCCTGGAGCTGGAGCCACCAGTAGGAGGCGCTGAGCGTGACCCACGATCCCAGGTGCGTGCGCCAGCCCACTTCTTCGCCGGTCGCAATGGGAAGAGTCTGGAGGGAGGGATCGCAGCCTTCCGTGGGCGGGTGACAGGTCACCACACGGGCGTCGTTGGAATGGTAGCCCTCGCCGTAGTTGAGGAAGAGCTCGGAGTCGGCCAGGGGCTGGAAGCCCACGGAAAGAGGACCTTCCAAGGAAAAGGGCCGGAGGACAAGGCTCGCTTTCGGCAGTACGAGATTCGCGTCCTTGTACCCCGACGCTCCACCCGGTCCAGGGAGCCGGTTGCTCACGTTGAACCAGAACTCCTCCACGCGCAGTCCCAGGATCGATCGCGCCCAGGGTGCCAGGAAGATCTCCGCTTGCACGTAGGGTGCAAGGGAGCTCTCATGGACGTCGTTGCTCTCCGTGAGGCTCGTAATTTCTCGCTGCGTCTGATTTCCGACGCTCACCCGCACGTCGTCCGTGCGGAGCTGAAGACCCGCCGAGAGGGACACGGGGACGATCCCCGTGTCGAATCGTCCGTGGTACGCGATCTCCCCGCCGTAGAGCCAGCGGCGGTCGAGCTGGGCGATTCCGTCGCCCCCGATTGGATTGTTCAGGAAGAAGGTGAAGTCCGAGTAGAGGTTGAGCTTGTACTCGGAGGCCCAGGCGGTCGTCTCCACCCGTTGGTTGGGAGACAGGGTCCAGGTGTCCCGCAGGAGAACATTGAAACGTTGGCTATTCCCGCCCTGGCTGGGATCGATCGAACCCCAGCGCGAGATCTCGCCGTCCTCGACGGCGCGGAGCGGGATCTCCCCTGAGGCATTCCAGGTCCCTGAGTACCATGAGCTCCAGAGCGTGAGCTTCTGAGTGTCCGAGAGCTTGGCACTGAAGCGGCCGTAGAGCTTGTAGCTGTCGAAGTCCTCCGGGTTGCGGAAGGGTCCGTTCGTCACGTCGCCCTCCACTGCGAAGATGGCGCTGAGCTGCGGATCCTCGCCCCCGAAAGGTCCTGTCCGTGGCGAGCCCATCACGAGGTAACGTTGGGTATCGAATTGACCGATTTCGAGCTTCGCGACGGATTCCGAGAGGCGTTCGTAGGGGACGAAGTTGATGGCGCCGGCGGTGTCGAAGTCGCCGATATTCGCGTAGTAGGGGCCTTTGGAGATATCGATCCGCTCCACTGTCTCCGGGATGAGCCAGAAGAGATCGGCATATCCCTGGCCATGGGCATTGCTTCGCAGGTTGACAGGAAGCTGATCCACGAAGATCGCCACATCGGTGCCGTGGTCGGAGTCAAAGCCGCGAAGCAGCAGTTGACTTGCTTTGCCCCCGCCGCCCGGGTAGGTGGTGAATAGGCCAGGCGCGGCCTGCAAAAGATCGGCGGGGCGATTGATCGGCTGATCCTCGACATCGGCGGCAGGGACGCTGAGCTGAGAGGCGGCGGTCGCCGGGCGCTTCTCATGGACGGTGATGTCGTAGGGGCTT